>NZ_CP025025.1:2202684-2534270 GCF_002874535.1 Mesobacillus jeotgali
TATAGCATATGAGTGTGAGGTCATAGACCGCAACAGTTACGGTGACCACGATTGGTTCGTTGCAAATATCGTACAATTTTACAGGGATCCAGATAAATTCCTTAAAAACGGCATGCCAAATTTCGATGAGCTCACAATTCCGCTTTATTTAGGAAGATCCACTTATACAAATGTAAATCAAAATAGTGATTTTGTTTCACATAAGATCGAGGAATAGAAGCACAATAAAAACACGAAAAATGATCAGCCAATGGTGCAGATGATTTTTCGTGTTTCATTTAGGAAAAACGGGAGGAGAGGACTCCTGAATAACCTCTAATAAAAATCCTATTTTCTAGTTTACATAACATAAATTCTAGGAAGTTGAATCAAAACTTTAAATTGATATCTCATTGACTAAGTATACTTAAATCAGTGAGACAAAATTAAAATTTTCATAAATACACATATTCATCATTATATTTTTATGTAAATTAATTTAGTTTTGTATTAGTTAATTCACTTATCCATCATTTGTACTTTTACTCAAATCAATTTAGTTTTGTATTAGTTAAATTCAACTGCTTTTTATTTAGATCCATTTGCTTTGCTATAAAAAACCCATTTTCTCAATCATCAATTTGGCTTCTGGGATGATTTAAACTTACCGAATACTTTTAAGAACTCTATTATTTCTTATTTTTACAGTTGATTCATTGCATTGTCTTTAAATCATTATACTTAAAGTCAATCCAATCTTCCTTTATACTCTTTCAATCGACCTATTTTGTTTACATAATATTATTATATCTTCCTTAATTGGATTGCTATCAACGAATAATTTAAAAAGCACAGGTTCAAGCCTGTGCTTCTCGGGTTCTTTTGTTATTCACTTTCGTAAGATACGTTCTTGGCGTACCATAGTATTCTACCTGATTAAATTCTGGGTAAATAGATGAAAACTGTACGTAAATTGGAGCATCGAGCAGCCAAGGATAATATGTGTAGAAGTTTTTATCTCCATAAACTATCGCAGTCAGTGCTAAATCCAGCTCTTTTTTGAAAATCATATACCGGATCCTGGACATATTCAGGTCGTATTCCCCATTACTGATATACACCTTAGCATACAGCAAGTATTCACCATTGATGGTGATCCAGTCTGCCAAAACTTCATCCCGCATTTCAAAATTGATTGCCTGGTAATCATACACATTACCGACTGCTAAAAACAGCTCTCCAGTTAGATCGGAATGTGTTAAAGTATACTTCCTGCTATCTATCGGTACAAAAGCAGTTGCTGGTGGAATAAAGGTAACGCTCAATCGTTCTGGCTTGAATTTGCTCACGGCACAAGGCTCCTTCCTGCTAAAAGAATCCTTTTCCGATATCATATGCCTTTGAACCGAAATCCGTGACAATCGCCTATATTTTTAAGTTTCCAGGCTCTTGACCTCTGCTTTTATTAGCTGCCATTTTCCCTTTTCATATATCCATGTCGATTCAATATTCGCAATTCCATCGGCGTTATATGCACCATTAATTCGCTGGATACCTTTTAACCCATAAAGATCACCTTTTACCTTAATCGGCTTTAAAATTCCAAAAGGAAGAACCATTAACTCTGTTGGTTCATTCAGCTTTCCATCCTGATATAAACCAAGGCGTTCGTACTCCTCTTTTCTGTCGCTTAGATCAAAACTATATGACTGGCCTGTTTCCTGGATACTTATGGAAGCCTTGTAACCATCCTCAAATTGGCTGTTGACTGCAAGAGGTTCTGGTACTGTCAGATTGGTAACTTGGAAATCCTTTAAACTATATAAATAAAAATTCGATAGACCTCCGCTTCCCCCGGTAGGAACACTGATAAATATGTCCTTTACGGAATCGTGGTTCAAATCTTTATAAATAGTAGTGGGATCGTATCCACTATCTAGGTCAATTTTATATATTTCACCATTTGATGCTCTGACTTTTAAAAAAATCTTTTTGAGAAACTGTGCCCCTTCTTCAAAAAGAACTCCTTTTACATAAATCAAATCCTTTTTTCCATCGCCAGTTACATCGACTTTTTCTTCAGAAATCGTCACCGTTTTTTCATTAGACTCCCCTGCATATACGCCGGTAAGGGCGGTTAACGACATAAAAAAGAATGCGCTGAACGTGATTAATAGCTCCTTTTTCAACCTGCATCACCCCGTTATACCTTAACATGTCCAAATATGGTAAAAAAATGCACAAAAAACCTCTCTGATTTAATCAGAGAGGTTAATGATGATTAGTTATTCTTGGATTCTCCGTGTTTACGGTATTCCCAGGATTCAATTCCTTTCAAACCTTCGATAGTATCAGCATAAAACACTGGGTCTTTTCCTTCTTTTCGCTGTTCTCTATAATCCTTTAATGCTGCCATGGCGATCTTTGCAAGCAAGGTTATGGCTACTAGGTTGATCAGGGCCATTATTCCCATGAAAAGATCCGCCAAATTCCAGACAAAGGCTAACTCGGCAACTGAACCGAACAAAACCATTGCGATAACAGCAAGACGATAAATAAACAGTGCTGTAGGACTTTCCTTGATGAATTCAATATTCGTTTCACCATAATAATAATTTCCGATAATTGAGGTGAAGGCAAAAAGGAAAATAGCTCCTCCGACGAACGCTGGAGCCCATGAACCTACATGAGCTGTCAGAGCTGCCTGTGTTAACTGGATACCATCTAAATCAGGATTCGTATATTCGCCTGACATAATTATGATAAAGGCTGTTGCTGTACAAATGAGTAAAGTATCTGTAAATACTCCCAATGTCTGAATTAACCCTTGCTTTACTGGATGTGTGACTGCTGCAGTGGCCGCTGCATTTGGTGCGCTGCCCATACCAGCCTCATTAGAGAATAGGCCTCTCTTGATTCCCATCATGACCGCTGCTCCCATTCCGCCGCCAACTACTTCCTGTAAGCCAAAAGCACTGTTAACGATCAGTGAGAGCATAGCCGGAATTTCACTGAAATTCATAATCACAATAAACAATGCGAGGATTAAATAGATCACCGCCATGATTGGCACGATGATTTGTGATACAAAAGCAATTCTCTTGATGCCACCAAAAATAACTGCGGCAGTCATAACAGTTAAAATGATTCCCATCCAAAAACGATTGAATCCAAATGCCTGGTCAAATGCAAGGGAAATTGTATTCGATTGGACAGAACTAAAAACCAAACCAAAAGTAAAAACGATAATGATCGCAAACAAAACGCCTAACCAGCGTTTGTTTAACCCGCGTTCCATATAATAAGCAGGACCGCCGCGATATTCTGCCTCATCAGTGTCTTTAACCTTATAAATTTGGGCTAGAGTACTTTCTATAAAGCTGGATGCCGCACCAATAAGGGCAATGATCCACATCCAGAAGACAGCTCCCGGACCTCCGGCTGAAATAGCAGTCGCAACACCTGCCAGGTTACCTGTCCCAACTCTAGAAGCCAAGCTGACCGTAAATGCCTGGAATGAAGACCTCCCTCTCTTCCCTTCAGAAGATACAGTGGCTGGATCCTTTAACACCCTGATCATTTCAGGGAAAAACTTGAACTGCACAAATCTGGTTCTGAACGTAAAATATGTACCCAGGACTACGAGGACAGCAATTAAGATATAACTCCACATATAGTTGTTTAATTCAGATATGATGTTGTTAAAAATCTCCATAGAAAACTCCTTTATTAGTTTTTGACAAAGCTGCTTTTACCTTGAAATAACTTTTCGTATAATACCATCTCTACCTGTGCGAACAGCCTTGGAGTCATTTTCTAGCTGCTCCTTAAGTGTTGTGGCATTAGTAATGTAACGAGATGCCAAAAGTTTTACGAAAAGAGTCTTTCAATAAGCTATTTTAGTATAGTTTTCAATGTACCAAAATTCTAATTGCTTTACAATGGTACTTCACTCCCATTATCAGCTTTGCCTAGTCAGAGAGGAAGCTATCTATGTAATACCCTGATTATGGTAAAAAAAACAAAAAACACAGCAATCTTACTGTGTTTTTTGTTGGAGCTCTTGCTATTGTGAGTTTTTATCTTGTTCATTCTCGCTTTTCCAAATGCCTGTGAATTTCCCTGTTTCACTTTCATCCACCAGGAAAGATCCATTTGTATATCGATCGCTGTACCTTAATTCTGAAGCTTTCACAGATACAATCTGCTGTTTTTCTGACTGGAAGAATACTTCATCCTCGCCATTCACAGCCTCCACACCAATAATACGGTGAGGATTTGCTTTCAGTTCACGCAGCATCACGACACCCCGTTTCGCTCGAGAAGTCCTCTCGAACTCAGACAGCTTCATTTTCTTAACGGCACCACGCTGGGTAGCGATGACGATGGAATGGCTTTGGTTGTTGTCAATAATTTTCCCGCCGACAACATAATCACCATCCTTCAGGTTCATACCCTTAACGCCAGCTGCCCTGATCCCAATCGGACTGATTTCTTCTTCGCTGAACCATAGACCATAGCCGAGATGTGATGCAAGGAACAAATCCTTTTCTCCATCGGTTACATGTATATCGATAACTCTGTCGTCACCCTTAACATTGATTGCGGTTAGCGGTTTGGAGTAACGCTGAGCTTTATATAGGTTTAATTCGGATTTTTTCACCATACCATTCTTTGTCACAAATAAGAAGAATAAATTCTGTGAGAAATCGGTGACTGGAACAGCTTTGATGATTTCTTCATCCCGGTCTAACGGCACAAGATTTGCTACATGCTGACCAAGATCTTTCCAGCGAATATCAGGAAGTTCATGAACAGGCAAGTATAAGTAGCTGCCTTTATTGGTGAACAACAGCAAGACATCAGTTGTATTCATATTCAACTGTGATAACAGTCTATCTGTATCCTTCATGGCGAAATCTTGACCATTGGATGCGGCATAAGACCTTTGGCTTGTCCGTTTCACGTATCCATCCTTCGTGACAGTTACAATGACGTCTTCACTTGCGATCAAAACCTCAAGGTTAATCTTGATTTCTTCAATCTCTTCCTCGATTTTAGTCCGGCGGTCATCTGAGAAACGCTTTTTGACATCCTTCAGTTCCTTTTTAATGACAGATAATAGCTTCTTCTCACTCCCCAGAATGGCGGTAAGTTCCTCTACCTTCTTGGCAAGCTCCTCCGCCTCGGCTTGAAGGGCAGTAATATCGGTATTTGTCAGTCGGTATAACTGCAAGGATACTATCGCTTCAGCCTGGACTTCGGTAAAGTCGAATTTGCTGATCAAGTTATCCTTTGCATCCCGCTTATCTTTGGAAGCGCGGATCGTTGCGATTACCTGATCAAGTATCGATAAAGCTTTAATAAGCCCTTCAACGATATGTTGTCGGTCACGAGCTTTTTGAAGATCATATTGGGAACGTTTAGTCACAACGTCCTTCTGGTGGTCAATATAAGCATCTAGAAGCTCGGCAAGTCCCATCAAAACAGGTCGTTTCTTGTTGATGGCAACCATATTGAAGTTATAGGTAATCTGCAAATCACTGTTCTTGTAAAGATAGTGCAAGACACCGTTTGCGTCTGCTTCCTTCTTTAATTCAATGACAACACGGAGGCCGGTGCGGTCTGTTTCATCACGCACTTCCGAAATGCCTTCCACTTTACGATCGAGACGGAATTCATCTATCCGCTTGACCAGGTTAGCTTTATTGATTTCATAAGGAATTTCCGTGATGACGATCTGCTGTTTGCCGCCGCGGATATCCTCGATTTCAGCTTTGCCGCGAACAATGATTTTACCTTTACCAGTCTTGTATGCCTTGGCGATACCCTCGACACCCTGGATGATTCCGCCCGTCGGGAAGTCAGGCCCCTTGATCACTTTCATCAGATCTTCCACCGTGCATGCAGGATTGTCCATCCTCATGATGACCCCATCAATCACTTCCGCTAAATTATGCGGAGGAATATCAGTCGCATAACCCGCTGATATCCCTGTAGAACCATTTACCAGCAAGTTGGGGAACATCGCAGGGAGCACTGTAGGCTCACTTGAAGTGTCATCGAAATTCGGGATGAATTCGACGGTTCTTTTCTCAATGTCCCTTAATAGTTCTCCGGCGATTGCTGACAATCTTGCTTCTGTATAACGCATCGCTGCTGGAGGGTCACCGTCAATGCTACCGTTATTCCCATGCATTTCGACAAGGTAGTTCCGCACTTTCCAATCCTGGCTCATACGGACCATTGCTTCATATACAGAAGAATCACCGTGCGGATGGTAGTTACCAATTACGTTTCCGACTGTCTTGGCTGATTTCCGGAAACCCTTTTCATTTGTATTGCCTTCTACATGCATAGCATACAATATCCTGCGTTGAACAGGCTTGAGCCCGTCCCTTGCATCAGGAAGTGCACGTTCCTGGATAATATATTTACTATACCGGCCGAAACGGTCGCCCAGTACGTCTTCTAAAGGAAGGTCACGAAATTTTTCAACTGAACTCATTCGTCAGCAACCTCCTCTGTAACTGAGATATTTTCATTTTCAAGGATGTTTCCATCTTCCTCAAGGCCGAACGCTACATTAGATTCAATCCATTTCCGGCGTGGTTCAACCTTATCTCCCATAAGGGTCGTTACTCTACGTTCAGCTCTTGCTGCATCGTCAATACGCACGCGGATCAATGTCCTGGTTTCGGGATCCATCGTCGTTTCCCAAAGTTGGTCGGCATTCATTTCTCCCAATCCTTTATATCGCTGGATAATATAGCCTTTGCCGACCTTCTTCATCGCGCCCTTCAATTCTTCATCGCTCCAGGCATATTCGATAATTTCTTTTTTGCCCGTTCCTTTGCTGACCTTATATAACGGCGGCAGGGCAATGAAAACCTTACCGGCTTCGATCAGCGGCTTCATATATCGGTAAAAGAACGTCAGCAAAAGCACCTGGATATGGGCACCGTCAGTATCCGCATCCGTCATGATAACGATTTTGTCATAATTGATGTCTTCTACATTGAAGTCAGAACCTACTCCGGCACCAATCGCATGGATGATCGTATTGATTTCTTCATTTTTAAAAATGTCCTGGAGCTTTGCTTTTTCCGTGTTGATGACTTTACCGCGCAATGGGAGAACAGCCTGGAATTTCCTGTCGCGGCCCTGCTTGGCAGAACCACCAGCAGAATCACCCTCTACCAGGTAAAGTTCATTCTTCGCAGGATTCTTGGATTGCGCTGGAGTCAGTTTGCCGGATAGTATTGCATCTGATCTCTTTCTCTTCTTCCCGCTTCTTGCATCCTCGCGTGCTTTCCGGGCCGCTTCACGTGCCTGGTAAGCCTTGATGGACTTGCGAATCAGCAATGTACTGATATCTGGATTTTCCTCAAGGAAATAAGAAAGGTGCTCTGAAACGACTGAGTCGACAGCAGACCTTGCTTCACTCGTACCCAGCTTTCCCTTAGTCTGGCCTTCAAACTGAAGCAGCTCTTCAGGAATGCGCACGGAAACGATGCCTGCCAGACCTTCTCGGATGTCAGCTCCATCAAGGTTCTTATCCTTCTCCTTGAGCAAGCCAACCTTGCGGGCATATTCATTGAAAACACGGGTCATCGCTGTTTTCGAACCTGCTTCATGTGTACCGCCATCTTTTGTGCGGACATTGTTGACGAATGACAGCACATTCTCTGAGTAGCCATCGTTAAATTGAAATGCAAATTCAACTTCTATTTGGCTGTATTCACCTTCGAAGCTGACAACTGGATGCATCACATCTTTTTCTTCGTTCAAATATTCAACGAAAGCCTGAATCCCAGTCTCAAAATGAAAAACATCCTTAACATCATTTCGCTCATCGATTAACTCTATTTTCAATCCTTTTAGCAAAAAGGCAGACTCTCTGAGACGTTCCGAGAGGGTATCATAGTTATATGTTAGGGTAGAGAAAATTTCAGGGTCTGGTTTAAAGTGGATTGTCGTACCAGATTGATTGGTTTTTCCGATCTTTTCGAGCGTCGTCACTGGCTTGCCGCCATTTTCAAAACGCTGTTCATAGACGAATCCATCACGTTTGATCGTTACAACTAACCATTCTGATAATGCGTTTACAACAGAAGCACCTACACCATGAAGGCCTCCGCTTGTTTTATATCCGCCCTGTCCAAACTTTCCGCCTGCGTGCAGGACAGTAAGGATAACCTCCGGAGTCGGTTTGCCAAGCTTATGCATCCCGGTAGGCATACCTCTCCCTTTGTCCTGGACGCTGATAGAATTATCTTTATGGATTTTGACGATGATTTGATTACCGTAGCCACCTAGTGCTTCATCTACCGAATTATCAACGATTTCATATACGAGGTGATGAAGTCCCCGTGTATCCGTGCTGCCGATATACATACCCGGCCTTTTGCGAACGGCTTCAAGGCCTTCAAGTACCTGTATGGCATCATCATTATAATCAAAAGCTTGCTGATTTCTTGCCACGAACATACCCCTTTCATTTCTTGCAAACAACATTGACGGTTTTTATGTATAGTGTCAATGATTTCGTTAAGTATTCGTCTTTTCTGATTTAAAAGTTTACGTGCAACGTATCCTTGTATCAGTATCAGAACAATTGTTCTCTTGGTTATTTTACCATAAGAATGGCGTCTATGCTTAATTGTAGCGATTAATTGGGATTTGGCAAACGGATTTCAAGAATTAATTGGAATTTTGTCATAAAAATTCGGTTATTTGGAGACTTATTTGAAGATTTCATGTCATTTTTTATATTATTTTCGGATGATTCAATTCATTTCATAGAAAATTCGTTCGATCCTCCGCTTTTATAATCATTCACTAAACTCCCAGCGATTTCCGCCGTTAATTTTTTAAGATGTACTGCAACATAAGAACAAATACATTTATGGAGGACTTTTAATTATGAGAAGAATTAGGGTAATCTTTCTTGGATCGGCATTAATCCTTCTTCTTGCCCTTACTGCCGGTGGAGTATTCAGGAATGATGCTAAAGAAGAGCCTGGTGCCAGAATCCATTCCTCAGGGCAACAAGTTATGATTGCTCGGTCTATGGCTAAGGTGAATAACGTGAAGATGGGAGAAAAAATCAAGAACCAACTCGATACACAAGGAGAGGTCACTCTAATCTTTCATAACAAGAAGGATACTAGCCACTATTATGATCATGAAGCTACAGTTGATTTCGTAAAAGAACCAAGTATGGAGGAAATAGACGAAATTACACGAGATATTAAAGGTTGGGTCATCAAGCATCTAAACTCAATTTATATTTTCAGGTCAACAGTGATGGAAACGCCCGAAATGATTGAGTATTTTAATCAGAGAAAAAATATCGAGTATTCTGAGCCTAACTTTATCTTAATGCAGAATGAAGTAAACGGACCTAATGACCTGCTTTACCAGGAGGATTATCAATGGAATCTGCCTGTCATAGGTACGGAACAAGGGTGGAAGGTAACCCGCGGAACGGAAGATATAGAAATAGCGATTGTTGATACTGGTATTGATCTGGACCATCCTGATCTAAGGAACCGGCTTGTTAAAGGCTATAATGTCATCAATGAGAAAGCTGAACCTGATGATGATAATGGCCATGGTACTCATGTGGCAGGCATCATTGCTTCGGAAACGAATAATAACGAGGGTGTCGCCGGCATGACCTGGTTCAGTAAAATCATGCCGATAAAAGCGATGGGGGCAAAAGGCTATGGTACTACTTTCGATATCGCAAAAGGGATTGTCTGGGCTGTTGACCACGGAGCAGATGTCATCAATTTGAGTCTTGGCAATTATCAGCCTTCAAATGTTCTTGAAGAAGCAGTAAGATATGCATTTGAAAAAGACGTCGTCATGGTCTCTGCTGCCGGCAATGATGGGTCAGATCAGCCGACCTATCCTTCGGCATACCCAGAAGTATTGAGTGTAGCCGCTGTAGATTATAAGGGGAACAGAGCAAGCTTTTCAAACTACGGAGATTATATTGATATTGCTGCACCAGGTGTTTATATACCTAGCACTTATTTTAATAAGCAGTACGCTGCTCTTTCAGGCACATCAATGGCCGCTCCACACGTCGCCGGTCTTGCTGCACTAATCAAATCAGCTAATCCAGAGTTGAAAAGTTCGCAAGTTATCAAGATCATTAAAAATTCCGCAATCGACCTTGGTGAACAAGGAAAAGATATTGATTTCGGTAATGGCTTAATTGATGTTAATTCAGCACTGCAGGAAGCGAGTAAAGAACGACCAAGTGTCAGTGAACAAGAGAAATCGTTATTTAACTTTTTCAGGTAAAGAGTTTATCCTAAAACAACAAGCCGCCATTAATATTTTGGCGGCTTGTTGCTTTCATACCAGATTATATAATTGTTCATCAACATCTTCTAGAAGCGGACTAAGCTCTCCCTCGGAAAGGATATATAACTCATGCATTGCCCTTGTACATGCTGTATATAACAATTTCCTTTCTTCCTTTCTTGTGTACGACGTTGAATCGTAAATAATCACCGCGTCGAATTCAATGCCTTTTGCGAGATATGTCGGTACAACATTAACCCCATTTTCAAATGTCATTGTCCCTTTTTCGATTAATCTCGCATCATGCGCTTGTTTGACTCCCTCGAAAGCCGCTTTACTCTCTTTGGCTGTTTTACAAATAACAGCGATGTTTTTATGTCCTGAGTTCTGCAGCTTGAAGATAAGTTCATTTGTCTTCAGAATATTATGGTCGCTGCCTTCACTGCTTGTAACGATAATCGGCTTTGGTCCAGGACGATTGAAAGGCTCAATTATATCTCCTCCTTCGATTAGTTGACGGGTAAATTCAACAATTTGCTTCGTTGACCTGTATGTCTTTGTAAGCCTGTATTGTTCCTTTTCTCCAAAGTCAAGAGCTGACTCCGCCAGGATCGTTTGGGCACCTGTTGGCCCTGAGTAAATCGCCTGGTTTATATCGCCAAGCAAAGTCATCTTGCTATACGGGAACAGCATTTTAATATATGCAAACTGGAAAGGAGTGTAGTCCTGGGCTTCATCAATGAAAACATGGCGGATTGATGTATTCGATTTCCTGCCTTCAATCAAATCCTGGAGATATAGAAAAGGAGTTGCGTCCTCATATGCAATATATCTGTTTTCCAAATTACTGACTGACTGTTTACATGTGGCGGCCCAATTTTTAGGAATTGAGTCGATTTCGGAATGTGCTTCTGTAAAGAACTTCATGTATATGGCCCTGATATTAATGAATTTTAATCTTTTTACTGCATTGAACAATGGCTTGAAACGCCTCTTGACTACCATTTCCGAAAGCCACTGCTGCTCACGGTCATAATCATTGAACGTATCATGTGCTCCACCCTGTTTTTTCTGGCTTTGCTTAAATGCCTCCAGATAATCTTCCTTTTCAAGGAATTGTATTTCTTTTTCCACCCATTCCTGTGACATTTCCGCTTTTGCTTTTTTCTTAAGTTCCTTTAGCAGCCATTCCTTGACAAGCTGAATTCTATTTGGAATTGAAATACTGTTATCGAGTGAATCATAGTATGCTGCTATGTCTTTCTTTGAGATGATTGCCCGTTTATTTAAACCTAAGCTTTTAAAAACAAGCGTCTCCCTCGCTAGTTTCTCAGCGTATTGATCCAATAATTTTTTAAACTCTAATCCCGCCTTAAAACGTATGCTTTCAATCCTATCAAAATAAGCATCATTTTTTTCTGCTTCTAGCAGGAATTCCATTTGTTCAAAAGGATCCTCCAGTTGATATTCAGCGCCAAACCGTGTTGAAAGATACTCCTGGAATGTTGCCTGCTGCATATTTTCCTCTCCAAGCTCCGGCAAAACCGTAGCAACATAGCTATTGAAGAGCGGATTGGGTGAAAATAACATGATATTTTCCGAAGTGATGATATTCCTGTACTTGTACAGTAAATAAGCGACACGCTGCATTGCAGCTGACGTTTTTCCGCTTCCTGCAACACCCTGGACGACAACAAGGCTGCTTGAATCGTTGCGGATGATTTGGTTTTGTTCCTTCTGGATCGTTGCCACAATGGTTTTCATTTGGGTATCGGCATTGTTGCCCAGGACTTCCTGAAGCATTTCGTCACCAATGGTAACCCCGGTTTCAAACATTGCTTTGATTTTGCCACCCTTAATGACAAACTGGCGCTTTAGCTCCATCAATCCTTCGATAGTATCTGTTTCTGTTTTATATTGCGCCGGACCGGGTGAGTAGTCGTAATACAGACCGGATATCGGTGCTCTCCAGTCATAGATCAGGAAGCTTTCTTCCTGTTCATCCATTAAAGTCGCAATGCCTAAGTAAATTCTCTCGGCCTCATTTTCACCATCTTCTTTAAAGTCGACTCTCCCGAAATACGGAGAAAACCTGAGACGGGATAATGTCTGAAGCTGTTTGATCATTTGGGATTGAGTCCGTTCACGCTCGGATAAAAGTGCGGCCTGTTGCTTGATACTAGTGAAGGTTTCTGCTACATCATCTGCTTCGTCAAAATTGACCGTAACATCTTCCCAAAAGGTTTTTCTGAGTTGAAGAGCATCTGAGCCGACATCACTTGAACTTTCATTCCATTTCGCTGCTTTTTTATCAATTTCCTCAATGATGGAATCGACACGGTCCTGTTCCATTTCTAAATCTTTAAGCTGCTTTTCTTCCATGAAAAATCACTCCTAAACTCAATGCTCTTTTGCTTGACTGCCACTATCATTTATGTTAATGTTATAATAGGATTATTCTGTGTACGCATGTCAGCAAAACATTACCAACTTTCATTTTACTATGTACCTATTTTTATTACAAATACCTTTTACCTAATACCACCTTTTAAGGTGCTTTTTTATTTTCTACATATATCCTATATATATTTATTCGAAAACTAACCTTTTTAAACATAAAAACCGCGATGCTAATTTGCTAAACCGTTCTGTTTTAGGGTTCATATCTTTTAAATGACAATAAAAATGGCGTGTAAACTGACATCAGTTTTGACACGCCATTTTTCTAATTTAATGTATTTTGGATCCAAAATATAATGGTTCTTATTCAACAAAGCACCCGTTTATTCCACACCATAAAAGAACGGACCCCGGTGAAGGGATCATCATGGGCTCATAAATAAGCGGAGAAACTTCCCTTATTTATAAAATGGCACGGAAAACAGCTTAAATAGACGGAAGATTTCCGCCTATTTACTTGAAAAACATAAAAAATTGGCATTCGCACTTGCTTAACCGGAAAACCTCCGCTTATTTACCCCTTACCGAGCTATACCATACAGTTTAACCGGATATTCTCCGCTTATTTCTAGGATTGTTTGTTACTCAATTAAGGTTAAGTCTTCCCTTGTTTTAGAAAAAATCAATCTTCCGCTAACTGCTCCGTTCGTTGAAGAAAAAAAAGTGAAATTCCATGTTCATCGTTATACTGGCTATACTTGAATGTAATGTTCGTAGCATGGAACCCTTAAATTGACTTCCGAATTGCCCATAAACTTGACAGTGTAAATGACCGTCGTTATTCCTTGTATAGCAAACATTGTCAATGGAATTAACTATCATTTTGCAGGTGTTAATTTGTAATGAAATGGTTTATATAAATGCTGGCACAATAGGAAAAATGGCGTGGACAATTTCCACGCCATTTACTGTGCCATTTTCGCCATTTGCACCTCAAAACGAAACGGTTTACTAATTTGCAGCACGCGATTTTTCTTAGTTTTTATAAATTTTCACTTGCTAAGTTTGATTACGGATGCGATGTTTGCTGCAATTCTTTCAACATACGTTCTGGCGTTTTCGAACGCGTCTTCTAGAGTTATGACACCTGGTACTATGCTGAACACGGCGTCGATGCCATGCTCGTGGACAACCTCACTGTCAGATGATACATTACCCGCGATCGCAATGACTGGTACATTGTGCCTTTTCGCAGTTATCGCAACGCCAATTGGAGTTTTGCCAAATATCGTCTGGCCATCAATCTTACCCTCTCCAGTAATGACAAAATCAGCACTTATTAAATGGGTTTCAAGCTTGGTTGCCTCCAGAACAATGTCAACGCCTCTTTTTAACTCCGCAGAAAGGAATGCCATCAATCCTCCGCCAAGTCCTCCTGCTGCCCCTGCACCTGAAACATGTTCAATATCCTTGCCAAGATCGGTACGAATGATATCAGCAAAATGGTGAAGGTTGTTGTCCAATGCTTCAACCATTTCTTGTGTTGCCCCTTTTTGTGGTCCGAAAATATGGGATGCGCCTCTGATACCGGTTAACGGATTGTCTACATCGCATGCAACTTCAATCTTTACTGATTCCAAGCGTTTGTCTATTCCATCCATGTTGACTGCGGCAAGCGAATTTAAGGCTCCGCCGCCCTCGCCAATTTCTTTTCCATCAGAATCAAGAAGCTTGATACCAAGAGCTCTGGCCATTCCCGCTCCTCCATCATTCGTGGCACTTCCGCCAATCCCAATAATGATATGTTCGACACCATGGCCTAGAGCCGCAGCAATCAATTCACCTGTTCCCCTGGTTGTAGTAACGAGCGGGTTTCTTTCTCCAGGTGGCACAAGATGGAGTCCTGAAGCGGCAGCCATCTCTATGACCGCGGTCTTTTCATCGCCGGAAATACCGAAAAATGCATCAACCGGAGTACCAAGCGGTCCTGTAACTGTTTTGGTGACCATTTTCCCGCCGGTTGCATCAACTAGGGATTGAACGGTTCCTTCGCCTCCATCAGCCATAGGTACCTTTATGAAGCTTGCCTCAGGGAGAATTTTTTTCATTCCATTTTCAATCGCTGTAGCTGCCTCAAGAGCTGTAAGGCTCTCTTTAAAAGAGTCAGGTGCTATTACAATTTTCATGCTCGTTTCTCCTCTCATTGAATACCCTGAAATGAAAGGTCCGGACTTTAAAGAAAATCCAGACCATTTTTACTTATCCGAAAAACTTGAAGATGCCAAAGATTAGTGTCGATACAATTGCAAGCGTCAAACCGACTGCTGTTTCGTAAGGAATTAATTTCAAACGCTCTTTGATTTCCATGTTTACACTTCCGCCTGTTGCGTGGAAGAAGCTTCCGTGTGGGAGATGGTCAAGTACAGTTGCACCAGCGTGCACCATTGCAGCACCTGCTAATGCAGTGACACCCATTTCAAGAATCGTTGATCCGAATACCTGGGAAGCAACTGCTGTTCCTGCAGTTGTCGAAGCAGTAGCAGCCGACATGAAAATACCAGATACAGGGGCAAGAACGAATGCTGGAAGACCAAGAGCATCCAGGCTGTTAATCAGGACATCCTTTAATCCAGAATTAGCGATGATTCCCGCAAGTGTACCTGTACCAAGGAGCATAATAGCTACACCAGACATTTTTCCGAGACCTGCCACTGCATAATCATTGATATGTCTAATTCGTCCCATCGCAATAGCTCCAGCAATACCGCCTGCTGGCAGTGCGATCATTGGGTCGATGTTTATATCAAACAAAGGTCGAAGCGCAAGCAAGATAATCGTTACAAAAGGAGCGACAACAGCAGGAACAATCATTGGATGTTTCCCATTAATTGCTGTTTCACTTTCTTGAGCGGAGACATTCGAACCTTTTTTTACAAGTCTTTTAGCTAAAATATACGTCACAGTCAATCCGAAAATAGCTGGAATGATTCCTGCAGCCATAACAGAAGTCAAGGGAATTCCAAATGCATCTGAAGCAGCTATTGCATTAGGATTCGGTGACATGATATTTCCTGCCTTACCGCCGCCAATCATCGCAAGCAGGATGGCTGTTTTGGAAATACCTGCCCTATTTGCGATTGCAAGGGCAATCGGCGCAACAGTGATAACAGCAACGTCAACGAATACTCCAACAGTTGTAAGAATCATTGTTGCAATGGCAAGTGCAAGCAGTGCTCGTGTCTCGCCGACCTTTTTAACGATTGTTTCTGCAATTACTGCAGCAGCACCCGATTCAATCAGGACTCCAGCAAGTATACCGGCAGCCAGGATTCTTAATACTGCGGGTATGATTCCTTTCGCTCCCTCCATCATCAAGGCAACAGTATTTGTGACATCAACACCGCCTACAAGTCCTCCGATCAAGGCTCCGGCAATCATTCCATAAGCAGGTGAAACTTTCTTTAAAATAAGGAAAATAGCGACTATTAGTGCTACGACAGCGCCGAAAGCGCTTACCTGAATATCCAAGGTGATTCCTCCTCAAAACTTTGTTGTAACCCAATTGTAAGCGCTGTCTATTTGTATTACATTAGTCAAACTATCAAAAAAAGACCTGTAATAGAACAGATCTTTTGTGCATTTGCACAATTTCATTCCAGCTCATTATTTAGAAACGATAAATAAAGGTGAAGCAGGTCCGTCGTTTTACGGGGATCCTTCCCTGTTATTTCTGTGATCTTATCAAGTCGGTACCTGAGGGTATTCCTATGTACAAACAACATTTGCGCAGCCTTGTTCATGTCGCTATTTGTTTCGATAAGCGCTCTTAACGATTCAGTAAGCTCTCCCTTTGTATCCTTCTCCTTTAATGATTTATAGAAAGGCTGTAAATCTTCCGTCAAGCCTGTTTTTGAAGCATTCAACAGAAATACTGGAAGATAATATTCTTCATACATGAAAATATCTTTTTGGGGCGTCAATTTCAACCCGGATTTTAGTGTGTGGACCGACTGCCGGTAGGACTTTGTCAATCCTGACAATCCTTCATGGTATTGACCAACGCCAATTTTCACCTGAATATTTTCATTCTTTCTTAAACCATTATGCCATCCTTCTGTTGTCTTTTTTAGGTAATGATCACTGTCGACCGGTGGAACTCCTTTTAAAATGACAATCCTCTCATGCTGCATTAGTAACAGGTCTTCTTTTTGCAGTCGGCTTTTTAAATATGTGAATGTTCTCTTACGGTCCGAAGTCTTGATGACAATAGCTGCCCGGGCCAATTCCAGATCAATTCCTAGACGCATTGCCCTTTCCAGGAAAAGTGGGTCATGTTTGCCTTCAAAATGAATGATTTGGCTTACAAGCTCCTCTTTAAGCCTCTGATCCCATTGTATTTCATTCATCAATACTGCCTGCTGAAGACTAAGCTCAGCAGCCATGCGTACAAGTTCTCCGAAGTTTCTGATTTCATTCGGGGAACCAGTAATCCCTATAACGCCCATGATTTTCCCATCAAAATAAATGGGCAGATTGATGCCTGGCTTTACACCATGAAGCCTTTTAGCCTCGTCTTCGGTTATTTCGAAACCGGTACCCTGTTTGATCACAATGACTGCACCATCATGGACATCATCAATGCGCTTTTTGTCCCCTGATCCAATTATTACGCCCTGGTTATCCATGATATTGATATTTTTTCCTATGATCCCCATCGTCCTGTCTACAATTTCTTGAGCTAAATGTTTATTTAATAATTCCATGTCAAAATCCCTGCCTTGCCAACTTGGATACCTTTCATTATCGCCGATTATTTGCGGAAACAAAAGAGAAGCGTGAGAACATAAGTCCTCAAGCAGTGCAAACGTTATTTTGTTAAAGCGTGTTCAACCTTGATACATCTGTCCATGATCACGGTATAGCCTTTATCCTTTAAAAAATTATAGGCTTCTTCATTTTCAAGTCCTAGCTGTGCCCAAAAAACATCAGCATCAATTTCCGCAAATTCCTTCGCTACCTCCATCAAGTATTCCGAACGGCGGAAAACATTTACGATATCAACGTGGCCTTCGATCTCTTTAAGTGTTTTAACCGCTTTAACTCCAAGTACTTCGTCAACAGTAGGATTGACAGGGATTATTTCATAGCCTGCTGATTGCATTGCCTTTGATACCATATAGGAAGTCCGCTGCGGATTGTCGCTCAATCCCACAACCGCAATCCTTTTTGCCTTCTTAAGAATTTGTCCAATCTCTTCCCGGCTTGGATTGTTAATTGCCATATTATATCACTCCTATGGATTATTATGACCTTAATCCTTATTTTAACCTACTATTATAAAGACTCAAATCAACTTGCCTAACGGTCATTTTTGACTCCATGCTTAACAAGCCATGAAGACTTAACTTTGTCCATTCTCCTCTTCTGAATAAGTGTATATTGATCAACAATAACGGCAATCAACGTACCGAGGATCAAACCATTATTAAGGATGGAAACAAGAACAGGCGGGACGTTGCGGAAAGCTTCTCCTGGAAGAAACATTGCCCCTACACCGGCCAGAAGCGAAGTTCCAATAACGATTCGAATCCTCTTTTTATCGTTCTCACGATCGAATTCCGAAAAAGCGATCCCAATCATATTTACGAATATAACAAATGTAACTGAATAGCCAACAGGTGCAGGCAATGAAGCGAACAAAGACATCACATGCGGCAGCATGCTGGCAACGACGATGAAAAGTGAGCTTATGATAAAAGGCATAATTCTTGTAATTCCAGTTGTTGCGATAAATCCAGCTGCACCAGAGATGGGGACAGAGCCAATCGCTGAGAAAACTCCTCCAAGAAGCTGGTTGATACCAGCCGTAAAACCGCTGGCCCGGTAGCGGAAATCAGCATTTTCAGACCCCATATCTTTTAAAACCTGTCCAGTAACCCTTATGCTTGCTAGCATGTTGGTGATTAACAGGAATGTGATAAAGATAGAAGTCACGATTAAGCCTGAATCGAAGAGGGGCTTTCCGAAAGCAAAAAACTCCGGAATGGCAATTGCTGCTCCTTTGTAACCATCGTACGCTTTTCCCAGGTCCAAAAATGAAAAAACCACCCAGCCAGCGGCCAGGCTTATTAAAATCGCATACTGGCTGACCCATTTAATTTGATGCCGTGTCAGATAGAAAGTGATGCCGACCAAGAAAATGCTGAAAAAAGCGATTGGAAGACTGACCTCGGTTCTTCCGCCACCAAGTCCCACCATTCCTTTAAAAAATGAGCCGCTTAATTGAATGACGAGCAAAAGCAAATAGATCCCGCTCACTACAGGGGTAAACAGCTTTGCCAGTTTATCAATGAGCTTGAATAAGCTTAGCAGGAAGAATACAATTCCGCTGATGATCATTGCTCCTTCTAAAGCCTGCAGAGTTTCAATGTTTGATGAAAACAGTGTCGAACTTAACCCTGCATATATTGTAAATACACCCCACCAAAGACCGGCTGGCCCCTCATTAATTGGCATTCGATGACCAATCAGGGCCTGTAATAGACCTGAAATACCCAATACAAACATTGTTCTCTGAACAAGTCCTGTCGTCTCCAAATCATTCAATTGAAATAAATCTGCAATTGCAATCGGAGCCACGATTGAACCAGCAATAATAAATGCCATCCACTGAATGGCTGATAAAAATGTCTTCATTTAAATTCTCCATTTTCTTGGCGTAATAGTTATAAATATTTGCAGGAATTAGATTTAGGATATTTATCCTAATTCTATAGGAGACCTCCTTTTTCCTTCGCCTATAAGAATATCGTACTTAAGGATATTGTAAATAAGAAGTATGATTTGATTCCCCACGCAAACTAAAAGGCATCCAATTCAGGATGCCCTTGCCGTACCGCTAATAGCTTGTGAACCATAAAATCCTCTGAATCCAGTAAACAATATATTTAAAGGGAGTCAGTTTGTCCTTATTTTCTTCATAATCAAGTGTGAAACTTGCTCCGTCGTTATTCCACATTCTTTTGAAATACTGATCAACATCTTTTATGACTTGACTGTCAGGTGCCGCTGTAATCTTCATGTTGGTTTCAAGGTTTAAATCATCAAGGTTACGCCGGGTGAAGTTAGCAGAACCACCGAGGATCACGCTGTTTTTACCACGGTCAAAGTAAATCATTTTTGCATGATATTGCTCCTGGCCAGCGTTGTACCATTTTATTTTGATATTATCGCTGCCAAATTCCATTATTTCTTCTGAAACAGGGATATTGGGTAGGCCCGATTTCTGATTGCCAAACGCATTCGTATTTGGGTCCAGTATAATATTGATTTTTGCCCCCCGATCGGCAGCCTTGTCGATTTCGTCAATGACCTTCCTTTCGGCCAAATAAAACATCCCTATCCAAATGTGATCTCCCTTCCCTGTCTTTTTCAGTTCATTCAGAAGATGCTTAAGTATCTTTCCTTCCGTAAGGATCTGTACGTTTACAGAACCTTTTTCTTTTACAGGTTTGTAATCAGGCAAGTTTCCTCCGCCTGAGAAATCGACCACTGCCTGCTCAGATTCCAGAATGTCACCGATTATATTTCCGCTTGTTTCAAAAGCGATATTTGAGTGGAAGCCGCTAGCATCATGTGGATTCGCAGATGCAACTATAGCTGTTTTCTCAGTGACGAACACTTTCCTGTGATTAGCCTTAAGGTTCAGAAGCTCAAGATAGGAACGAAGGGTCACGTCCGGAGCATTCTTTGCCATCGGATTTGGAATCCAGCCTTCTCCTGATTGCCCAAACCACTGGAAAAACAACCTCCAAACACCAGTATATAATGGATTTGAATCCCTCAGCGGATCTAGATTGGTGAAAATCACTTTTATGTCATTATCACGAAGTTCCTTCAAGATTCCCGATTTGTGGGAACCATATGTCAAATTAATTTCGTCAGTGATGAACACAATTGTAAGATCCTTATGTTTTTTCTTCTGGGCTATTAGTTTTTCTCCGATAGATTGACTTATTTCCGGATAACCCATATCTTCTTTGTAGTAGCCATTGAATAAAAACATATCAAGGACAATAAAATCTTCCGCTTCCCCAATCCTTTTTATAACTGTATCGAATATTTCATGCTCGTATTTTTTTTCACCATCTGCCCCCTTGTAGGTTAAATCATATAAGAAGCGGACATCCTTGACGTTATGGACCTCCCCCTCATACGATAAGCCTTCCGGAAGATCTTTGTGCGTATGATAGACAGCAGTGACGATTACTATTAATGCCAGCATTAGTAAAATCAATAAAGGTCTTCTTTTCGATAAACTTTTTCCGATCCTCATAGATAAGGACTCCTTAAAATTGAATAGTTTACTTCCTTATTCACTTATTCAGCAAGTTATAAACTTAGCAAGCAAGGAAGGTAACCCGATTAATGAGCGAAATTGTATGGTTTTAATCTAATGGCAAATTTAGCTGGCCATTGGTCAGAAATCAGTTTTGTTCAAGATTTGCATGGTGTTTTTAAGAGAACATGGTAAAATAAAAGAACCTTAAAATCTTAAAAGGAGAATATTTCATGGCATTAAACGCAATCATTATTATTCTAGCTTACTTGCTTGGATCAATACCTTCTGGCCTCATAATCGGAAAAGTATTCTATGGCAAAGACATCCGTGAACATGGGAGCGGGAATTTAGGCGGTACAAATACATTCCGGACATTGGGGGTTAAAGCTGGTTTAGCAGTAAGTATTGCTGACGTCTTAAAAGGAACACTTGCAGCTAGTCTGCCTTTGCTTCTGAATGCTGATGAGCTCCATATGCTTTTAGTGGGGGTGTTTGCTGTAATTGGACACATGTACCCTGTTTTTGCAGGATTTCGAGGCGGCAAAGCGGTCGCTACTTCCGGTGGTGTTTTACTGGCGTACATACCGCTATTATTCTTACTCATGCTCATTATCTTTTTCGTCAGCTTGTACATAACAAAATATGTCTCTCTATCTTCGATTCTAACTGCTATAGCAGCGTTCATTTACTCTCTGTTTACCCAGGACCTTCCATTGATAGTGGTTGTCGCTGTCCTGGCCACCTTCGTTATTTACAGGCACAGGGCTAATATTGAGAGAATCCGCAAGAAAACCGAGCCGAAAATCAAGTGGCTTTAATATCAGTTAACAGGGGCAAAAAGCGGAAGCGCCTCGTTCAGCCCCGACAAGCGCTGGAGGGCTGACCATTGAAGTCGTTCTTTGACTTCAATGGGCGAACCGAAATCGAAATGTATAGCCGACTGCCCAGAAACGCAGAAACTGGAGACTCCGACAAAGAAGCGCTTTTTGCTTCTGCCGGCGGAGTTGAAGTTTCGAAGTTTCTAGGAGGCGACACTAGACCAGCGACTCGAGGGGCTAGGCGCTGGAGCTGGATTAAGAATACTACATGTAGTTATCCACCACTAAATAAAGTTTATAATTTGCTGTACAACAAAAAAATTAGCCGTCAACCCTATCAAGGTTTGACGGCTTTTTTAGCTAAACATCCTGTTATATTGGGCTGTTGATCTACCGTTCCATTCACTTCGCTTTCCTGCTAACCAATAGAATTGCGCTTTACTATTTTCGGACAACCCCAAAGGCCTTTAATGCCTGTCCCAGATTGTTAAACATTTTTACATTATCGAAATTGATGCCAAGAGTTACGACTGAGTGTGCCAATTCAGGCCGCATCCCTGTCAGGTTCACGTCCACTCCCGTTAGTTTAAGGCTATCTATTATTTTGAAAAGCTCCTGCGCGACCATTGTATCAACTATGAAAACACCAGAAAGATCCATGATCAGGCAGTCAACTTCTTTATTCTTCGTTTCACGCAGGGTATGCTCCATCAAAATTCTTGCTCTATGAGTATCAATATCGCCAATGATCGGCAGAACGGCCACTCCATCAACAATGGAAATGACAGGTGTGCTTAGTTCATCAATGACCTCCTGCTGTGCTCTGAGGCGCTTATTTGCCTGTCCTGTATAGGAATTCGTGAAAGTGAGGATAAGATCGTCAATGAAGCCGTTAATGAGATTACCTAGCCTTAAGCTTTCCCCCGCACTAAGATTACTCATTTGATTTGCCAAAACAGTGAGTTCTTCCCACAATGCACCGCGGATACTATTAAAATGCTGAACTGATTGACTGAGCGAAAGACCTAATCGCACTTTATCTTCACTCACCCGTTTTCCCCAATCTTTAATTCTCTCGTCATCTAATTCCCCTATTAAAAAACTTTCAAGCAAATGAATTAGTTCTTTTATCTGTTGTTTATATGAATTAACTTTTGATTGGTCTGTTAATTTGATGTACGATTCTGGCTGATTCTTATCAATTGAAACAAATATATTAGCTATTACATTCTCTTCCCTTTCAATCAAGAAATCTTTAAATAGGTGAATTGCTTTATCCATCTTATAGCTCCTTTTATAACGAAAAGTTCTTTTTAAAATATTTTTTTGTTCTTTATAAAAAAATACCTGCTTTTGCTGGTATAATTTAAATGAATATGTCATATACATTCGAAAGAAATCGAATTTAGGTTGCCGAGGTTATAAATTGTGAATTCCTGATGAAATTACCCGAATCTAGATTGCTTCAAACTAACACAGTTCAATGTATATTAAAAAAAGAGGGGATACAGATGGAAGCTATGAAACACTCTCTACACTCACAATTAAGTGCTGGAATGGAGAAGAAACGGTCGTATGCAAGGAGATTAAACTTAGCAGGTCCAGATAGTCCTGATTTATCTCCGACTTTCTTTTCAATCAAAAGACCTTTCCTATATCATAATCTGGCAATTACGAAGGATGAGTTGACAATGGTTGATCTATTTAAAGATAGAGCAATTCTCGAAAGCAAAAATCTAAAGCTCGAACAGGAAATATATGAAAAACGGCAAACTTTAAAGCATCTAGAACTGGCCATTGAATCAGCCACTGGTGATTTTCTATCTGCTTCAGCGAGCCATTTGGCGGCCGGATTAGCCCATGAAATAAGGAATCCACTGACAACTATCAAGGGTTTTATCCAGTTGCTTCAGCCGGAACTGCAGGCTGCCGGTAAGCAGGAGTTCGCAGACGTAGCTCTTGATGAACTTAATAGAGCCAACAGCTTACTGACTGAATTTCTTTCCGTACTGAAACCTTCCTCCTCTGAGAAAAAGAAAATATCTGTTAACAAGTTAGCTGCAAGTATGTTCAGGCTATTTTCAAGCGAGTCCATTCTAAAGGATATCGAATTAGATATTGAACTTCCTGATGAAGAGTTGTATGTACTGGCAGATGAAAAAGCGGTCAAGCAAGTGTTAATCAATTTATTGAAAAATGCCATAGAGGCTGTTGAAGGAAATACGAGGAATAAAGGGTCTATAAAATTGGCCGTAAATGAAGATGGTGGATTCATCCACGTTAGTGTATTGGATAATGGTTATGGAATAGATGAATACTCCCTGAAAAAAATCTTCACTCCATTCTATACAACAAAAACTGACGGAACCGGTATGGGACTGGTCATCAGCAAGCAAATAATAGAAAATCATGGCGGAGAAATGACGGTTACCACTCAGCCCTTTAAGACCATATTCGAATTTTCCCTCCCCGCTATTTAATGTCCAGCTTTTCGATTAGTCGAAAAATTGTCATATTGAGCACTGTTCACCTTTTCTTTCACTGGTAAAATGTAGGTAAGAACAGGAGAAAGAAGGCGGATTGAAATGGAAGAAGTTATAAAGCTGGCTGAAAATTTTGTGTACACAACCACAACAGCTGATGTAACGTCGCCAGATGATTTTATTGTAGAATTTCTGACTGATATTCATGACAATGACAAAAATGATTCTTCTACAATAAAAATAAAGAATATGAACGAACTAATGGATTTCCTGGAAAAAATGGAATGGTAGTATAGTTTTCTTCTTTCTTAAATTTACAGTCCCTGCAAGGAGCTTCAGTGCTGATACCAAAACCATTAATAAAATGCGGTTTCTAGGGACCGCATTTTTGACTTATAACAAAGTTACACTTTAAGGAGTTTAAACTTTCCCGCACCAAAAACATCTTTTAGATAATCCAGTTTGGTATTATCGAAGTAAACTGAATCACCCTCATGAATCAGGATTGAAACCTCGTCAAATGTAAAAATATGATCATTTGTTAATGGCTGCTCCTCCAGAACAACTCTAAGCTGAGGTCCTCCTCAGCCGATTCCCATCGTCAGTCGGATATAAAGCTTTTCCCCGTCTTCACTTTCCTTTTTGATGGCTTTAAGCAATATTTTATAAGCGCTATCTGTTATTTTAAACATATCCACTCTCCCTCTCATAACTATTATGATCAACATACTTTTTTTCATATATTTTATCGAATTATGACAAAAATATGAAATTCATACTGAAATTTATACATTTATCACTGTTCTTATAATATATTATCCTTAGAGGCTTAAAAATAAAAATGCCTCATTATAATCTGGGGAGATTAATATGAGAAAAAAGAAGAAAAAACCTTTTGGACTGGCCTTGTTTACTGGTTTAGGTGTTTTGGCATCTGTATTAACATTTCAGATGTATCATGAAGCTGAGGCAAAGGCACCAAGTATAAAAATGAAATCTCAGAAATCACATCTTGAGAGAAGCTATGATGTTTCTGGAAAGAGCTTTGTGGAAACGGTGAAATTAGGAGCAATCGGTGATATCCTGGTCCACGATACGGTTTATGAAGATGCTTTTATGAATCCTGGGTATGATTTCAAACCGATGCTCAGTAATGTTAAGGAATATTTAATTGAACCTGACCTATTGCTGGCAAACCAGGAAACACTTCTTGGCGGAGTGGAAATCGGACTGTCTAGCTATCCTATGTTCAATAGTCCGGTTGAGGTTGGTGAGGCGTTTATAGATGCCGGAGTGGATATTGTTTCAAATGCAAATAACCATTCGCTTGATAAGTTTGAAAAAGGTGTACTAGCTTCCATTCAAAATATGGAAGCTGCCGGTCTTCCTTATGTAGGATCATACAAGGATGATGCCGACCAGCAAAAGCTGCGCATATTGAATAAAAACGGGATTGATGTTTCCTATTTATCATACACCTATGGAACTAACGGGATTCCAGTCCCTTTAGGCAAGGATCATCTCGTGAACCTGATTGACCGAGAAGCGATGAAGGCTGAAATTCATCGCGCTAGAGCAGAATCTGATGTTGTAGTTATGAGTATCCACTGGGGAAATGAATACCAGCGCTTCCCTACCACTGACCAAAAGGAACTTGCTCAGTTTCTTGTTGATGAGGGTGTCGATATCATCTTTGGCCATCACCCACATGTACTGCAGCCTATGGAGTGGCTGACGGCGACAGACGGCAGAAAAGCACTGGTGGTCTATTCTCTGGGCAATTTCCTGTCCGGGCAAATGTGGGACTATAAGGATATCGGAGGTCTTGCTACTGTTGAAATAACTAAAACCATCACACCGGAAGGTAATAAAATCGTATTGGAAAATCCTGAATTCTTGCCAACCTTTGTTTCAAGCAGCAGGCAAAGGAATTACCAGGTGGTTCCATTGCAGGAAGCCGGTAAATTCGGTCTCGCTGGAGCAGAAAATAAATATAATGAGATCATGCATCATATGACTCAATTTATAAAAGAATAAGGTGAAAGTGCCCGGTCCATGAAGACCGGGCATTGCTTATGTTATAATCGCTCTATCTGGTATGGAAGGAGAAACAATATGAATATTACAATTAATGATGATGCAGCAGCATGGTATGAAAATGAAATGGACCTTTCATCCGGAAGCTTTTTGCGATTTTTTGTCCGGTACGGTGGTTTCAGTTCGATCCAGAAAGGTTTTTCATTAGGTGTAGCTAAAGAAGATGAAACACATACCATAGGAGTGCAAACAGTTAAAAACGGAGTAACTTATTATATTGAGGAAAAGGACCTTTGGTATTTTGATGGACATGATTTATTTATTTGCTTGAATAAAGTTTCTGGAGAACCTGAATTTGAGTATAAATAAAAAAAGCAGACACCAAATTGTGTCTGCTTTCCTTAATTTTGTATTCTATTTGCGAAAATCCCCTCAAATGAAGTCCTATATATAATCCTTATAGTTTCATTTTGAACTATTACCTTTTCTATAAGATCCCCTACAATTACTTTTTTTGTATCAAAATCACTATCCTCATAAATTTGACTCCATTGGTTTAATTTTGTTAGTAAGGCTTCTATATCAATCTGTTTATGTTGAATATCGTTAATTTCATCTTGAACTATCAATATTTCCTTATTAACTTTTTTAAGATTGGTCTCAAAACTTTCAATCATATTTACAATTCTATTTTCGTTAAATTTTGATTGTCCCATGAAGAACTTTTCAAGTTCATTTTCAGCATTTCTTAATCCTCTTTCCAAACTCACTTTTTCATTTTCCATTTCAATTAATTTTTGATTATTCAGTACTACTTCTTTCGATTTATAATTTTTAATTGCATCCTGAATGCTTCCAATATTTACGTTTTTGATTGCGAATTTAACCATTTCTGATACTGCATAATCAATTTGTTTTGCACTATAATTTTTTCTGCCGTCATGATTTATATGACCTGGAGAATAACACCTGTATCTATAAGCTTTTACTTTTTCTTGATTGCCATCCGAACCTTTGCGTTTGCTATACGAGAAATCCGTTCTCAATTTGTTTTCACAGTCCCCACAATAAATTATCCCTGACAGAAGAACATTTGAATTTAAAGGGATATCGGTTTTCTTTTCATAACCTCTGTTTGTCGTTAGTTCTTGAACTTTAGTAAACAATTCTTCTGGAATTAGCACCAATTCAGGATTGAATGGTTGGAGTTTCCACTCCTTATAAGAATATTCCTTTCTTTTTTTATTCTTCATATTGATTTTTTCACTCCGCTGATATGGTTTTCGTCCTATAACCACTGGATTTCTGAGTATCCGATATATTGAAGATGTTCTCCATATTTTCCTCTTTCTGTTGGGAAATCCATTTTCATTTAAATATTTTGCTATTCTAGGTGTACCCCAACCTTTATTCCCTGCAAAATTAAATATCATTTTAAGAATTTCAGATTCGTTTTCATCAATAATAATTTTTTTAATGGTGTTGGGTTTGTTTGGATTCCTTTTAATACCAGTATCAACTTTCTTATATCCATATGGTGCATTTCCTGTAGCGTATTCTCCAGCTTCGTGTAATTGAGTGAAAGTATCTTTGACTCGCATTGATGTTTTTCTGGACTCTCCTTCTGCCATCCATAGTCCAATGAATTGTTTTAATGTATCTATATGTTCTGTACCTGATACTCTTTGTTCTTTAGTAGACCATACTTGCACATTATTTTCTTCAAGTTGTCCATAGAAAGGTAAGAATTCTACTTGCCTTCCTAGTCTATCAGTTGAGTACACAAGTAAAATATCAAATTGCCTTTGTTCAGCAGCGGCGAGAATTTCAAATAATTCTTTTCTTTCTTGTAAAGGCACTTGAAAACCTGATACTTTTTCTGTGAACTCTTTAGTAATCATCCATCCTTGTTGTCTAACAAACTTATGGCATTCTGATTTTTGCATAGGAATTTCATTTTCTGTTCCCTGTTTTTCTGTTGATACCCGATAAAGGCAGTAGACTTTTTTCACTTTTATATCCCCTTTTTAAATGTGTATTTTTAATCTCGTTAATACCTAAAGAATATCCTGGTCTTGATATTTTTTCCAGTTTAATTTTGTCTGTGAATTTTACTCTATTTATTTGTTAATGAATTATTCTCTAAATAGTCTTGAACGGCGTTCTTAAGGGTTGTTTCAACCTTTGACAAGACTTCTTCATCTTTATCCGTATCTTTCTTGAAAATATTTTGCACTTGGAATCCTCCAACGTAAATTGACAGAATTACTTCATTTTTAGTTTCATCCATCTCAAATTCCAAACCATACTTTTTTGCTGTTTGATCCACTGTTAATCACCTTCCTATTTGGTTTCAGGAAGGTACTTGCATATTAATGATAAATAAGGACATGAAAAATTAAATTTTCCTCGCTAAATGCTTTCTCAAGATATCTCTAGTTAGAAGTCATCTGCTTTTAGGGGAATTGCTTTAGCCTTGCCAGTGTGAAATCAGCAAAATTAATGGTAATCTACCCCGAAAAAAGGGATTATCACCTGTAAAAGACAGAGGTTTTACGAACATAAGAGTATAGGAAAGGTGTTTCCTATGAATCATTGAACATTGGGCAGCTTTAACGGCTGTCCTTTTTTATTTAAAAAAAGGGGTGTGTCTAATGAAGTTAAATGATTATCGTTATATTAGGCTTGTAAGGCAGATACGAGGATTAACGATAGTGAAGTTTGCTGATGTTATGCGTGTGGATGAAAAGACATTAAGGCTATTGGAGAAGGGACAGTTAAATTTCTCGCCACTTTACAAGGCTAGGTTTGCAGATGCTTGTAAGCTGCTGAAAGTGTCGGAGGTTGAATTATTGTCTATACGGTTCTTAATTGCAGAAAGGGATGGAAAGCGAAATGATTAAAGTTGACAGGAAAGCACTGGATAAGACTATCGACAGTATGAATCTTTTCCCTGAAACAAAGAAGGCAGTGGCTGAGTATAAGGAAAATGCAAATCTGCTGGACCAAAGGGAAACTATGCTTAAAGAACAGATGGCAGTTATTCAAAAGAAACATACGGAAAACCTAATGAATCAGCAAGTCATTACCGATATTTCGGAACTCATATATCTAAAGAAACAGGCAAAGGAATTAGTGTATGAAACTAACGTTATAAATAGCCTACTGGAAGAACTGTCAGAAGAACGGACTGCAGTAAAGCTAAAGTATGTCCCTATCTTTCAGCAGGCTATAGAAGATGACAGGAGAAGCCGCCCTGATTATCACGTTAATCAAATGGTTGAGTTAATACGGTGGGAACTTGTCAAAGCCGTGGCAGACCTCTCCCAGGCTATGCAGACACAGCAAAAAGAAGTCAGTGCCATTCATGAGGTAATGAATGATCCTACCGTTAAAGTACAGTACCCTCGTATTGAATACATGCTTAATACCAAAGTACAGCCTGTTTATTCTGAAAGCTTCGATACTGTACTTTCTCGTTATCACATGTTTGCAGCTCGTGATGGACAGATTCCATCCGACATTAAGCGGCCAATGAAGGAAGGTAAATAAGCTTGCAATTCACACCAGAATTTGTTGAGTCAGTCGCTAAAGGCGAAAGCTTGGAAGAAGTAGATAAACTGCCTTTCATGGCTAGAATGGCGTTAGGAATTGCTGTGCGACAATTTGAAGAATCCCAGGGAAAGAATCGGGATAAAGTGAATTTAGATGATAATAAGATAGCAGAGTTTCTGAAGCAACAGAACAAATAACAGTCGGCAGGATTATCCCTGTCGGCTTTTTCTATTTAAGGGGTGAAGTAAGATGATTGAATTGAAGTACGTTAAAGAAAACAGACCGTTTCAACGATTCCTTGACAAGCATTATACAGGCAAATTAGTACCTGTAGACCGTTATTTAAATGGCAAAGCAACTATAAAGTTCTTCTGCTTTGGTTGCTATCAGGAGTTTTATGCAAAGCCAGGCTATCTGATTAACATAGAGTCTCAAAGGCATAGGTGTAATGGGAAATATGAATCTTTATCTCAACCTCAATTAGCAACTATCAGCAAACCAAAAATGTCTGATGCGGATAAGGATCTAATCATTTCACTTCATAAGCAAGGATTCAGCATGGGAAAGATTGCTAAACAGATTGGAGTATCTAAGGATGTCGTCAAATATCAAATACGAAAGAAAAAGGGGAAAGCAAAATGAGTGTTTTAAAGGCGTGTAGCAAGCTTGCAGAAAATAACTGTGCCAGTTTCATCAATGGCAAATGTCTTGGCGATATAAGCTGTCCTGTGTTTAATCAAGTAATATGTGAAGGGTTACGCTGTCCCTACTTTGAAACAGCCGTCCTTCCTGCTGATAAGAACTTGCAAGAGTCTTACAGTGTTGAAGTACTAAAGGCAACGGCTAGACACTCATCTAAGAAGTGTAAAGGCTGCGGAAACACCTTTAAGACAGATAACTACAGGATTCAATACTGTGGTGATAGATGCAGAAACCACGGCAAGAAAAAAGCTAATAGAATAGCAGATTCAAAGTACAGGCAAAACGAGAAATCAGCTTTAATTAAAGCTTGATATATATGCATTTGTAAGGGGTGGAAATAGAAAGTGATACCTAAGTACCCCACCCCTTTATTTTAAGCTACTAATTTCTCGTACAAGCCCCTATTCAGAAGTTATGGAAACCCCACCACAAAATTTTTTATAGGTAACGGAGTTATCTATAAAACGAAAAATCCCTAACCACCCTTCTTTAATTTAGTCCCCTAGCAAATTTGCAAGGTAATCACATAGTGAGTAAAAGTAATTACGTAAGATTTATCCTCAGTGGCACTGTTACAAAAGGTTTCTCAAAAATCACGTATTTAATCTGGACATTAGTCGGGTCCAGGGACATACCCCCCGTCCCCCTGGGGTAGGCTTATGCTATAGGATCAGACCATGCAATGTCTTCCCCTTCCCCGGTTCAATAACCTTTCGGTATTCCAGTGTTCTGCCTTCTTTCCTTCACTCATTTTCTATCCTTCATGTTGTCATTCATCATCTTTATTATCGTTTATCGGCTGCGTATTATAGTGGCTGTGCTATGGTGGTTCGCCATAGTTCTATCTCCTTCTGATACCTTTACCCTGCCTTTAACCTTTTTTATACCCCTTCTATGGCATATACAACTATGTTGTAGTGTGCCTCATAATCTTGTCAGATTTGATTGCTGTAATCGTGAACCCCAATATATCCACAGCCTATAAAGGTACACCTTGCCAGACTATAAAAAGCTATCGAAAATACCCGTCTATTAATAGTTAAAATAAACCTTTATATACGTCTAATAAATAATTGACCTTTATAGAATTACCCGGTATGCTAACGGTATCCAATAATAAAGGTGGTCTTATTTATGGGAATTAACTTTGCCTATGTCCGAGTCAGTAGTAAGGATCAGAACTTAGATAGACAGCTAGAGTCATTAAAGCCTTATGTAACGAATGAGAAGTACATATACAGTGATAAAGCAAGTGGAAAGGATATGGACAGAGAAGGCTTTCAGAACCTGTTAAAAGCTATGAGGGAAGGTGATACCCTTTATGTTAAATCTATTGACCGCCTGGGACGTAATAAAGAACTGATTAAAGGATACCTAGAACACTTTAAACAGGAAGGTATCAGGGTTAAGATTATAGACCTTCCTACCACTATGCAGGATGTCCCAACAGGTCAAGAATGGGTTTTAGACATGATTAATAACATTATCATTGAGGTTTATACGTCCATAGCACAGCAGGAAAGAGAAACCATTCTACAACGCCAAAAAGAAGGTATAACCGCAGCCAAAGCTAAAGGTAAACATCTAGGCAGACCTGCTTTAGGACTGCCTAAAGAATGGGATAAGCTATATAAGGAATGGAAAGCTGGAAAGATAACAGCCGTTGCTTTTATGGATAAGGTAGCTATGAAAAAGGCAACGTTCTATAAGAAGGTAAAAGAATATGAGGGGTTAAATAATGACACTGACAGACTTTAACAAAAGCTATGAAGAAATCATTCATTCCAATATCTCCGGCAACAGAAAAGCAATTAGACTGGCTGACCTTTTAACAGCAATGGAACACACTTTTAAAATCCCTATGCTAAGGAATGATCATTGGGAACAGCAGAACAAGGCTATCATTTCGCTATATCGTAAAATATCTATCAGTAGGAATTTGTAAGAGGACGGCATAACGACTGTCCCCTTTTTTTGTTCCTGTTTAACTGCTTGTGCATCGCCGGCATTGCCTAAGTTGGTACACATACGATAAACCCTTAACTGTTAAGCATTTTTACTTTACACCACAAAAAGTATTTCCTGGAATATGACCAATTCTACACAGGCAGCCACTAAAAAAGCACCCTGAATAGGATCACTTAATATTGGTCATATTTTATATTTTCATTATAGATATCTAGATTCATGATGCCATAAGAAATTTCCTTTCCATCATACTTCATGTTACATTCCTCTAACAATTCGTTACACTCTTTAACTATAGTTTGGACAATTAGACTTATTAGTCTTAATTCTTCTTCCTGAAAGTGGTCTTGAAAAGGACTTTCTTTCAGATAGTTTGAGTGAACGTATCTATAGCCAACAGCAAGCTTTAATAATCTTTGAGAAGCAAACTCACTCTTTTCAAATATTAAGTCTATAATTCCCTCTTTATTAAATGAAGTTATGGCATTCTTTATTTCTTCTTCCGTTATTCTTCCATTCTTTATTACTGTTTTACTCATATGTAACTCCAAAAAAGGGTAATCCCAAATATTAAAGTCTAATGTATGATACTTCTTTTTAAAGTATCGTATGTATTCTGATTGAACCGCAATACTGTAAATATGAAGATACAATTCTTTTAACTGTTCATAGTTATGTTTTCTTTTAAATTCTTTCTTATCTTTCCTATTCGCTAATACAGGAGTCAAAAAAGCGACTGACAGTGTAAACATACCACCAATTATTGCTACTAAAATTAATTGGGTTTCTTTTGACATTTCCCCCTCCCCTTCCTAGTACCAAATTATAACATACCTTTAGCTGTGTTTTTTATGAGAAATATAAAAAGATGCCAAATTTAGTTTACGAGTTCCCTAATAAGATGAATGTAAAAAATATTTAAGGCTACTTAACTTGCAATAGTTAGGCAGCCTTTTATTAACCTTATTTAAACTCACTAAACTCCTTATACCTATTTACTTTATATACTATATGATAGTATCTTACTTAGTTATTTCTATTAGGGAATATGAGATTATAAGTCTTATTAATTAAGTCTGTTTAATTAAGTCTGTTTAACTAAGTCTGTTTAACGTACTGTTTTAGAACCTTCTCAAGTTCAATTATAGAACCTCTTTAAGTTCTAAAATAGAACACATTAAATTATGTGTGATCACTAAATCAGTGATTTCCTACTCCCACAAGGCTTTCATTATCTTTATAATCACACATGTCTGTTATTTAGTCTAAAACGGAATCATCTGCTTTAGGTAGAATCTGCGGTGCTGAAATGCCTTGTTCTTCATCTTCAGTATTCCTGTGTGTTAATAACCTTTCCTTATCTTTTAGTGCGGCCTTTAACTTTTCTTCCTTACGGTTCATAAACTCCTGTAACTTATCTGGCAGACATTCATAAAGTTCCTGTTGTTCCAGCGGCTTGAAGACAATATATGCGTTATTATCCCGACCTTTTTGTTTTATCCTTTTTATTAACCCTACTTCTTCCAAGTTATCAAGTGCCTTGTCAATAGTCCCCTTACCACCTATTCCAGTTGAAAGCATTAATTGTGCTATCGTCGGATAGGCATAGCCATAGTCAGGGTTATAGTATTTCAACAAACGAACGTATACAACAAATCCATTTTTAGTAATCAACCCTAATTCTAGGTAATTAAATAACTCCATTGGAACTTGTTCGTAGTTACCCGTTAAATTTCCCTTACAAATAATCTCACTGCTTTTTACTCCTATCATCATATTCCCTCGCTTATATGTTTGTTTTAAAGTTCTGAAACTGAACTCCTCAGGAAAGGACTTGCAGTAAGGTAATGGATTAGGACATAGGAAATAAAAAAGGCTGTTTGGATATTATCCAGACAGCCTTCTATTAGAGTCCTTTATTTAGTTAAGTTTTAATTCATCTATCTTCTTCTCAAGTTCATCAATTTCTTCTTCGATCCTGAAAAGTTCACCCTCAACTCTCATTAAATCGTCCAAAGTTCTTTCTTTATTTAGAATTACCTCAACCAGTTCATCTGCCGTCTCTTGAAAGGATAGAACTTTTACACATAGGTCAATTAGTGAAATGTTATTCGAAGAATTAGAAAGAAGATTAATTTCCTCTTCCATTATAGATAAACCTCCACGTAAACACATTACATCATCTTCCAATCTGCTTTCCCACATATACAATGGATTCTTCTTAATTTTTTCTTCAAGCATCATTTGTCCCTTCTCCCACATTTCCTTTGTAATAATTAATGTCATTTCATTCATGTTATTAATCTCCTTGTTTTTTTGATTTTTTATATTATTTGCTTGTTCCTTTAGTTCTCCATGATGTTTCATTAGTTCATCTTTCCTTTCCATTCTGTTATCTATTTTTTTGATTAATCGTATTCCAGTTTAGTTTTGGGTTATTTCAGTCCCCCTTTGTTGGTTCATTTCTTCCCTCACCATGTAACTTGCAGTCATGACTAAAAACAGGACATTAGATTTTATTTTTATTTACTTTATCACTCACCCACTTTTAATCTAGTCGCCTGCCTCTCAGGTAATGACTTGCAGCATGGGAACATATTAGGACAAAATAAAATATTCGTACCAAGCAAATCATAAATGCTTCCATCTCTATTAGGTATCAGATTAATCTTGGCATCTTTACTTACTATCTAAATAATATAAATTGTTAACGTCGAGATGGTATAATAAGGATAAATAGTCATTTTGGAGGTATAAAATTGGAGATATTAATCGCAGTATTGCAACTAATACTACTTGCTGGCTTATGGCTTTTATTTTCTTATTTTAAAAAGTTACCGGACCAAATTCATGCTATTCATTTAAAATCCTTTGAATTTGACCTTAATAAACAGTTAGAAGAATTTAAGAATCAACTAACCACAGATTTAGAAATAATGAAAATTAATGAAACCCAACTACACGTACTTAAGACCGAAGAATTTGATAGATTTATTGATAGTTGGATCAATGCCGCGTCATTTTCCACTGATAATAACAACAGGAAATCAAAACAAAAACCAAAAGAACCTTTCGACAAAAAAGAGATGATGAAACTAGCTAATAAAGTGTTTTTATATGCATCTGATGAAACTGTAAAAAAGTTTCTTGCCTTCAAAACATACAAAGCAAATAACGATACCGATACAAATAATCTTGAACCTTTATATCTCTTAGCAGATATTATATTGTCGATGAGAAAAGATGCAGGTTATTCACAAACAAATTGTACTGTTGAAGATTACCTTTCCATGACAATAAATGATTTTGAAGAATTCAAACAAAAGCAGGCTAATAATCCAATTAATGTGTTATCAAAAAATTAAGTGAAACATAGGGGGACAGCTATCCTCCCCCTAAAATACCTTTCTATCTCCTAAATCATCTTAGCAAAAATGAATCTAATCAATATGAAGCCTATAGTCATTAACACTTGTTGTAATATGGATAGCTTCCATCTTCCCTTCTTTTCTTTTATATCCCCCATCCTTTTTAGTTTGAAGTACCCTTCACTACCTACCTTGTATTTCATTTCTATCATGCCTACTTTATCTTTTTTTCTAGTCAAGTATCTTCCCCCTTTAACTTTCCTTATCTTAAGTGTTGGGATAAGCACCCTGGACGGTCACTTCATACGTATTGATTACGTAAATTACTATTGTCCCGGAATAGGGGGTGGATTAATGTTTTTTAAAATATAAAAGTCTGTCTAAAGAGTTTGGTGAGTTTGATTTTAGTGTTTGATTCTAATAGGTGATATGCTGCCTAAGTGTAGTTAAAGGGGGAACAGAAATTTAAAAACCACCTATAAAATAGGTGGTTTACCGTTTTCAAGAACTATTGAGTTATAGCTTTCTCCTGGGTAGGTAAATATTCTTCAAAGAACTTTTGGTTGTTCATTAATAAATCATAAATTACTTCTTCCACCACAGGAACGGAAACTGAATTTCCGAATTGCTTATAAGCAAATTGATCCTCCGGATGGCAAATAAAATCATCAGGAAATCCTTGTAGCCTGGCACATTCTCTTGGAGTTATCCTTCTCGGCACATTATCTTGGACTATACCTAACCTATGACAATCAGATGAAGTCAAAGTGATTGAAATACTGTCGGGGTCTAGGAACTTAAATACTTCAAAGGACATATTACCTGCAACTGGGTTATAGGTCTTGTTGCTATCCTCACTAAGATATCCTTTTTTCAGTAAAGATGCCACAATCTCATCAATGTTAGGATTGTCGAAGAATGTCTTAATTTGTTCTATTGACAACCTTTTTCCATCCTGATGAGTACCAAAAATTTTCTTGCGTCTATTTGCAATTAAGGCATTCATAAAGTCTATTTCTTCAGGAGTACAGTCCCCTTTTAAACCAAGTTCCCACGAATGAATTGAATTACCACCACGGTAATCAATAAGCCGAACACCATGAAGCTTTTCAAAGTCGTTTCCAACAACTTTAGATAACATATCGGTGAAGCTATTCGAACAGATGTATTTCTGAGTGCTTTCATTGTTATCTTCTAAGATATCTTTTACTGTTGGATTAGTTACATTATCAAATAATGAAAGTTGCTGTTTTTTATATTGATGTGAATCAGATGATCCAAAGTCACTTTGTAAAGTTAATTCAGGTTCCTCACCTAGTAATCCTACAATATATATTCTTACCCTGTTCTGAGGGACACCAAAATTACTGCTATTTAAAATCAAGTATTTAACCCTGTAATTAAGTTTTTCTAAATTTTCTATTATAGTTTTTAGAGTTCTCCCTTTATCATGTGAAACCAAACCTCGAACATTTTCTAATAGAAATCCTTTTGGTCTATATTTCTCCAATATTCTTTCGATTTCAAAAAAAAGTGTCCCCCTTGTATCTCCAAAACCCTTTTGTTTACCAGCGTATGAAAATGGCTGGCAAGGGAATCCAGCTAAAAGGAAATCAAATTCATCAATCTCATGGATTTCATGAATATCTCCGCTAGGAGTTTCACCAAAGTTAATTTTATAGGTTTCGGCAGCCTTTGAATCAATCTCGCTAGATAGTACACATTTCGTTTCTATTCCAAATGTTTGCATAGCCTTTTCAAATCCAAGCCTAATACCACCTATCCCTGCAAACAAATCAATAAATTTAATTTCCACTATCATCAATCCTTCTTTGTTGTTTCTCTGATCCATTCATATAACTTTATTATAAACGATGCACTGCCAGAAGAAGAATCAACAATATTTTCCCTTCATGGTAGTTTAGCCTTTATAAACTCAATGAGTACATTAAGTTCTGAATCCGTATACGCTACAGTACATTGGCTGTTCTCACAAATAGTAGAGATTGCACTTTTTCTTTGAAAGTTACCCGCACCATCAATGATATATGCTATAAAGTTTCCTGATTCTGTAACCATATCGTATCTATTTTTTGCTTGTCCAGCTTTTCTTTCGATAGTACTATTCGTTGTAACTTGAAAACTGATTTCTATAGCCACATGTCTACCATTGTAAGATACGACAATATCAAAAGTAGTCTCCGTACGTCCATCATTATGAGTTACACCCGGTATGTGTCCGTTACTTCTAATTCCATAACCAGGCAACCTAGTTCTCAGGTATTCCATTACATACTGTTGTGCCACTTGACCTAAGGTGTTTGCTTCTGCACCACCTGTTATCCTGCTTACAAATATATACCTTTGCTTGATAAACTTCTCTAATTCTGATGGTAATCCGATTAAATTTCCAATTACACACTTATTTAAAACATGGGATATTTTCTCTAGAACGGCATTTGAACCATATAATAATAACATTATCACATCTTTAGTTAAATCATTTAATTCTACTTCATGTTGAAGTCCTTTTCCATCAATCTTAAGATGTTTATTACCTAATGATTGGATAGGCAAATTCTGAAAAAAATAGGTGTGTTCGGTTTCATTCATATAGAAATCCAAATAGTATTTACCGTTTTCTTGGTCTTTAGGAAATAAGCCATCAAAACTTTTGTTTAATCTTTGTAGCTTTTCTCCACCAAAATCAGCTAAGACGATAAGGTGCTTCAAAAATAAGTTGGCTGGAAAATCAGAGGCTTGGATAAGGTCAAAAACCTTTAATGGATTATGAACGCTTTTACCACACAATTTTAATATTGAAATAAAATCATCTTGAGTCCTTACTAATAAAGGTATAATACTACTTTCAGATTCTAGCGACACTAAGTTTTGCGGCCACCAATTCGCCGCAACTGCTTGTAATTCATCTACCGATCTTTGATAATCCCTCATACTTTTCACCCTTCTTCTGCAACATGTTATTACTAATTTTACCATAAAACTAGAATCGAGAATTGATATATCTAAAAGAATCGTAAAACCTATTAATAATTTCTTACATTTTAGTACCGGACGAAATTCCAGCTTTATATTATATTAGATTTAAGTGATAAGAAAGGGGAATAGAATGGTGTATTTGAACAATAATTATGAAAGAAAAGCAGAGATTGTTCAGGAAGCATTAAAATTCTTAAGCCTGCCATTTGCACTCGTTGTTGCCGACATTAGAATCATTTTAGAAAGCGAAAAAGATACCAGTACACTTGAAGGCACGATAAGTGTTGCGTTAAGTAAGTTAGCTGAGGGAAACATAAAAAAGCCAGAACAATTGTACTTCATATTTCTTACCGAGTATTACCGATCCTTATCAACAAAATAATGTCTATGAATTCCACCTGTTATCTAAATAGGTGGATTTTCACAGTGAAAGATTAGGAAATATAGAAGAACTGGATTGTTATATTACCTGGTATAAGACTGCGAAATACTTTAAATTCCTGAAAAGACTCCGCTTCCTATACCTTATATCACTCCAATTTCTGTAAAATATCTTATCAATTAAAAAAAGCACCTACATTGGTGCTTATAAATGGTCGAAATGATTGGTAAATTGAACAGAAACCTCTTCTGTGGGAGATAAATATTCAATTAGGTATCCCCTTTTAATAAGATACCTGTATGCATTTTTAAAAGTTGCATTAGTCATATCTAAGTTATCCATTAAATAATCTTTTAATTCCGAATGTTTAACAGTATCTCCTGACGAAAATTTATCTTTCAATAATCTCATCGCTGAATATGTCGTAATGGTTAACGGTCCGGCAGAATCCCTTAAATTCATCTTTTTTGCCTCATCTATAACTTTATTCAAATCATCTTTATTAAAATCACCTTTTTGCCTAACATCTTCTAATTTCTCAATCAATTCTTTTCTCCACTCAGTAGATTCTGATATAGCTTCCACCATTTGGTCCTTCATTACCTGCAATTGATTCATTTTCTCCATTAAATCCTTATTAAGCTTAATTGCAGTTTGATTTGTCTCTTGCAATTGGTCTGATGTTTCTTTTAGATCCACCATAGATTGTCTTTGACCTGTTACATCGATTAATGAAAGTACTATTGCTATAACTGACAAAATTAATGATGATACTGTTGATGCTGTACCCATCATGGTACTAGCTGATTCTAAACCACCAAATGCTATCACTAGAAAGAAAGAAAGCACTATCACAGCAATTATTATTATATATACCAAGTGACCAACCCTAATATAACCCTTTTTCATACATATCCCCCTTTACCTCATATTTCGACAAAAGGGGATATTTTTCCTGCTTGGGCTAATGACTAACATTGGGTAAAATTTACACCTCAGCCTTTTAGTTTTAATCTTTACTTCTAAACTTAATTACTTTATATTCCTTCTATATCTTTACCAGTTAACTTTTCTTAGTGAGTTCTTTTTTTTAGAAGAATAATTAAGTCTTTATAATTAAGTCTATATTATTCAGTATATATAACGGGTAATTTGTATACCCATTGAAATGTAATAATTACCCCTTTGCAAGCTAATCCTTATACTACCTTTCCCCTATGCTTATTAACAGCTACAATCCTTGATTTATCAAGATTATTAATCACAGTTCCCTTTATAACCCATTGCCTTCAAATCTTTTAGCATTTTTCTTTCTGCTTTTTCTTCTAACTGTTTGTAGTAATCATCTTCTGAACTAGATACCGTTTTGTTTATGGCGGCTGTACTCGATTTATTCACCTTTTCTATTTTAGCTAAGTGATTCTCGTGCCGTTCCTTATCTCCCTGTGCTTCACTTTCAAGATTTGCCTTACGTTCTTCATAATCGGCTATTACCTTCTCAGGTAACTGCTTAGTTAATTCGTCTAATGATAAAGGTAAATCTATATAGTAGACATTCTTATTAGGATGATATGAAGACTTCCCTTTACGGATTAACCCTAATCTATCTAGGTTTTTCACCGACTCTTTAACCGTCTTAGTACTAAGTCCTGTCTCAACAGCAATCTGATTGATAGTTGGATAAGCATAGCTATATCCGTTCCTATCATACCTATATAGAAAAAGATATATGTTCAGATCATTCCCTGACATAACCCTGTACTTCATGTAGTTTTGTATGGAATGCGGAACTTGTTCAAACCTACCTTCCATAAAGCAATGATTACCTTTCATGCGTTCCTTACTGCCTGTAATTTTTATCATTTTCCTAACTTCCCCTCAAGTAATAATGGGGTAAATATTACCCCTCAGGAATGGACTTGCACCATTACGGAGGATTAGGACATAGGAAATTTAGTTAGACACGAAAGGTTCACAGAAAGAAATTCCATTTTGAATTATGATGAAGATAAGAAAGGGGGTGGGGTATTGATTAGAGTGGAATTCGCTAACGTATACACGCAAGAAACGTTAAGAGAAATCTCTTTTAAAGACGAAGACCAAATGAAAGACTTAATTAATTTACTTGCTTCAAAGCCTGAAGACAGTAATGATACGTATTTAATTGACAGCCAGTTTAGATCCCTTGATGCTAAGTATGTAACTCATTCAACTTATGAGGATAATGGTATAACAGTTTATAGGTTACTATTCAAGGTACAGCTATCAGAGAAGCAATTTAAAGTTCTACATTAGAAAATAAATTTTGATGTGTGTTTAATACTCATTAGGTGTCTCCAAGGAAGAACCGGATCACATTGGCGTAAAAACAGAAAAAAATGGGATTACCTATTATATTGAAGAGAAAGATATTTGGTATTTTGACGGCCATGATATGACCGTAGAACTCCACCCAGTTGGCCAGGAACCCGATTTCAAATTCGACAAGAAATAAGGCAGACGCAATTAGCGCCTGCCTTATTTCTTGCCCTTGTCTTTTAAAAGAGGATTCACAATGCCCTCTTGTTTCAAAATTTCAGCTTGCCTCGTTCCTAATAGATCGAAATGAGGATAATCCGTCTTCCTTTTGTCGATCCATTCCGGCCGCAGGCCATATTTTCTTCCCCACTCAGCTAACTTGTCAAGATCCCGGCAACCTACTTTTGTAACCGTTGAACACTCGGGAAAGCGGTCATCAATCCAGTAATGGGTCAGGAAAGCGAGCTCCCCCCTATCGATTTTAGCTTTCCATTCCTCAAGCTCGCGGCGTTTGATCCCGAAAGCCAAATCAGAATTGCTCCTTTTCATCTTCTGGCTTCTTCATTGCCTGTAGATAAGCTTCATGCCAGTCAGGGTAGCTCCTTTTTAACGAAATCGGACGGAAGCTATCCTTTTTAACACAGACATGCTTTGAGCTGCCAGTCAATGCAAGCTCACCCTCACCATTGTAGATTTCATATTTATAGACGGAGCGAATGCCATCATATTCCTCAACCCAAGTCTTGATTGTAGCTGTATCTCCATATCTCAATGGCTTTTTATAGGAAGCTTGGATATCAAGAACAGGTGAGATGATTCCGTCCTTCTCCATTTCTGCATAATTAAAGCCAAGCTCCTTAATCAATTGTGTTCGCCCCAGTTCCATCCACACCAGATAATTTGCGTGATACACGACCCCCATCTGGTCTGTTTCCGCATATCTTACCTCGATCTCCCTAGAAGAAATTTTCATTGGTAATCCCCTTTGTTTTTTCTTGTAAGTTTAATCTATCAGTTTTTTTAAAGCCGCTTCAAAATCTTGTTTTTCCAAGTATAAAACATCTTCACCCAAATTCTCAAAATTTTCGCCGTCAATCAATCGATATGCCTGGGATTGAATCGCTTCATCCACAAAGTTAGTAGCGAATCGACCGTTCCCATTGATTTCTGTTTCTGAGAGTTTTGCAGTTAAAAAAGCTTCTGCTTCGACATTTATTTTATACTGATACTTTCCAGAGTAGTTCTTAATAATGAGCAACAAATCACTCACATTATAGTCTGGAAAATGGAAAAACTTCTTGAACCTTGAACGAAGGCCAGGATTGCTTTCCAGCAGCATGTCCATTTCTGCAGGATAGCCAGCCAGGATCACGACAAGGTTTTCATTATGCCTTGTCATTTCATCAACAAGAGTATCAATAACTTCCTTGCCAAAATCACCCGAACTTTGACCGAGCAAAGAGTATGCCTCATCTATGAATAGTACTCCCCCGAGTGCCTCCCGGATTTTTTTCTTCGTTTTGATGGCTGTCTGTCCAACATAACCAGCGACAAAATCAGCGCGACTGCTGACAATTAAATGCCCCCGCTTTAGCATACCGCATTCCTTCAGGAGCTCAGCGTAAATCTTTGCGACAGTAGTTTTTCCAGTGCCCGGATTGCCGGTAAAGACAGAGTGAAGCTGTATCGGCACAGCAGGCAATCCCTTTTCCTTTCGCAGCTGTTGCATCCTGACGAATGAGATCAGGGAGGTAACCTCGGATTTGACAGTGTCTAGTCCAACAAGAGCATTCAGCCTGTCTAGTGGTTTTTCCGCTGAAGGATTCGAAGGTGCTTCAAAGTCTTCTTTTTCCAATAATGTATAGGCCGAAAAGTCATCTTCTTCAGCAGGACGGGAACCCTTTTTGAAAATTGCTTCTAACACAAGATTGCGTACCGTCCTGGCATTCCCGAAGGTTTCGTCGACTCTTTCCTTTTCAATACGATCCCTGAGCTCGAGCTTTGCTTGCTCTGTCATGGCATAATCGTTATCCTGTGCCGCTTGCTCAGCAATTTGCAGGAGTTCATCATCTGAATAATCAGGGAGATGGATTAAATTCGATTGAGGGAATCGTGATCTTAAACCTGGATTCGCGTCAAGAAATTGTCGCATTTCTTCTGGATAACCAGCAAGGATCACAGCGAATTTGCCTCCATACTCATTTCCGGTCATTAAGGACACTAGTGTATCGATAGCTGTTTGGCCATAGTCATTTCCAGTCTGGCCTTCCCGCTTAAGGCTGTAAGCTTCATCAATAAACAGTACCCCGCCCAAAGCTTGCTCGACGACCTTTCTGACATTTTCCTCCGTCTGCCCTACATAAGCACCAACAAGCTGGGACCGGTCTGCCTCAATTATTTCTTCCCGCGGCAATACTCCAAGCTGATGATATATTTTCGCAAGCAATCGGGCTAACGAGGTTTTTCCTGTTCCTGGATTACCCGTCAGGACCATATTCAAGCTTTGATCATCTTTTGTTTGCAGACCAAGCTCTTTCCGTTTTTGCTGATACTTCAAGAACCGGTAAAAATCATTTACTCTCTCCTTTACCGACTCTAGTCCTACCATTTTGTTAAGTTCAGCCAGAGGATCCATTTCAGACGGTGTTTGGCTATCCAAATCCTCTGCAAACTCTTCTTCCCATTTCACCCTGATATCTTCGAGGCTTTGAAGTCTTTTCTGCATTTCTTCATAATGGACAGCTGTATGGAAAACCCCGGTAACTGACTCTTCATACAGCTCAGTTGCTTTCAGGAGAGCTGCCGTCTCTTCTATAGCCTTTTCCAGCAAATGAGTCAGCCTGTTGAACTTCGCTTCTACTTCAGACCCTTTTTCAATATGCTGGGCTGTTAGGTCATCAAGTTCTTCTTCAGCGTGTGACAGAAATTGCTGTGATATATCAATGTACTGCTCTGCTGTTTTCTTTTTTAATGCCCGATTATCCGTTTCCCTGATCCGCGGGAAGACAAGCTGGTCAAATAGGTTTCCTTTATTTTTCCATTGATTCCTGGCGAGCAAGGATTTCGCCTTCTTGTTTGCCGGGTCGTGTTCAATCGCATTCTTTAGCCACTCGAGGACAAGAGAATCATAACCGTTTCGTTGGGCCCTCGATTGAGCAGCCAGAGTCAAGGTTTGAGACAAATTCTTATTCTCTTCACTTTTTGTCAGCATCCTGACCGCGGTGATCAAACTGGCTTCATCCTGAATATATCCTTTTGTATTTATCTCTTCTTCCCATAGCAAAATCTGTTCTTCTATAGGAATTTGGCTTTTTTGTCGGTCCATCCAAATCACTTCTTTATCTAAAGTTAATTACATACGTTATCTTAGTTCACATTCCGTATATTATCACATTTTTAACGAAACAGAAAAAGACCCGCCTGTTGACGGGTCTTTTCGGTATTACTGCTCGTTGTGCGCTTCATCCTTGATCTCAGCTCTAAAGGCATCAATGCTTTCTCGGCGGCGCTCATTTTTAGCTTTAATTCTTTGCTGGTCTTCAGGGCTCGAATTGACCATTGCAGCTTCAGCATCCTCCATGTTCTCAATCGTATGATGAATCATGGACTGCAGCTTTTCTACATTATCGCTTCGATCGTCTGGCTTTGGTGTATGATTTGCCATTGTCTTGTACCTCCTTTTAAAAAGTACATCAATAGTATGCTACTACCCGTTTTGTTTATTAGCGGAAAACAGTGGATAACTATTAGTTTAGCGCGCGTTGATCAGCCCCGATTTTCGTTAAGTGTAAAAAACGATACTCTTTTTTAAAAATAAAAGCCCGCCGGTAAATTGGCAGGCATATTCATGGTACTATTCACCTTTAGTTTGCATGACCTGGGCATGTTCACCCGACTTATCGTTCATTTTCTTTCCTTTATTGCCACTGAATCCACGCGGCTGCGTTCCAAGGTGGCTTGGAACATGGTGCTTGCTGTCCCTTTTAGGATTGCTCATGTATATCCCTCCTCTAGAATAAGTTTTTCCTAAAGAAGGGGTATTCATAAATGGTAATGTATGATATTTACTCAGCTTTACCCAAGTGTTTTTGCTCTAATTTAGCCTCGATCCTATCGAGTGCATCACGGTCATTCAGAAGTTGGCGTTTGTTTTCCATTACAAGCTCTTGAAAAGAACGCTTTCTAGGTTTTCTCATCGTGTTCACCATCCTTTGTCATCATTGTAACAGTTATTATGTCCGGAAACGGTTGCAATTATTACAACTTTTTGAAAATTTAATCGTATTTTATTCATACCCGATATTTTGGAGTCTCCTCCATGCAATTTTTACCATAAAAAACACCAGTAGTGATGTACTGGTGTCACTTCGCGAGTTCATTCATTTGATCGTATGTCATGGAGCCGATATACTTTTTTAGAATCAAGCCCTGTTCATCAATAATGAATGTGGTAGGAATTGAAATGATTGAGTAAGTTTGCTGGGTCGTTCCATCTTGATCAAGTAATATCGGGAAAGTTAATTCATTGTCCTTCACAAACGACTTAACATTATTCTGAGGATCCAAATTGACGGCAAGAATTTCGACTTCCTTTGAACTCTCTTTATAAAATTGTTCCATCGCCGGCATTTCTTCTTTACAAGGCGGACACCAAGTTGCCCAGAAATTCAGCATTACCTTTTTACCTCTGTAATCTTCCAGGCTAACCTCTTCACCAGCAAGGTTTTTCAGTGTAAAAGTAGGAGCTGCCATACCGGCACCTATTCCAGTTGTTGCTTTTGAAGCTTCAATCGCTTGTGGTTGCTCGATGTTATAAAAATGCTGAAAAATGGCAACCAAGACCAAGCCAGCAAGAATGCCTGCGGCAATCGCTTTTTTAACCATTGGAAAACCCCCTTCGGTTTTTATAAGTAGGATATCCCAAGTATACAAAGATAATGAAAGTGGAAAAGTGAGAAATTTTGAGGATTATGTGAATTTTCATTGAGAAGCTGTACCTGGCTGACTTTACATGTTATCCACAAATCAGTTTATATACGAAAAAGCGTAAGCACCTTGAAAGTCTTCACGGTAGAGCTGGATTAAGAAAACTTCATGAACTTATCTACAAGTCATCTTTCTTAACCACAAAAAATGCCTGGAATAGACCCCAGGCATTTAACCATTCTTATTGTTCAAACAAACGCGGCAATTCTTCGCTGTAGTTTCCTCTCATGACCCCTTTTTCTGTAATGATCGCGGTAATTAAGTGATGTGGTGTCACATCGAAGGCTGGATTGAAAACCTTAACGCCATCAGGTGCTGTCGATTTCCCGAAACCAGCAGTGATTTCCTCTGCTGCCCTTTCCTCTATCGGTATTTCATCACCAGTTTTTGTTTCAAGATCAATTGTCGATAGTGGCGCTGCGACATAGAAAGGGATGTTATGAGCCTTGGCGAGTAAAGCAACACCATATGTTCCGATTTTATTTGCTACGTCTCCATTGGCTGCTACACGGTCACAACCTACGATGACTGCTTGTACCTTTCCCTGTTGCATGACCATGGCTGCCATACTGTCAGTAATGAGGGTAACATCGATTCCAGCCTGCATTAATTCCCAGGCCGTCAGACGCGCTCCCTGTAGCAATGGACGGGTTTCATCAGCAAACACCTTAATCTCCATTCCTCGTTCCTTAGCCAAATAAATTGGGGCGAGCGCAGTTCCATACCTTGCTGTGGCAATACCGCCGGCGTTGCAATGAGTTAAAACGGTCATACCGTCTTCGAATAAGGTCAAAGCATTCTCGCCAATGGAGCTGCAGACATTTTCATCTTCCTGTCGGATTAAATGCGCTTCTTCTTCCAATAGCCTCTTAATTTCCTTAACCGGTTTGCTTCTTTCAGCTTTAGTACGTGTATCCATCCTTTTGAGTGCCCAGAAAAGGTTGACTGCAGTCGGCCTGGAAGTAGCCAGGTAATCAGCCTGCTTTTTGAAAAAATCATAAAATGTTTCGAAATCAACCTCTGGAGCATCCTTGATACCAAGAACCAGCCCATAGGCAGCTGCGATGCCAATTGCTGGCGCACCCCTTACTTTAAGCTGTTTAATCGCATCCCATACATCTTCAATATTGTTGATTTCAAGGAACTCAGTAACCTGGGGAAGTTTTGTTTGGTCTAAAATATATAGTTTTTCACCGTCATATTTTACAGATTGTAAAAATGTATCTTCCATGGTGATCCTCCTTATGGATTTTAAGACAATTCTGAAACTACATATCATTTTATCAATTATCGGCTTAACAGCAAGTAAAAAATCCGACGATTAAAATTTTCTAAATTATCTTACAATGTGTTATTTTAAAAGCAGACAATCAGTTTGATCAGAAATGGACCAGATAAAATTAGGGGGCCAGATATATGAAAATTCTAGTAATTGGCGGCAGCCGGTTTCTTGGCAGGGCATTTGTAGAGGAAGCGCAAAAAAAGGGCCATGAAATCACAGTATTTAATCGAGGAAACAATAATGAAGTACTGCAAAATGTTGAGGTCTTGATTGGCGATAGGAATGGAAATCTAGAGAAGCTAAAAGAACGCAAGTGGGATGCCGTTCTGGATACTTCAGGCCTAATCCCTAGTTCTGTTCGAAAAATAACATCTATTCTAAAGGATCAAACAGATTTCTATGCTTTTGTCTCAAGTATCTCGGTTTACAAAGACTGGATTCCAAAAGGAATCACAGAGGATTATCCAGTTCAAACAATGCCGGTAGAAGAAGCGGATGAACTCACAAAGGACCCGAATGGCGAATTATTACAATACTACGGACAATTTAAAGCACTGTCAGAACAGGAAGCTGAACGAAATATGCCGGGTAGAGTGTTAAACATCCGGGCTGGACAGCTAGTTGGAGAACATGACTATACTGACAGGCTGCCGTATTGGGTACATCGTATTTCACAGGGCGGTCAGGTGCTGGCTCCTGGAAATCCAAACACTTCGTACGTTCAATTAATTGATGTCAAAGACTTGTCTATATGGATTTTAAAAATGATGGAAGACAAAAATACCGGCACTTACAACGTGACTGGTAAATCCATGGCCTTACTGGATCTATTCACTAAAATTAGAGAAACCACTGGCAGTGATGCGAAATTTAATTGGGGAGAAGAAAAATTCCTGCTAGAAAACAATATTGCCCCATGGACAGAAATGCCACTTTGGATCCCAAACATCACACCGTTAGGACCCGATCATCAGGAACCATGGAAAGGAGCTTTCCATATTAATATAGACAAGGCCATTCAATCAGGTCTTGACTTTCGACCAATTGAAGAAACAATACGGGAGGTTCACGGATGGATACAAACATTGGATGAAGCCAATTACCCTTGGAAAGCAGGAATAGCCCGAGACCGTGAAAAGGTACTGCTTGAAGCTTTAGCAAACCATGAGTTGAAAAACATTTAAAAACAGCGCTGTCAGCGCTGTTTTTACTGTTTTCCCGTAAAATAGTAAGGCGGAACTCTCAACCAGCCCTTTTCCTGCATAAGCGTTTTAAGTGTCAAAGAAAAGGTGATTTTCATCATATGGTATTTTGCAAATAAGTAACCAACATCCGATCGGACAGATTCAGTAATCCCCCTTGTTGCTGACGTGATTCCTACTACGAGATTGTATGCGATTAAATTGGCGATTTCCTCATCATTCATCCTTGCCCCTTCAGGAAGTGCCTTGAATTCACCGACAACTTTTTCGGCTCCTACATCAGGGAGCGGAATTCCTTCATCCTTGAAAAACTGGGTCAATTCCTTGATCATTGGTCTGTGTACATTTTCAATGATATCCACGATCTTTTCTTTAAGTTCTGGGTCCTGGGCTAAATTGTATGCGTGTTGATCGTATCTGAGGGTTTGTTCAGTCCCATGGAGATAAAACCATAGATTCATTACTTCTCCGACATGCAAGGGCTTTTTGTCCCCATCCATAAAAGGAACGAAAGCATCCTTCATCACTTCAAAAAGATTCAAAGCAGGACACCTTCCTTTCTGCAACAGAATTTGGGGTTATTATTTGATTAATAAAGCTTTTCTATTCATAAAAATTATCGGATAAACCGAGACTTTGCTTGACCAAATGAATAAAATTCCTTGCCGGTCTGGATAGGTGATGCTGCTTTAACCAGATTAACCCAACAGATGATTTTAGTTCAGCATCTGTAATATCACTGGTGAAAAGATTTGAGTGTCCGTATGATTGAAAAACAGATTCAGGAACTATGGTTGAACCAATCCCAGAGGAAACCATTTGCATCAGCACATTCATATCTGAGCATTCACATATGACCTGAAGCGGAACCTGGGCTTTTGTAAAAGCGTCATGGATGATATTGTAGCTCCCAAGTCCCTCTGTGGAAGGTAGAATTAACGGATAATTGCTTATTTCATCTATTGATATCTCGTCTTTTCCATTTTCCCTGCAAACGAAAACAAATGATTCATTATATAAATGAAGATAGTTAAGGTCCTGATTAGCCAATGGCAGCCTAACCAGCCCCAGTTCAATTGTTCGATTTTTTACGAGCTCAGCCAAATAGGCTGAATCATTTTGTACAATCCGCAAATAGACAAGCGGAAAGGATGTGTGAAATGCTTCCAGCCATTCGGGAAATTCCGGCACCGACAGAGTGTTGATCCCTACTGATAGGTTTCCCATCCTCCCTTCATCCGTCTCTTGAAGTTCATTTTTCACTTCCTCAAATGCATGGACAATGTTTAATGCATGTCTGTATAACAGCTCACCCTTATCAGTCAATTCAAGCTTTTTCCCATGCCGCTCAACAAGCATTACGCCTAATTCTTCCTCCATTTGTTTTAATTGAAGGCTTAAAGGTGGTTGTGACATATGAAGTCTATGGGCTGCTGCTGTTATATTCCGTTCCTCTGCTATAGCGATGAAATACCTCATTTGTCTGATATCCATTAAAATCCCCTTCTATTTAAAAAAGATATGGTTTTGATATAAATTATATATTTTATATATACATAAAGTCTATGGTACGATATTTTCATTCGTTTCAAAACGGAAAAATTTATCTATATAAGAGAGAGGAGAAAAAATGGATAAATTATTCGATTTAAAAGGACATGGTACAACGTTCGGAAGAGAGCTATCTGCAGGTCTTATCTCTTATATAACAGTTGTATACATCATCATTGTCAACGCAACAATTTTAGCAGCAGCAGGCATCCCGCTTGAAGCAGGAATCATCGCTACGATTCTCACAGTGTTTGCAGGCTGTTTACTAATGGGATTCTGGAGTAACACTCCGATTCTAGTGATTCCGGGCATGGGGTTAAACGCGATGTTTACATATACAATCGTGCAGTCCGGCGGTTTCACATGGCAAGAAGCTCTTGCAATGGTTTTTGTATCGGGAATCCTGTTCATGGTTATAGCCTTCACTCCGCTGGCAAAAACAATCATCGCATCCATTCCTGACTCATTGAAAGAAGCAATTACAGTCGGTATAGGAATACTATTGATTTTAATTGGTTTCGATAATAGCGGAATTATTACAAGCTCAGAGCATACCCTGTTAGAAATTGGAGATCTAAGCAGCTCAACAGCACTTATCACATTGATTGGCCTAATCGTCACAGTTGTATTATTTATTAAAAACATTCCAGGCAATCTATTGTTGAGCATAGTGTTTACGTCTGTACTTTCCCTTCTATTCGGTGACTTCGGAAGTGGCGGAGTTTCGTGGAGCATGCCGGCAATTGGTGAGTACACATCTGTTTTTGGACAGCTGTCATTCGCCCAGGCAGGTAATTTTGTTTTCTGGCTTACAGCATTTTCTCTTGCAATGGTCGTCACTTTTGAAAACATCGGTCTGATCCATGGCCATACAAAAATGCTTAACCAGACGCAAAAAAGTAAGAAGGCACTTCAAGCTAATTCTATTTCGGTTGCCACTGCAGGTATATTCGGCACGAGCCCCACAGTATCATCTGTTGAAAGTGCTGCAGGGATAGCTGCTGGCGGCAGAACAGGTTTAACGAGTATTACTACAGGTATCCTGTTCCTGGCTTCGATCGTACTAATTCCTGTCATAAAAGTAGTACCTGAAAGTGCGGTATCACCGGTATTAATATTAATTGGAATATTGATGCTTCAAAATATAACGAACATCAAGCTTGATGATTTAATGGAAAGCTTTCCAGCACTTCTGATCATTGTATTGATACCTTTAACCTACAGTATTGCAGATGGTATGGCCATTGGTTTTATCCTATACCCGCTCTTAAAGCTGCTGATGGGAAAAGGTCGGGAAATCCAGCCGGCACTTTATATGATTGCCTTGCTATTCCTTGGTAATTTCGTGCTTCAGTATGCTCTTTAATTACAAAAAAACAGCCTTGGATTCCAAGGCTGTTTTAATTTGCTTTTTTGAGAATATACGAAGATGGGTTTGTATGAACGTTTGGTATGAACTTTGAAGCTTCCTGCAACAAATGGATTTGAGCAGCCTGTGCCTGATCTACTGTCCCCATGCCATACATCTTCAAGGACTTCTCAAGTACAAGCATCGATTCATGACCGTTTACATAGTAAAGACTTTCACCTGTACGAGGGTAATAGGATTCAAGAGGCTTTATATTGGATATGACATGATACTGTGCTTCCCCGTTTTGAGAGTACCCTGCCACCACTGCTTCAAAGGGCTGTCCATCCACCATGAGCATAGGATTATTGATTGATGACTGGATCGATTCAGCCAGTTCTTTCAGACTGAATCCTTGATTAACGAGAGTTTCAGCAGCGCTTGCGGCCATCATGGCATATTCCTCATTACCAGAGAAAGCAATGAAGGCTGTATTTGGTATTAATTCTTTAAACCTGATATCATCGATTATCTGATGAGTCCCCAAATCAGTAACTAATGAAATAAAATCCTCTCTTGCAACTATCGATACTAGGCCCATAGAAAACACTCCTTATGTTCCATCTATCTTAAACATACCTTTTTGCCAGCAAATATCAATAGGAGAAGTTGTCGATTCAATAGAAGTTTTCGCGGATTTTGTAAAATAAGCCAAAAGAAGCAGTTCCAACTGTGAAATAGTTGAGAAAACTGTATTTAATAGACGTTTGACAGTCATATCCACTAAACAATAACATAACCTGGCGATTCCAGCTTTCCATATCAAACTGGATTTCTGACAGGTTCAGGCCCTTCAGTTGAAAAGCTGTCATGATTATCCCATTATCTTGACAGGTTAAGGCTCTTCAGGCGAAAAGCTGTCATGATTATCCCATTATTTTGACAGGTTCAGGCTCTTCAGGCGAAAAGCTGTCATGATTATCCCATTATTTTGACAGGTTCAGGCCCTTCAGTTGAAAAGCTGTCATGATTATCCCATTATCTTGACAGGTTCAGGCTCTTCAGGCGAAAAGCTGTCATGATTATCCCATTATTTTGACAGGTTCAGTCTCTTCAGGCGAAAAGCTGTCATGATTATCCCATTATCTTGACAGGTTCAGGCTCTTCAGGAGAAATGCTGTCATGATTATCCCATTATATTGACAGGTTTAGGTCCTTCAGGCGAAAAGCTGTCATGATTATCCCATTATTTTGACAGGTTCAGGCTCTCCAGGCAAAAAGCTGTCATGATTATCCCATTATCTCGACAGGTTCAGGCTCTTCAGGCAACAAGTTGTCAAGATAAACTAAATATCTTGACAGGTTAAGCCTCAACAGGCGATGAGTTGTCAAGATCGCCACGTTATTCTAACTAACTAATACGAATTAAAGGAGACACTACTATACACAAAAAACCCCCTGGTCCGCATAACGGCCAGGGGGTTCAATTAGATTATTTACGCTTTTAATTTATCACGAAGAACCATTTGCAGGATTCCGCCGTGACGGTAGTAGTCGATTTCTACTTCTGAGTCGAAACGTACAAGAGCTTCGAAAGTCTTCGTGTTGCCGTCTTCATCAGTAGCTGTCACAGTGATGATGTCGCGTGGGCGTACTTTTTCATCGATCTGGACATTGAATGATTCTCTTCCCGTCAGGCCAAGAGTTTCTGCGTTTTCACCAGCTTTGAATTGAAGTGGCAGAACGCCCATCAATACAAGGTTTGAACGGTGGATACGCTCGAAGCTTTCAGCGATAACAGTCTTGATTCCTAATAGGTTCGTACCCTTCGCAGCCCAGTCACGGGAAGATCCCATACCGTAATCTTTGCCTGCGATAACCATCAGGCCAGTGCCCTGCTCTTTGTACTTCATGCAAGCATCAAAGATGGACATAACTTCGCCTGTTGGCCAGTAAGTTGTGAAGCCGCCTTCTGTGCCAGGAGCGATTTGGTTTTTGATACGGATGTTTGCGAATGTTCCGCGCATCATGACTTCATGGTTACCACGGCGTGAACCGTATGAGTTGAAGTCGCGAGGTTCTACACCCTTTTCACGCAGGTATTTTCCAGCTGGTGTATCTTTGCCGATCGCACCTGCAGGAGAAATATGGTCAGTTGTTACAGAGTCACCGAACTTGCCGACTACACGAAGGCTGTTCAATGGAGCCACTTCTCCAGCTTCTGGAGTCAAACCTTCGAAGAATGGAGGGTTTGCGATATAAGTTGAATCCTCATCGAACGTGTAAAGCGGATCGCTGTTTGTTTGGATCTCGTTCCACTTCTCATTGTCAGTGAATACAGTTTCGTACTCTCTGCGGAACAATTCTGGAGTTACTACTCGGTGAACAACTTCGTTCACTTCTGCAGTTGATGGCCAGATATCCTTGAAGAATACATCTTTTCCGTCTTTGTCTTTTCCGATTGGATCGTTCTGCAGATCGATATCCACAGTTCCTGCAAGTGCATAAGCAACAACCAACGGCGGTGAAGCCAGGTAGTTTGCTTTTACAAGCGGGTGAATACGTCCTTCAAAGTTACGGTTACCGGAAAGAACAGAAGTAACAAGAAGGTCGCTTTCAGCAACAGACTTTTCGATTTCAGGCTTTAATGGACCTGAGTTACCGATACATGTTGTACATCCGTAACCAACAAGGTTGAATCCAAGAGTTTCAAGGTAAGGAAGCAATTCTGAATCACGAAGGTATCCAGTAACAACCTTTGATCCTGGTGCCAATGAAGTCTTGACGAACTTAGGAACTTCCATTCCAAGCTCAACAGCCTTCTTGGCAACAAGGCCTGCACCTACTAGTACGTATGGGTTTGATGTATTTGTACAGCTAGTGATCGCCGCAATGGCAATTGCACCAGTCTTCATTGTTGTTTTATCGCCATTAGCAAACTCAACAACAGCTTCTTTTTCGATTTCTTTCTTATCTAAGCCGAATCCCTGGTTTCCTGCAGGAGAAGTCAATGCTTCCTTGAAGGATTTCTGCATAGCAGAAAGTGGAATCAAATCTTGTGGACGCTTTGGACCGGATAGGTTAGCTTCGATTTCTGAAAGGTTGATTTCTACTACATCAGTATAGACTGGCTCTAATGCAGGATCGAAAAATAGTCCGTTCTCCTTGCAGTATGCCTCAACCACGTTAATGTGATCTTCGGAACGTCCAGTTAAACGCATGTAATCCAATGCTTCTCCGTCTACTGGGAAGAATCCGCAAGTAGCGCCGTATTCAGGTGCCATGTTGGCAACAGTCGCACGGTCAGCAAGTGGAAGTGTAACCACGCCAGGTCCGAAGAACTCGACGAATTTACCAACAACGCCTTTGCTGCGAAGAACCTGTGTCACTTTAAGTGCAAGGTCAGTTGCAGTGGCGCCATTCGGCATATCTCCTACTAATTTAACACCTACTACTTCTGGTACTGGGAAGTATGAAGGCTGGCCAAGCATTCCAGCTTCTGCTTCGATACCGCCTACGCCCCATCCAAGAACACCAATACCGTTGATCATTGTAGTATGTGAGTCAGTACCTACCAATGAATCTGGGAAAGTTTCAAATTCGCCATCTGCATTTTCTACAGCGTGGACAACGTTTGCAAGATACTCAAGGTTAACCTGGTGCACGATACCTGTTGCTGGTGGAACAGCACGGTAGTTATCGAATGCTTTTTGTGCCCAGCTTAAGAACTGGTAACGTTCAGCATTACGTTCGAATTCAAGCTCCATATTTACATTAAGTGCATCTGGAGTACCGTATTTATCAACCTGTACAGAGTGGTCGATTACTAGATCAACCGGCTTTTCTGGATTGATTTTGTCTGGGTCTCCACCCATGTCGGCCATTGCTTTTCTTAGTGATGCAAGGTCAACGACTGCAGGTACACCAGTGAAGTCCTGAAGAATAACACGTGAAGGCTTGAAAGGCACATCCACTTCTTTCACTTCGCTAGTTCCCCATTTTGCTAGATTTTCAACGTGCTCTTTTGTGATTACAAAGCCATCATGCTGGCGAAGTACGGATTCAAGCAAAACCTTCACTGAGTAAGGCAGTTTTGATACATTGCCGATTCCAGCCTTTTCTAATGCTGCCAGGCTATAGTAATGATAGCGTTTCCCGTCAATTTCAAATGAACTGCGGGCGTTAAAAACATCTTGGTTTGACATATGTTTACCCCCTTCTTCTACGTAAACATCATAAACTAATTATAGGTAATTGTCGAAAAGTTTGAATCTTTTATCCCATCCTAACTTTTCTCACAATTCCATATTAATATAACCTTATATATAAGTAAATAACAAGAAAGTTATTGTGCTTGATAAGTTTTTCTTATTATAAAAATCATATACATGATTAAAACTACCTTAATGAGATTTTATCAATAAAAAAACCTCTCCACTTTCTATGGCAATTTGAAGAAAAACTATTTCGCAAAAATGAAAAAGCTGGATTGTGGAGAACATTACGGGAAAAAATATGGCAGATGGAGGTGAATTCTGTGGTAAAAAGAAAAGCAAATCATGTCATTCCTGGAGCGAATGCTGCCAAAGCTCAAGGCAATGGTGCAGGCTATAATGAGGAAATGGCAAATGAACCATTAACTGAAATGGAAAAGCAAAACAATAAAAAACGGAAAAAGAATCAGTAAGAAATCAAAAGCGGAAGGCCTCCCTTCCGCTTTTCCTGTTATTCCATATTTACCTCAGTTACAATGCTGCGCAAATCCTGCTGGAACCTTTCAAGCTGCGCCCGTTGATGTTCAGATGCGTTTTCCAGGGCATTTTCTATTTGCTGGAATGCTTCATTCACTTCATTTTTAAGGTGCTTTAGCTGATGACCATAGCTTGCGCTGTCACGTACGATTTCCGAGTATAATCCTTGTGCGTCTTCGAATCCTTGCTGTGCTGCCTGAAAGGCTTGCTGTTTATCTTTATGATAAGGCATATGTGATTTCCTCCTGGTGTATTAAATCTATATCGTTAAATTGCTCAGTTATAAGTAATTTATTCAGTATAAATTCGGCAGAAAATCTAATCCTAAAGTCAGGAGGGATGAGCAATGAACAAAAATGATTCTAAAGATATGCGCAAGAATGCTCCGAAGGGCGATCAAGACAGCCAGCCTGCTCCATTAAGCGGATCGAAGAAAGTGAAGAACCGTAACCATTCTCGCCAAAAACATAACTCAAACCACGATATGTAAATAAGTACAAGGCGCATTGACGCGGGATAACCGCAAAAAAAGTAAGGGCAGCCAGATAAGGCAGCCCTTACTTTTAAATTTGTTTTAACGCATTCAAAAGAAATCTTTGTTCTTCTTCGGTAACAGTCCGAAGATCGACATTAACCTCTTCCTTTTGGATACGGACAACGATTGCCGGGGAATGTTCCGTTCGGAGCTTCCTGGCAATATGTTCAGCGCTTACCTCTGGATGGCTTATTGAGACTAGATAGGTTGGAAGATGGACATCGGGCATCGTCCCTCCGCCAACCTGGCTGGTACCCTCAGTCACAACCGCTTTTAGCCCACTTTCTAAGGAATCAATGTCCTCGGCAAAACGCTCTGTCCTGTCTCTAAGTTCCTCAAGAGGAACAAGCAAGTCTCTTAGTGTCGGGATATGATGTAACCCTTGCTCACCCCTAAGATAATCCATCAAGGTCCCCTCTAACGCCGCGAGTGTCATTTTATCTACTCGAACTACTCGTGCGAGCTGGTGTTTTTTCAGCTTATCAATAAGTGCTTTCTTCCCTGCGATGATTCCAGCCTGTGGTCCGCCAAGAAGCTTGTCCCCGCTGAATGAAACGATATCTGCTCCCATTTTCAGTACTTCTCCTACAACTGGTTCGTCTCCGATTCCATGGCGGGTGAAATCATAAAGAACACCGCTCCCAAGGTCTTCGTAAAAAACTACATGGTCGTGCTTACTTGATAGTTGGGCCAATTCATCTGTTTCTACAGTTTTCGAGAATCCATATATTTTAAAATTACTCGTATGGACCTTTAGGATCATCCCGGTATCGTCAGTGACTGCATTCTCATAGTCATATAAATGGGTTTTGTTTGTTGTTCCAACTTCCACTATATGAGCTCCGCTTTCTTCCATAATGGAAGAAATCCGGAATGAGCCTCCGATTTCAACAAGCTGGCCGCGTGAAACAATGACCTCCTTGTTTTTTGCAAGTGCACTCATGATTAGATAAACTGCTGCAGCATTATTATTAACGACCATCGCTGCTTCAGCCCCAGTGACCTTTTTCACCAGGCTTTCAACATGGCTGTGCCGCGACCCGCGCTCGCCTTCTTTCAGCCTATACTCAAGATTGGAATAATTCCTCGCGGTTTCTACCACATGCTTCACTGCATTCTCGCTCAATCTTGCCCTTCCAAGATTCGTATGTAAAATGGTTCCTGTAGCGTTAATGACCCTTTTCAGTGTATAGTCAAATCTTTCTGTTGCGGATGAATCAAGCAATTTAAATAGCTGGTCAACAAACAGTTGGGTACCAGGCTCTGGCCCAGTCCATTTTTCATTAACAATTTCTTTCCTTATATCATTTAACACATCTTTGATTATGTCTGTAAAACGATCAGCGTCCGTATCATGCTTCTTGACCAAATCAATAAACCTGGAATCTTTCTGTAGTTCATGTACAGCAGGCAGCTGCCTTAAAAACTGTTTCAAACTCTATCTCCCCCACAACATTAGTGCATTCATTAATTATATCATTATTGCCCAATTAAAAGTTTTTTCAAAACTGTGAACTTGAAGGGTAAATGCAAACCATTTAAACCGTGAAAAACCTTGATAAATTGTATAAAAAAAGCCCGGCTAATTGCCAGGGCATTAATTCATCGCTTCCATTTGTTTAATCATTTCCTCTGAATCAGGGAAAACACCTGTATCCAGTTTCGAATATATTGTCTGGCCATTTATTGTTACTTCAAAAGCTCCTTTGGAAGCTGGGATCAGCTCCATCTTCTCAATCTGGCTTCGGAAATGAGTGAATAATTCTTCCGCGAAACTCGCGGCTTTTGGTGCGTAATTTCACTGCATGCAAAATTGGATGGTTACTTGAAAATTCTTCATTGCAAATCCCCCTATAATACTTTTTTATATGTATTTACTGTCATTTTAGTGTAAAGCCAGGGTCAGTGCAAATAATAATAGCTTAAGGATGATTTTCAAAACAAGAAAGAGTATACTTTTTTTGGAGGTGATCAGGTTGAGTGAACACGAGAAAATTCGTTTGACTTCTCTATCAACAAAGGCTGGCTGAGGATGCAAAATCAGTCCCGAGGACTTGACGCAAGTTTTGCGTCTATTGCCAGAACAGGAAAATGTTCCTGAACTGCTTGTCGGACATGAGACTTCCGATGATGCAGGAGTATATAAACTTACAGAAGATATCGCCCTGATTCAAACGATTGATTATTTCACCCCTGTAGTGGATGATCCATATATGTTTGGCCAGATTGCAGCTGCGAATGCCCTAAGCGATGTTTATGCCATGGGCGGCGAACCTAAAACAGTTCTTAATATGGTGGGATATCCGATCAAAAAGCTCGGTCCGGATATGCTCGCAGAAATATTAAGAGGTGCCAGTGACAAAGTGAAGGAAGCTGGCGCACTGACGATCGGCGGTCATTCAATCGATGATCAGGAACCAAAATTCGGTTTATCTGTAACTGGTCTTGCCCACCCTGGTGCCATCTGGAAAAATGTCGGCGCAGCACCAGGTGATCTACTTGTTCTGTCAAAACCTATCGGTGTAGGCATTCTGACAACAGGAATCAAGCGCAGCGCAGTAACTGCGGAGCAGGAGCAGGCAGTAACCGATACAATGGCATTACTGAACAAATCTGCCGCAGATGCGCTGAAAGCCTTCACACCACACGCGGTAACGGATGTAACAGGATTCGGCCTGCTTGGGCATGGCAGTGAAATTGCACGTGGCAGCAATGTCAGTTTTGAGATTTCGTTATCGGATGTACCTGTATTAGATGGTACATATGAATTGGCTGCAAAAGGAATAGTGCCTGGAGGATCAAAATCCAACCATAAATGGCTGGATAACGATGTGGAGTATCAGGACATTTCTACTGAAGAGCAGTTAGTACTCTGTGATGCGATTACTTCCGGAGGACTCCTTGTTTCGCTTCCTGAAAGTGAAGCGGGACAGTACGTGGAAGCCTTGAAAAACAAAGGGCTCATTCATGCGGCTATAGTTGGGAAGGTCATAGAAAAGAAAGATAAACTAATCTATGTAAAAAGGTGAAATCAATGAGATTTCACCTTTTTCTTCTATCTATAACTTTGTTTTTAATTTTTCCAGCATGTCAGCAGTCATACTTGAGAGATCATATTTCGCCTTGAAGCCCCACTCTTCAGCCGCAGCTGATGCATCGATTGAATTAGGCCAACTGTTGGCAATGGCCTGTCGTACAGGATCAACATTATAAGAGATTTCAAACCCAGGAATATGCTTCTTGATTTCCGCTGTAAGTTCCTCTGGATCAAAACTCATTGCCGTAACGTTAAAAGCATTTCTATGAATCAACTTGGAAGGGTCAGCTTCCATCAGGTCAATAATCGCGCCTAGCGCATCTGGCATGTACATCATGTCCATGTAAGTGCCTTTATCAATATATGAACTGTATTTCCCATTCTTGATTGCTTCATAATAAATTTCAACTGCATAATCAGTTGTACCGCCGCCTGGTGGGGTCACATAAGAAATCAATCCAGGGAATCTGACACCCCTTGTGTCTACCCCGAAACGGTGGAAATAGTAATCAGCAAGCAACTCGCCAGCAACTTTGTTTACACCATACATGGTAGTTGGACGCTGGATGGTGTCCTGCGGGGTATTGTCCTTAGGGGTATTAGGACCGAATGCCCCAATGGAGCTTGGTGTGAAAAATTGTAAATTTAGTTCTCTAGCAGTTTCTAGTGCGTTCATCAGGCCGCCCATGTTAAGGTTCCAGGCGAATACCGGCTTCGTTTCCGCAGTGGCAGATAGCAATGCTGCCATATGCATGATGGTATCGACTTCATATTTCTTGGCCAGGTCGACCATTTTATTTGCATCCATGACATCGAGTATCTCGAATGGACCGTTCATAGCAGCTGCTGAATCAGTTTTCCTGATGTCCGTCGCAATCACATTATCCTGCCCATAAATGTCACGTAGCTTAACTGTTAGTTCAGAACCAATCTGGCCAAGCGCGCCAGTTATTAAAATTTTCTTCATTCTATGTACTCCTCCTGTAATCCCTGAAAAAAAGGCCGGCTTGTTAAGAAACCGGCCTATTCAATTAAATAATTTCTAATTCCTTGCCTACTTTTTCGTAAATAGAAATGGCATTGTCTAGCATTTCCTTCGTATGTGCCGCCGAAGGCATATTTCTTACACGGCCAGTTCCACGAGGTACGGTAGGAAATACGATTGATTTAGCATATACTCCTTCTTCGTAAAGCCTTTTACTGAACTGCTGCGTCTTGACTTCATCGCCAATGATACATGGAGTGATTGGTGTCTCAGAATGGCCAATGTCGAAGCCAAGTTTTTGCAGACCGTCCTTCAGATAGTTTGCATTGTCCCATAGACGCTCGTTCAATTCTGTACTGTCCATCAAGATTTCAATGGCTTTAATACTCGCTGCAACATCGGCTGGAGTGAGAGAAGTCGAGAAAAGGAATGGACGGCTTCTTACTTTCAGCCAGTCGATCAGATTTTGTTTACCAGCTACATATCCTCCGACTACACCGATAGCCTTTGATAGAGTCCCGATTTGGAAATCGACTTTATCTGAAAGGCCGAAATGCTTGACAGTTCCAGCGCCTTCACCCAGTACACCTGAACCGTGTGCATCATCGACATATGTAATGAGATCAAATTCTTCTGCGATTTCAACAATTTCCGGAAGCTTCGCGATGTCACCATCCATAGAGAACACGCCGTCTGTGATGACCATGATTTTATTGTATTGGCCTGATTCCTTCGCTTCTTTCGCTTTTGCGCGAAGGTCCTCCATGTCTGAGTGGTTGAAGCGGATGATCTTTGCTCTGGATAAACGGCAGCCATCAATAATTGATGCGTGGTTCAATTCATCGGATAGGATGGCATCATTTTTATCCATTACAGCTGAAATGGCAGCCATATTGCACATGAATCCTGACTGGTATGCAATCGCTGCTTCTGTCTTCTTGAATTTTGCCAGTACTTCCTCTAGTTCAAGATGCAGCTGGAGCGTTCCGTTGATTGTACGTACTGCACCTGCTCCCACTCCGTATTTTTCAATGGCTTCATCTGCAGTCTTTTTCAGTCTTTCATCTGTAGCGAGTCCAAGGTAATTATTTGAGGAGAGGTTAATCATCTCTTTCCCATTAATGGTTATGACTGGTCCATTTGGGCTCTCAAGCGGGTCGATTACATTATATAAACCCTTCCCTTTTAAATCCTCCAGGTTCTCATTTAAAAACTGATTCAATGTTTTACTAGACATCGTAAATCCCCTTTCTGCCTTTACAATTGGCATGTCATTATAATGGATACATCTGTCTTTTTGGAGAGGACAATATTTTTGTCTCTATTTCCATGTTTAATGTGTGTTCACAAAATATACTTTATCATATTTATTTTATTTGTACATCTATGAAGGACAGAAAACGCTTTCTTTTTTCTGTTTAGTTTTCCCTATTTTTTCTCACAATGCATGATTTTTTACGAAAAGCTTTTTTCGCTTTGATGATAGCCTTGCAAGTCAAACCCAATCATAAGCTTTTAAATGAAGACCTTCCCACAAGCTTTTATGAATGAGCTCTAAAAATAGGTTTGAAAGTTTTTATTAGGGTATAGAAAAGGGAGCCAGTCTGCAGGCAAGCAGTTTGGCGGGGGCAGTGAAATTTTGAGTTGTACATAATAATCACTTCCTCCTTATTTCATATAGAAATAGATACTGAATATGGAGGCTGTTTATATGAATTACCCTTTGAATGTAAAATCTGAAATTGGTGAATTAAGATCCGTGGTCCTGCACCGGCCGGGGAAGGAAGTCGAAAACCTGACACCCAAATACCTGGAACGGCTTCTTTTTGATGATATCCCTTATTTACCGGCAGTCCAGAGAGAGCATGATTATTTCGCGGATGTATTAAAAAACCGCGGGGTAGAGGTTCTTTATTTGGAAAAATTAATGGAAGAATCATTAAAAACTGATGAACTTAACCAACAGTTCATCGATCAGGTATTGAATGAAAGCAAGAGCAATTTGAATGGCTCGCGAAAAACAGTCGAAGAGTATCTTCATTCTCTTTCAACTGATGAAATGATTCGAAAAGTCATGTCCGGGGTTCTTAAATCAGAAATCGAGCATGAGAAGAAAGTTCATTTACATGAGCTTCTCGATGATTACTACCCATTCTTTCTCGATCCAATGCCAAACCTTTATTTTACAAGGGACCCGGCAGCCGTAATTGGAGATGGAGTTTCTTTAAACAAAATGTGTGAAGGTGCAAGGAAAAGAGAATCATTGTTCATGGACTTTATCATTAAACACCATCCTAGATTCTCCGGACATGACATCCCACATTGGTACGACCGTGATGAATATTATCCATTAGAAGGCGGAGACGAGTTGGTACTCAGTTCTGAAGTGATTGCGATTGGAGTTAGTGCAAGGACGTCTGCACAGGCTATTGAAAAATTGGCGAAGCGCATTTTTTCAAGGAACGATACGATTAAAAAAGTGGTTGCAGTTGAAATTCCAAAATTAAGAGCCTATATGCATCTGGACACCGTATTTACAATGGTTGATCATGAGAAATTCACAATCCATCATGGAATTGAAGGCCCTAATGGAAATATGAAAATTTATATTCTCGAAAAAGGCATGGATTCTGACACACTTAACATTTCCGAGCGCTCAAATCTGACAGAAACACTAAAAGAAGTCCTCGGTCTACAGGAGCTTGTACTGATTCCTTGTGGAGGCGGCCATGAAATTGCTGCTGCCCGCGAACAATGGAACGATGGTTCCAATACACTTGCGATTGCACCAGGTGTAGTTGTTACCTATGACCGTAACTATGTTTCGAACGATTTGTTGCGTAAAAATGGAGTGGAAGTCATTGAGATTCCAAGTTCAGAGCTATCAAGAGGACGTGGTGGCCCGCGCTGCATGAGCATGCCAATCTACCGAAAAGACTTGTAAACAAAAAGCAGTCCTGGAAGCAGGACTGCTTACATGTATATACTAGCTGGTCGCCAGGTAACTTTGCAATTCTTTGACCAATTGCTCTGCTCCTTCTTTGCTTAAGATGATTTTCCCGTCTGCCAGTGACATATTTTCACTGCTGATGGTACCGGTTATGAGGCAAGTACGATCTGGCTGGTATTTCTTCAGGATTATCATATCCTCATCCACAAAAATTTCAAGCGGATCACTTTCACCGATGCTCAGTTTTTTCCTAAGCTCCATCGGAATGACCACTCTTCCCAGCTGATCAGTCTTCCTCACAATTCCTGTTGCCTTCATATAGCATCCTTCCCTTCCAAAAAAGTGTGGGAGTGGATGTCTGTTCTTTGAATAAATTCTAGCCCAATACAATTATAGCAAAACAAGGCATAATTTTACATTATTAATGTGTCAGTTTAAACAATCAGTGATTGACCGTAAATATGATCTGACTAGCTTCATAAAAACATCTAAGTATCTATAATAGTCGAACTCATCACAAAAAGGCTAAATTCTATTATAAGAATTTAGCCTCTAGTCTTATTTATTATGAAAAGGACATTTCCCTTCTATTGGTTTACTGTCGTCTCCGATAAAATACATTTTCCATTCTCTATGATCCGGGTCGCCATAGTGGCTTACATTAGGGTGCTTTGGCAGGTTGTCCCACTTTTCGACACGTTCCCTCACCTTTTCACGTGACATTATACCACCTTTTGAAGTTCCTTCAAGTCCCTCGAAAATTCGACGCGGCTGAAAACCAATGACAAGACTATTGCCCAGGTCCCTCGTTTTCCGCTGTTTATAGGCGGGTGCATTTCCGAAGGCAAAAAATGGTTCACCAGCAAACGAAAATGCCCATAAGTGATGGTCAGGATCTTTAGGATAATCAGCAGGCCATGGCTGCGTATCTTTTTCATGAAGGAACTGAAGTACATTCCAGAAGTATTCACGATAGTAATCAATTGTTTTTTCTTCCATTTCAGGCTCGACGAATACAAACAAACCATGTCTTATAAGAGGCTTGGAATCATCAAACAATGCAATGAACTCTTCAATAGCGCCGGGCAATTGAGCCCAATTGTCCCTGCTGATATATGAATAGCGGAGCTCCCCTTTTTTCTCGGCAGTCATTCCAAAATAGCAAGGAAACTCTCGATTTGTAACAACCTCCCGGAAATTTTTGTATTCATTTATCACCCATTCAGGCACAAGGTCAGGGTTGACCATATCTTCCTTTGTAAACAAATAACTATTGGTAACTGGCATCTTTTACACCTCAAATTAGTTAGTCAGTTATCATTTACCCTTTCTATATTGTAATAAACTATTTTAAAAAAAAGTAAAAGCACGCAATCTCTGCGCGCTTTTACTATGGTATTTACTTGACGCCTTGGCTCTGTGTTGTGGAGGTACTATTATTCTTCAATAGTACCTTCAACCCTGATCCCATATCAGATGCAAGAATGTAATTTCTGTTTACAAATACTCCCCAGACATTGCTCATTTCAGGAACATACTGTCCAACTTGAACGGGATTTGCAGGGTCAGTAATATCCACAGCATATACTCCTCCTGCGTAGTGGGACAAGTACAATGTGTTCCCATGGACTTTAGGGTCGTGGACTGTATTTGCGAATGTAACGCCATCCTCGATATTATCAACTAAATCAGTCTTGAACTCACTTAGCAATTTAGGGTTTGTTTTATCTTTAATATCGAAAATCCTTGTGTAGCCATAGGATTGTTCATAACCTTCTTTCGTTGGGCTATAGACTTCCCTTGTCTCAATCAGAACATTTCCTCCTTTTGCAAGGGTAGCCGAGTGTGCGGATCCCTGCTGGTTGGAACCGAAATCTGTACGTCCCAGATATTGAGGGTTTTCGGGATTGCTGATGTCAAAAATGACTGTTCCTAAATCCCACATGGAGACATAGGCATACTTTCCGGTTTCATCTATCATCGTACTGTGATTGAATACTGGGCGGGTTTTTCCGTCAGGAGAATTCCAATGATATCCGTTAAAATTGTCTGGAATTTCTTCAAGCGTTCTCGGGTCGAACTCCCATAGTTTTTGAGGGTTTGCAGGGTCGCTGACATCCACAACCTGGAAGTCCTTCTCCTCCCCATGGCTATAATAGTCTGCATAAGGATTGGCAGCAAGTACAATTGCACGGTTCCCCTGCATAGTTAAATATAACTCATGAGTTCCTCTCGTTTTCTTTGTTACCTCATAGAATCCTAGCTTTTTTGGTTCTGTTGGATTTGTAACGTCATAAAGCATAAAACCGCCTTTGGAATCAGGGTTTTTACTATTTAGTTGCTGCACACTCACCACGGCAAGATCTCCTTTAAACGATGGAGTGTTGACACTTTTTACGATTACTTTTTCTTGCCAGGTTCCAGGGATATCATTATTGGCAAAAACAGCAACCTCTTTAGGATTTGACGGGTCCTTCATATCAAATACCCTTACCCCTCCATTGCCGCCATTTTTTGTGTGAGTTCCAAGATAGGCATATCCTTTATGGGCATAGACATCCGCAAAGCTGTTTTGCTTTCCGTCAGCCCTTACCGTTTCCATTTCAGGAGCGGCTGCTTCATGTAAAAATTGAAGGTTTTTGCTGCCCTCTATTAAAGGGACAGAAACGTTGCTATATCCAGCCCTCTCTCCTTTTTCAATATTGACATCCCCAAGCTCGTCATGGGCAAGTACATTAAATGGGACAGAAGAGACCGTCAGAGCACCAGCTAAAATAAGACTCGATAACAAACGTTTTTTCATTATTTAAAACCTCCTTCTATGTATTGAATAACAATATAGCAGAGGTGAAAACTTAGCTTCAATTAAAAGACTGTATTTTTTGTAAATTCAGTTAATTTATCCTAATTTTGTAATTAGCTACTATGTCTATGGTAGTTGTTTCGGATTCCGAATTAGGAAAAATTCCACAAAGCTTGCAGGAACAGTTTCCATATCTTCCAGCCTAGAAAACGCTGGTGGAAAACAATAGATTTTAGTATGATTAAGAAATGTGATTGTAAAATATTTGTTTTCTTAAAATAGATTAAAGCGAGGATTTTATCATGAGTTTATTAAATGTAGAAAATTTAAGCCACACATTTGGGGATCGTACCCTTTTTAAAGACGTTTCCTTTCGTTTGCTGGCAGAAGACCATGTTGGTCTTGTAGGAGCAAACGGTGTCGGAAAGTCGACCTTGATGAATATCATTACTGGGCAGTTGATACACGATTCCGGTAAAGTTGAATGGACTCCAGGTGTCAAGTATGGATATCTTGACCAGCATACAGTTTTGACACCCGGAAAAACAATACGGGATGTCCTGCGCGATGCTTTTCTTCCTCTTTTTAAAAAAGAAGAAGAATTGAATGAAGTTACTGGAAAAATGGCTGATGCCTCACCTGAAGAACTTGAAAAATTACTTGAACAAATGGCCGAAATCCAGGATGCCTTAGATGCAGGAGGTTTCTACTCCCTTGATATGGAGGTCGAGGAAGCTGCGCGGGGTCTGGGTTTGGACGCAATTGGTATAGACCGCGATGTTTCAGCTTTGAGCGGCGGTCAGCGTACAAAAGTTCTGCTTGCAAAGCTATTGCTTGAAAAGCCAAAGGTTCTCCTGCTTGATGAGCCGACCAACTACCTTGATGTCGAGCATATCCAGTGGCTGACTAAATATCTGAAGGACTATCCATACGCTTTTATCTTGATTTCCCATGACACTGAGTTCATGAACCCGGTTTCTAATGTCATTTTCCAATTGGAATTTTCAAAGCTTACTCGCTATACTGCTACTTATGAAAAATTCCTGGAATTGGCCGAGATTAACAAGAATCAGCATATCAACGCATATGAAAAGCAACAGGAATTCATCAAGAAACAAGAAGATTTCATTGCCAAAAATAAGGCGCGGTATTCGACAACAGGCCGCGCGAAAAGCCGACAAAAGCAGCTTGACCGTATGGAACGGATTGACAGACCCGAAACAGCCGTCAAACCTACTTTTGAGTTTAAAGAATCCCGCGCAAGCAGCCGTTATGTATTTGAAGGCACAGACTTTGAAATTGGATATACTCACCCGCTTCTCCCTAAAATGTCGGTTACAATCGAGCGTGGTGAGAAGATTGCGATTGTCGGAATGAATGGTGTCGGTAAATCGACCTTGCTGAAAACGATGCTCGGAAAAATCCCTGCGTTGAGCGGTAAGATCGAACGCGGCGACTTCCTTTTCCCTTCCTACTTCGAACAGGAAGTGAAAGCAGGAAGTATCACTCCTATAGAAGATGTCTGGAGCGAGTTCCCTGGTATGGATCAGCATCAGGTCCGCGCTGCATTGGCACGTGGCGGCCTGAAGAATGAACATATATCACGTCCGCTGAACCAGCTTAGCGGCGGAGAACAAGCGAAAGTCAGGCTGACAAAATTGCTTATGCACGAGAGCAACTGGCTGCTATTCGACGAACCTACCAATCACCTTGACATTACTGCGAAAGCGGAGTTAAAGCGTGCATTGAAGGCTTATAAAGGGACGATTGTCCTTGTCAGCCACGAACCAGATTTCTACGAAGACTGGGTAACAAAAGTCTGGAATGTTGAAGAATGGGCTGAAAAATCGAACTAGAATCATTAGGATCCTGACGGAATTTACCCGTCAGGTTTTCTTTTTAATAGAATGCTAAAAGACTGTCTTTATTGATATTAACCACTGCTTGTGCACCGAATAACCCTTCGCTCCCATAATATTCATAATAAATTTCGTTAAAATGTATTGAGTTATCCACTTGTTATTGATAAATTTTATAGGGTACATAAAATTTATTTATAAAGGTGATTACAAATGAAAAAATTGATTGCATTGTTAAGCTTATTGATGATTTTTACCCTTGCGGCCTGTTCTGACAATGGTGCAGACGAAGGACAAAAAGACAAAAAAATAGAAACGATCAAAATCGGTGCGATCCCTGACCAGAATGCAGCTGACTTGAACAGGAGCATGGAAGATTTTGCGAAGGACTTAGAAGAGAAAACAGGATTGAATGTTGAGTATGTTCCTTCTGTCGATTATGCCGCACTTGTCACCGCCTTTGAACGAGGCGAAATCCATCTTGCCTGGTTTGGCGGACTTACTGGTGTACAGGCAAGAAACTTAGTTCCAGAAGCCGAAGCTTTTGCACAGAGACCAATCGATGAAAAGTTCAAATCGGTATTTATTGCCAACAGCGATGTTAAGATTGAAAAGTTGGAAGATTTAAAAGGAAAGTCATTTACATTTGGCAGTGAAAGTTCGACTTCCGGACACTTAATGCCTCGCTACTTTATGATGGAAGCTGGCTTAGCCCCGGATCAGGACCTTGATGGAAAACCTAACTACTCTGGTTCACATGATAAAACTTATAAACTTGTGGAATCAGGTTCGTTTCAGACTGGTGCATTAAATATCTCTGTATGGGAAGCAGCTGTAAAAGAAGGAAAAGTAGATGAATCTAAGGTAAAAGTATTTTATACAACTCCTGAATACTATGACTACAACTGGACGTTAAACAAGATGGATGGAGATACCAAAGCTAAAATCAAAGAAGCTATTCTCTCCATGACTTCAGAGGATAATGAAATAATGGAATTATTACAGACTGATAAATTTATAGCAACGAAGAACGAAAATTATAATGCAATAGAAAAGGTCGCAAAGCAACTTAAGATCATCAAGTAGGTGGATTTCATGAAAGAAGCAATAAGCCTTAAGCAAATATCAAAGATTTATGAGCGGAAGATAGCCTTATCTTCCCTCTCTTTTACTGTTAAAAAAGGTGAATTAGTTGCCCTTATCGGTCCAAGCGGAGCAGGCAAAACTACATTACTGAACTTGTTGGCAGCCATTCTTTCACCAAGTCAGGGTGAAATCCTGATAGATGGCTGCTCTCTCTCTGAGCTAATGGACCATAAAAAGAGAGCAAAAAAAATCGGTATCATTCGCCAACAATTCGATCTTGTCGGAGAGCTTCCGGTCATCCATAATGTTCTTGCTGGCAGGCTGTCTGAATGGGGTATTATTAAATCTCTTCTTTCCATGCTGATTCCTCAGGATAAGGAATATGCTGTCCAGGCACTGAATCGGGTGGGATTGACAGATAAACTGTATGAAAAAACTTCTTCCCTCTCCGGTGGAGAACAACAACGAGTAGCGCTTGCAAGGCTTCTTGTCCAAAGTCCTGAAATCGTCCTGGCCGATGAACCCGTCGCCTCCCTGGACCCAGCGCGTGCGGAAGACGTGCTGGAATTATTGGTAAAAATCGCTTTAGAGGAAAAACAAACACTGATCGCCAGCTTGCATTCGGTCGATTATGCCAGGAAATATTTTGATAGATTGATTGCCCTTAAAGATGGCGAACTCTTCTTTGACCTCCCCGCTTCCTCCGTAACTGATGACCATATCAATAGCCTTTACAGACTAAAGGAGCTGTCTTGATATGGATAATAGATGGTTTAGATTTGAGCTCCATAAGCGAAAGATCCTTACACTGATCCTTTTGCTTGCATTCATGTTCAGTCTCTTCTCTCTTGAATGGAATAGTACCTTGATTCATAGCGGAGGATTCAAAACAGCCAAACAAATTGCGGCAGCATTTTTCACTCCTGATTTATCGGGTGACATCCTTCTTCTTGCACTGGAATCAAGCTGGACTACTCTTTCTTATGCTGCTGCCGGCATGAGTCTGGCGATTATCATTGCCTTTTTCTATGGCATACTCGCCGCAGGAATTGTGGTATCAGAAGGTAACATCAAAAGGTATATGCGGTCTTTTTTTAGAGGGCAGCTTGGCTTCATGAGAGCCATTCATGAACTCGTTTGGGCCTGGTTATTCGTCGCCTCGATCGGCCTCTCTCCTTTTGCAGCGATTTTCGCCCTGGCTATACCATACGGAGGCATTCTGGGAAGGATTTTTGCAGATATGCTGGAGGACATACCAAGTGAACCGATTAAAGCTTTGGAAGCAGCAGGCGCTTCTAAATTACAGGCTTTATGGTATGGTTACTTGCCCATGGTCAGGGCGAGCATTACCAGTTATGCGATGTACCGATTTGAGTGCGCAGTTCGTTCATCTGCGATTATGAGCTTTGTCGGTATCGGCGGCCTGGGGTATCAAATTCAGTTGAGTCTTGATGACCTCCATTATGATGAAGTTTGGACTTTTGTGTTCTTTTTAATCGCCCTAGTCATCATGATCGATCTCTGGAGCAACCAATTAAGAAAGAGGCTGGTACAATGAAGAAATTTAAACTTAGCTTCGTTACAGCTTCTGTTTATGCTCTATTGCTTCTTATGGTTGGATCCTGGGTATCGATATTTGTAGTTGAAAAAGCAAGCTTGTCCTTACTGTTTACAGAAAAGAATCTTTTTTACGCTAGCAAGTTCTTTAAAGGACTTTTGGGTATCGATGAAGAAAGTCCGGCCTTTCTTAATGCTGGAAACTGGAAAAATGCATTGGATCTTACGATTGAAACATTGGTCATGAGTGTGATGGCTACAGGCTTTGCGACAATTGCCGCACTTCTGACAGTTGTGCCAGCAGCAAGGAATGTTGCAGACGGGTCCCTCACGCTGGCTAAAAAATGGCATGGTTGGCTTTCATTTGGTGTTGTTCGAGGAGGATATATCTTTTCTCGGGCAGTCCCGGAGCTTGTTTGGGCAATGATCATCATCTTCATCTTTAAACCTGGAATATTGCCGGGTGCAATCGCACTTGCTCTTCATAATTTCGGGATTCTTGGAAAGCTTTTTGCAGAGGTCATCGAAGATTTAGACTCAAGGCCAATTCGGAATCTTTCTTCATCCGGGGCAGGACGTTTTCAGCTCTTTTTGTATGGAGTATTGCCAGCTGCTCTTCCCCGATTCCTGACGTATATACTTTACCGTTGGGAGGTCATCATGCGAACGACGATTGTCGTTGGTTTTGTTGGCGCAGGAGGCCTTGGCCAGCAATTCAAGCTGAGCATGAGTTTCTTCCATTACACAGATATTACACTCTTGCTATTTTTCTATCTTCTCCTGGTTTTCGCAGCAGACTATATTTCAGAAAAAGCGAGAATCTTCATAAAATAAATCCGGCCACGCCTGGCCGGATTTTTCCTTATAAAATATCTATTTTGTCCAGACCATTTTCCAGGAAGTATTTTTCATAACGTGCTTTCAGCTGGAAAAGCCGATTGATCTTTTGTTCAATAGAGGCATTGATGTTGACTTCACGCTTCAAATCGATCGTTGCGAGCTTATGGGTAAGCTGATCCCAAAAGACATCTTCCTCGTACTCATCAATAATCGCTTCCACCGTATCCCTGAGGCCTTCAGAAAGATAGTAATACTCCTCTTCTTCGTCATAGTAAATTCCGTCACCAGCTTCAAAGTCCCTTGATAGAGAGAAAATATATTGTTCAAGATCCTCCGCTTTACTCACCAGTTCCTGATTTGCTTCAGTCAGTCCTAAAGGCCAGTTTCCAAGCTGCAATAATTTTACGAGTGTCAAATATTGTTCCCTTGAAAGGTCAATTCTCATATAACCCTCCCCTTTCATATGCTTGTTTCATGTATATGAAAGAACAATGCCTGGCTTTCCTAAATATAACTCCAGTTGGGTCTTTTTTTGTTACCCGCTCTTTCTCACACCCAAAATATATACACTCATCTAAAATAAAACGGCAAGCCGCTGATTAAGGGCTTGCCGGGTTCTATTTAAACCTAGTTGCTAATATTGATTGCCTTACCTAATAGCTGAATATCTTTATAAATCTCATTTTTCAGTTCCTTATCCTCGCATTGTGCGTACTCATCGAATAAACGGCCAAGTTCTTTGATAAATAACAGATGTTCTTCGACTGCAACCATACAGAGACCCCTTTACACAGAAGATGACCAGTGGCTAATGCTGCGATTCCATTTCTGTTGACCAGAATATTTACCCGTCAGGATTTATATCAAACTACCAATTTTTATAAATATATGTGGGTACTGTCCTCTATATGACAACCAGTTTGTTTAGTGTCCATTTCTTTAAGGTAATTAATAGTGAGAGACATAAATATTCAGGGGGGTACGCCATGTGGATTCAACGACCTTTTTTTAAATACGCAACGGGAACCATTCTCCTGCTTCTTATCATTTTCCTCTTTGGTAAGATAGACTACTTTGTTTGGCCGCTGCAAAGCTTTATTATCGCGATTTTCTTTCCTGTTTTGATCTCAGGCCTTATCTATTATATATTAAGGAAACCAGTTCAATGGGTTAACCGATACATGCCAAAAATAGTGAGCATCCTGGTTGTCTTTATTCTGGTAGCTGGATTATTTTCCGGATTCATTTATTTTGCAGGTTCCCAATTAGGAGAACAAATCAGCGAAATCAAGGTAAACTTTCCGCAAAAAGTAGATGAAATAACGGAAGAGTCGAAAAAAGTCATTAGTGACAACCAGCTTGGCTTTATTAATGCAGATGAAATCAAGCAGAGGGCACTGAATTACTTGAGCAAGGTCACACAAGGTCTGGGAGAAAATCTTATGACTGTATTTTCGGTGATTACAAGTGTCGCGACTGTTCTTGTGGTAGTACCGTTTCTTGCGTTCTTCTTTTTAAAGGATGATGAAAAATTAAGGCCTTATATTCTGAAACTAATTCCAGAAGAACATGTGCAGGAAGGCAATAAAATTTTAACAGATATTGATAAAACACTATTCACCTATGTAACTGGCCAATTCATTATCGCGCTTGTTGACGGGACACTGATGTATATAGGGTATAAGATCATCGGACTTGAATATGCCCTTATCCTTGCGATTTTCACGATGTTTTTAACAGTCGTTCCATTCCTGGGCCCACTTATAGGTGTTATTCCAGCACTATTCGTTGCCCTCACAATCAGTCCAATGATGATGTTGAAGGTATTGATTGTCCTGGTAATCGTGCAGCAGCTTGAAGGGAATCTTGTCACTCCTCAGGTGATGGGGAAAAAGCTCAACATCCACCCGATTACCGTCATCCTCCTGTTAATTGCAGCCGGCTCCTTATACGGCTTCGTAGGGATCCTTATCGCAATCCCCCTTTATTCTGTTGTAAAGATCATCATCAAGGATGTGTGGAAATTTTATAAACTTAGGGGAAAAAGGAACCTGATCAAACATGATTTTTAAACAAAACACAAAAGGCCAGCATTACTGCTGGTCTTTTGTCTGCATGTTTATAACTAATAATAAAGTCTTCTAGAATTCATCTCGCTCTTGAAGAGAACAAAATGAATAAAAACTTGTTTTATTGGACATTATATTCCAGATTCAAAAATTAGGAGGATTTGCCAATGAAACGAATTAGCGTACAGTTGCTTATTCTGATTATGACCGTCCTTTTGTTCACTGGATGCAATACATATACGGATGAGGGCACAGAAACTTATCAGATAAATAACGATGGAGCACAAATCCAGACTATCAACCAGGAGTACACCTCTAACTCATATAACCAAACATACAGGATGCATGTGGACGAAAATGCGGAGGAACAAGTAAAATTGCTGAATGAAGTTCAAAGCGCAACCGTCATAACTGTGCATCGAAAAGCCTATGTTGCCGTAGTACTTAAAAATGGTGATACAGAGACTGTTCCACTTGATTTAAAAGATAAAATCACACAACAAATCAAAGTCTCCGATAAGTCCATTGCAGCTGTTTATGTATCATCCAATGCAGACTTTGTTGTCAGCATGACAGACTATAGGCAGCAACTTCAGAGCAGGAGACCGATTGTGGGGCTTACTGAAGATTTCAACGATACAATCGAAAGGGTTTTCCCTGAAAATCGTTAAAAAATAATCAGAAAAGGGCATCGAAAAGATCGATGCCCTTTTTCATTTAGGCTATTTCTGGAAAGATTGTTGTTAAAATCCTAAGGCCGATTTTAACGTGATAAAAAGCCATTTTGTAATTCAATATTGAGTGTGCAAGCTCTTTTCTCATATTAAGGTATATTTTTTCTGAAGAAACATAGGTCATTCAATCCTATTTTGTAGTCAATAGCTACAAAGTTTGAGAAAAGAGCCTTCATTTAAGATGGCAATTGTGTTCCTCCGCCGCTTTTACCACTCATAAGCTCTTCATCAATCATTTTATCAAGCCTGATAATGCTTTGTTTAGCACGCTCATGCTCTATTTTTCTGTAATGGTGATTTCCGCCTTCTTCTTCGTCTTTTTCATCTGCCCATTTCACTACCTGCTGAAGTGGCGTACGGATAATATCGTTTGAAGGCAAAAAGGAGTCTGTATGGAAAAGGATTGCAAGTGAAGTGGCTTTCGCCTGCACGGGGTTCTCACCCAATCGGATTAAGAGTTTATGTGCTCTTTCTGCTCCCTTAATTGGGTGGATATCATTTTTCCGGTAAAGCTCGTAGTCCCATTTGCCGTTCCTGTACCATGTGAAGTGCCCGATATCATGGAGGAAACCGGCTTTTGCGGCAATATCAACGTCTACCTTATGCTCCCTGGCAAGATGGAATGCGTGGTAAGCGACAGCAATAGCATGGGCCATGCCAGAACGCTTCAAGTATTTCTGGGCAATATGGTGTTCAAATATGTCCAAAAGAGTTACATCCCTCATTTCATAACCTCCTTAGCTGATGTGATACCCTCATTTTTATGAATGTTAACAGAAATCATACAGAAATGCACTTTTTTGCATCCTGACTTCCATATAAAACAAAGCTGGCAAAGGATGAAATAATATCCCCTTTGCCAGCTTCTATTAGTTCCAATTTTTCATTTTCATGAGAAAGCTCTCTTTTAACTTTGCAAGGAGAGTTTTCTCCCCTCTAGCTCCTTTTTGTTTATTCCACTCATTGAAGCTGGCAACACCGATCAGGATCGAACCAGCGATCAAGAGGTAACCCCACCAAGGGAGATTTCCCCAGAATGGGCGGGTTTGCAGGAGCACATTAAGAAGTAAAACTCCCGCCCCAACAAAGAAATAAGCTTTTACTCTCAGCCACATACCGGCCAGCATTGAAATAAGCGAAAGAGACCCAAGAATCAAGGCATCATAAACCGTATTGCTTTCCAAGCCATCCTGAATGAGCAAAAGCGAGACCATAATCAATACTGCCCATTGGATATAGCTGGTGATTTGATTGCTTTTCTCATTGAAAATAGACCGTACAAAAATCGCAAGAGCTACGAACGGAAGTACATATATTTCCCTTTCCAATAAGACAGGGATTGTAAGCTGCTCTACGGCCGCATAATAAGGAACCAGCAAGTACGCACCTGCGATAAAGAGAATTACACTTACTCCTCTGCCATGAACCCTTCTCCTCTGCAGCCATAACCCTGCAGATATAAGGAGTCCATGGACAATGAGCGCCCAGAAGGTTTCACCATTCATCAGTGCCACAGAAAAAATGAACAAGAATCCAACTAATGAATAAGCATCCAGGCTTTGCAGTCCAAAAACCCCTCCCTTATCCCAGAGATTCCTATAAATCCGCCTCCCTGAAAAAATAAACAAAATTCCAGATGCTGAAAGAATAGCCATATCCCAATACACATGAAGCTGTGCCAGGAAAATGATTTGGATTGTTCCGTAAAAGATCATCAATAACGGCATCAATGCAGCTAAATCCCATTTCACTCTATGGAGCAAAACCAATATAGCCGCTGCGTAGCCTATAGTAATTCCGAAGAGCAGCCAGCTGTAAGGGTATACTGCCAGGAAGCTTGCTACACCTAACAACGAAATCGGAATAAGGAAATATAAAGTTCTTTTTTTGAAATTTGCGGATGACAATATCCAGAATACAGTCAACAAAATACTCGTCATCAGGAAAGCATAGTGCCCAGAATCTGATTCAGTAAAATAACTAATACCTGTCTTGATCGCTAAGAATAACGTTGTGAATGCAGCATATAAAAGCGATTTCACCTTCCATTCTTTTTTTACAAAGAAAATACTCGCAGCATAAACTCCAGTAGCAATCACATAGGTTAAGACTGCTTCCTCGCCATAAAGGATGAATTCAATGGCCATTATTGGAACGAGATAAACATGGGCGATCCATGAATATGCGACTGCAAGCCCTCTCTGTTTTTGAAAAAGTAAAGCAGCAGCCCCCAGCAATAACCACCCTCCTCCCGGGATGAGTAAAGACTCTATTGTTGCATTAAAAACCAATATCTCTTCATTAATCGAGTCAATTGAAATAAGGTACCAGACAAGGCTTACTACACCGGAAAAAAATGCAATAAGTGACTCCTTCGTTACTTTATACAGCAAGAGAGACATCAAGATCCCGCCAAACCAAACTAGCGATTCTCCGTAAATATTAGATATAGGGAATACGAATGTGTAAAACAGGCTTGCTGCATAGAACCCATTGCCACTGAAAAAAGCATTACGCGCCAGCATGGTTTCCTTTGATTTGCGAAGGCCAATACTGACAACCAATAAAAGAACTCCCGCCAATGCTAAATTTCCTGGCATTCCGAGCAATTCGTTATAAAAGCTTGAATGTATCCGTACTTCCTCACCAATTGAAGCTGCTGATAAGCCCAGTGAGACAGGCACTGCCCATTGAGCAATTAATGGCAAAAACGGCCTGTTGTCTATTTTTTTCAAGACATAAAATGCATAGCTGACCAGCAAGAACATCAGTGCTAGCTCCCACCAATCGAACATGGAAAAAGCAATAAGAATCATGAAAAGCATGATCACCATTCCGACATCCCGGGAGCTGGTTTTAATGGCTTGAAGATAACGCATCTTGACCAGCCAGCCTGCAAAAATGAAGAGAATAAAACCAATAAAATAAATTGGCAATACAAGGTTTTCGAAACCGATCCATTTCCCCATCTGCAAAACAGCTTCAAACATAGCAGTTGCAAGAAAAATCGGACTTAGATATTTGAAAATGATGTTTTCGGTGGTATTCGCAAGATAAATGAAGTTAACTGATATGATCAGGTAAGCTGCCACAAGGATAAAGGATGGGTTCTTTGTGTAAATCATCATCCCTTCAGCTGTGATGAATAAAAAGGCAAGACCTGATACAACTGCACTAGTAATTTGAAAAGCTCTATTCAAGGCGTATTTATCATCAACGAATCTTGGAATGAACAGAAACACGAAACCTAGAAGTGCATAACCAATTACGCTTACTTCTGTGAATCGCCAATTTTCAAGAATTTGATATGCACCATAAATGAACATGGCACTGAAGACAAAATGATACTCTTTATGGCCATTAACAAAAATCATCGAAAGATAGACAATAGCTGTCAAAATCAAATTGAAGCCATTGAAAACATGTTCTTCAAAAAAGAAAATCATTAATAAGGTAGACAGGACCAAGTTTGCCTGTGAATAAAGGGCAAGTTCCTTTGTGAACAGCGGCATCTGATCTTTCTTTTTAAGCTGGTGGCAGGCTGCAATCAGTAGTGTATTGAATATAATCAACCCAAGGTAAAATCCGTCTGTTTGCAATCCAATCGCACTCAACAAGTATGCTGCTGCAATGGATGTCGTAATGAACGTAAACCATACAAACAATCTGGAAGATAGCTTTTTGGCCAGAAACGCATAAATCGGGATCAAAACACAACTGCTAATTGTTCCTAAGATGAACCGACCTTCACCATAGAACGATAAATAAGGACCCAGCAATTCAAACCAGCCTAGTGATAAGGTGAAGATTGGCAGAAAAAGGCTGCCAAGGACAACGAACGCAAAGGCTGTCTTATCGATTTTTATGATCTTGTAGCTCATATAGGCAATTCCGTAAAATAAAGCCGAAACAAGTGCGATTGACCCAGCCTTCATCCATGGTGTCATACTTTCCCAGTTGCTTGTTGCCACGAACAAACCGCCAATCAATAGCATGATCACCCCAATATTCAAAGACCAGGAAATATTCCGTTCACGAATCTCTTCTGCTGATTTCCCTGGTTTGACTTTTACTGGGCGTGGTTTAGGCTGTTGTATTTGTTTCTCCTCCATCGCAATGTTGGCTGATGACTGAACTTCTTTGCTTTCAGGTTCAAATCCTATAGAATTAGTCCCCTTGTTCCTAGTTGCCATCTCGTTCTCCTGCCGGTCCTTTGCCAGCAAATCAAGAAAATATTCATTATGGGCTTCTGATACACTTTTGTATACCTCTGGTGAAACATAACCTAATTCTTTTAAATTATAGAGCTCATTTCGGAAAATCCTGCGTCTTTCCTCTTTAGGAGCATGTTCCATTTTTATCCCCCAATTCCTATTTAATCCACCTTGAATCTTTTAGTGTAATTTTACACCTTTTATAAAATAATTCAACATGAAAAATAAAAAATCAAAAATGATTTTTCGACAATTTTCTATTCCAACATTGCACATGCACCTTTATAATAGTGTAAGTATGTTTACAGGTTGTTTATTTTGACAAAGTGTCCTTCTTCCCCCATTCTGTTCAATTAATAAGTTTCAGAATCAGGACACTTAAACCACTCTGGTAAAAAACTAATCAAAAGATTACGAGGTAAGAAGATGACTGATTTTTTATGGTTAATGTATTTAGGATTTATGGGCACGACGGCAATTTGGTTTTTGATCAAGGGTAAATATAAAAACAATATCACCAGGCTTGATTTTGTCATTTCAATCATCACTTGGCTTGGTTTATTTGGATTTGTTACTGAAACAGAAATGCTAACCCCTCTAGTATGGAAAATCGTCTTCGTTTTCGGTCTCATTTGGGATGTGATTTTTACAATATTCTTTGCGGAGCGGTTTGCAGGGGATTTTGGTCTGGAAGAAGAGGAAGAACCCATGCCGCTTGCAGCTAAACTGAGTGGATTGATATTTGTACTGCCCCTTTATTACGGGATATTCCGATATGCTTTTTAAAACGGCTTAGGCCGTTTTTTTTGTTGCTTCCCTGAAGTTATACCGAAATAATAGTATCGTTTTTTAATATAACAATAGCCTATTCGGAGGCTGAAAAAGCATAAATCACCGGTATTTCCCCACTTTATTAGTACCAGATACTAATAGTGGTAATTGGTGTATTTTCCAGGAGGACACTTCGTTTTTTTTTGGATTCAGTTGAATAAATAAAGGATAAAACCTTTATTGGTTCTATCCTCATAATGATTATGGATTTGTAGACCACATTCCAGCAGTCTTAATGAAAACGCGGCGGTTCAACTTTAATTGCGCTACCATTAACTCGGCCAGATCTTCAGGCTGCATGACTTTATCCGGATTGCCATCTGTTAAATTCGTCTCAATCGCCAGATCAGTAGCTACGGTACTTGGAGTAAGCGCGCTGACACGGATGTTATGCTTTCGAACTTCAAGCATTAGCGATTCAGTCAACCCTAGTACCCCGAACTTTGATGCGCTATATGCACTTGTTACCGGCGCTCCCTTTTGCCCTGCAGTTGACGCAACATTGATTATGTCACCTGTCTTCCGCTCAATCATTCCTGGCAGGACCGCACGAGTCACATAGTATGTTCCCATCAAGTTGACGTGGATGATTTTTTCCCACTCCTGTGGCTCCAAATCAAGAAAGCCACCAAATTTTGCGATTCCCGCATTGTTAATCAGAATATCTATTGGGCCGATTTCTTCTGTTACATGCTCGACAGCGTGCTGTATAGATTCGATGTCAGATACATCAGCGACAGCTCCAGAAACATTTACCCCATATTCCTCAAGTTCAGTTGTAACCTTCTCCAGATTGGCAAGTGTTAACCCAATCATGCCAATATTAACGCCTTCTTTTGCCAGAGCTATAGCTGCAGCCCGGCCGATGCCTCTGCCAGCACCCGTAATCAGCGCTGTTTTTCCTTTTAAAGATTCCATATGAAACTCCTTTCAATTATGTAGTCAAGGGTTAATTATAGAAAATCTTATCGGTGAAAACAAATCTTGTGACTCATTTTAAAAAATGGCAAACGCTTTGCTCAGAACAAAAAACCAGCAGTAAAGGATCACTGCTGGTCTGCACATTATAATGGCAACAATGCCACGGTTTCTTTATTTTTCAGCTGATCCACCATCTTATTCCACTTTTCTGGCTTCCTTTCGAGAACGGAATAATAAGTGGTTATGAAATCTGTAATTAACGCTGCAGGTAATTCATGAGTATTCTCATCAGTCGGCATAAAGCATAGATCCAGTCCCTCTACTGATTCTCCGTCATTTTCCCATGATGGATGTACGTATTCCATATCCAGACGCTTATACCCAAGGTGAGATAATACTTCACGCCTTACAAACGGGTCCATCGTTTTTACCCCGCCAAAATCATGATCTGTCTTACGGTACGGATCATAAATTTCTGCGAACATCCCAAACAATTCTACCCCTTGTTCACCAGCGAGTTTCTGCAGGTCTTCCATTCTTTTATTTGCAAGGAATCTACCGAGACTTAGTCCAGGTTTTCCGACAATGGTAAAGTCAGTCATCGCTATATTCCAGTCAGGGTAATAGCGGTATTCAGTTACGCCGACCACTTCATTCCCATGTACAGCAGCAAAAACCCTGATGCCTGGATCTTCGAGTGGTCCTTTCCATAAATCAAACTCCAATACTTCCTCAGGAGGGAAGACTTCCTTCATTAAGTCATGGAGCTTTGCAAAGAGTGGATCATCAATACTGTTAACGCGGATATATTCCATGAAGAGTGCTCCTTATCGTTTTAGATTTTTTCTGCTTGTTCCCAGTCTGGATAAAGGTCAGTCCGGCGGTCACGCCAGGTTGTAACAGATCCGCGTTCGCGTACTTCGTACAATAGCTCCAAATCAAGGTCTGCTGTCACAATCATATCATTATTGAGTTCACCTTCAACTTGAAGGCCTTTAGGAGGAAATGGTATATCATTCGGCGTAATGACTGCCGCCTGGCCAAAGTTTGCTCGCATGAAATCGACAGTCGGCAATGCTCCTACTGTTCCTGTCAAAACCACATAAACCTGGTTTTCTATAGCTCGTGCATGGCTTGTGTATCGTACACGATGAAAACCGTGACGGTCATCTGTACAAGATGGAACGAAAATGACATCTGCACCTTTTGCTTTAGCCATCCTTACGATTTCAGGAAACTCAATATCATAGCAAGTCAATAGCGCGATGCGTCCTTTCACTGTATCAAATACCCTGAAATCCTCTCCCGCACTCATATTCCACTCATTTACCTCAGTAGGTGTAATATGAAGCTTCGCCTGCTCGACGATTCTGCCATCCGGGTAAAACATGTGTGCGACATTATAGAGCTTGCCTTCCCGGGCAACGACATGTGTACCGCCAATGATGTGTATCCCTGTTTCCGTTGCGAAATTCCGGAACAGATTTAAATATTGTTCGGTAAAACCAGGGAGTTCATTGATGGTCAGCCTCGTACCCTGCTCACTGCCGATTGATAATAATTGAGTAGTAAAGAACTCTGGAAACAAAACGAATTCTGATCCATACTCCTGTGCTGTTTTTACGTAATGCTCACATTGATGAGCAAACTCTTCGAACGACCTGATCGTGTGAAGATGGTATTGGACTGCGGAAACTCTCATTTTCATCCATCATTCCCCCTGTATCTATAAACATATTTCATCTTGAATTCAAATTTTCGGAAATACGAAAATCATTATATAGCATTTTACTTTTTATGAATACATTTTTCATTAAAATCGGGAAAAAAATTTACCATCTTTTAAACTTCAAAAAACAGTTCCTTCCACCAATTGATTAGATTATAATCTAATTAGATTAACATATAATTAGATTTATGGAGGACACTATGTTTAAAACATTTCGTCTGGAGAAATCGTACCGCAAACTATTCTTTGCTGGAATAATTAATGGTATAGGTGATCGATTCAGCCAGGTAGCGTTGTTAGCTTTGATATTGCAAATGACTGGTTCTGGCCTGTCGGTCGGGATTACAATGGCTCTCAGGATGATTCCTTTTTTATTCTTCAGCCCTTTAAGCAGCGGCCTTGCCAGGAAATTCGGAAGAAAGAATATCATGATTTTTACGGACCTAGCCAGAGCAGTATTAGCCTTGTCTTTTCTGGCTGTCAACAATCCTGCAGATATATGGATTGTTTATGTCGCATCTTTCATGCTGGCCTCAGGAGAAGCAATCTACGCACCGATCAGGAAATCAAGCATCCCTGCCATTGTTTCATCTAAATCATTAAAAGACATAAATGGATGGGAACAGGTATTAATTGGGATTGTTTTAATCATTGGGGCACTAAGTGGCGGAATTGTCTCATACTTTCTAGGAGCCAAAGCAGCTTTTCTGCTTAATATATTGTCCTTTTTAGCTGCCGGCTGGATTTTATCGACCTTGCCTTCCCTTGGCGATAAAATTAATAATCAACAAGTCAGTAAACTTAACTCAGAAAAGTACAGCGAATTGCTCCCTGTGATTGCGGCTTCATCCTTCCTGTTAATGTTGATGATGTTCGAGTTGATCATCCCGCTGATTAACGGGATTGAGAATGTATTATTAAGCGTGTATGCCGTTGAAACGTTTAAAAAAGCTGACCTGGGAGTAGGGATCTTTTACAGTGTTCTTGGTCTGGGTTTAATGATCAGTCCATTATTGACTAAGATGGTTAAAAAGAGATTTCTATTATTTTCTTTCATTTGCATAATAGGAGAAGGTTTATTCTTGACTTCGATAAGCAAGACAGAAGCTTTCTGGGTTGCCGCTGTTTTATTTGGCGTGACCGCAATATTCAGCGGTGTCGGTAACGCCCTTCTAGATACGGTGGCAATGGAGACCATTCCTTCAAAATGGCATGGAATGTACTTTGGCATTACTAGCATGCTGTCCAATACATTCATCGGGGCATCTATGTTCTTTACCGGTATGGCACTGGAATGGTTCGACCCAAGATTGGTGGGTATGATTGGGGGAATCATGTATATTTTTGCCGGAACCTTGTTCTTGATATGGTCCCTTAAATATAGTGTGAAACAAGAGAAAGCAAAATTAATGAAAATAGTGGTGTAATTAAAACAACAGGTCCATCGTTTAGAAGCCGATGGACCTGTTGTTTACAAAAACCTTATCAATCTCTGTTCTCACATACTTCAATCCTGTTACGGCCGTTTTGCTTAGCCTTATATAATGCCCGGTCTGCGAATTCAAGAACCAGCTTCAGTTCATTTGGGTTCATAGGGGTAACGCATGATAGACCAATACTGATTGTTACAATCTCACTCACTTTGGAGTTTTTGTGTTCAATATTCATTGCCTGGATGGTTGACTGGAAATCCTCAGCTAACTGTGATGCTTTTCGTGCCTCTGTATTAGGCAGGACAACAGCGAATTCTTCGCCCCCATATCTTGCAGCGAAATAACCTTTTTCATGGAAAAATCGTTCAAGCTCACGGGCAACTGACTTCAAGCAGTCATCCCCCTGGATATGCCCATATGTGTCATTATATTTTTTAAAATAGTCAATATCCAGAAGAAGCAAGGATACTGGCGTTTTATGCTTGCAAGCGAAATCCCATTCTGTCTTAAGGAATTCGTCAAAGGCCCTCCGGTTATAGATTTCGGTCAACCCATCAAGAGAGGAAAGCTTCTTCAGGAGTGAATTACTTTCTCTTAACTGATTTTCAATCATTCTCCTGGCACTTACATCCCTTGTGGCGAACATCATTCCTGAAGCCTTGCCTGATTTGTCCTTCACGGGCCTGACTGTAGTTTCTGCCCATATATATCCGCCGTTTTTATGCAGCAATCTATAGCTCGACGTTACTATGCCACTTAATTCCTTAGGATTTCCATATTGCCCAAGCAAGCTTTGGCGATCTTCGGGATGAATTTTCTTGTAAATATTTGTTCCAATCAATTCATCGTTACTGTACCCAAGAATTCCCTTGCTTGAAGGAGATATATACATAATAATTCCTTCACTTGAAAGCCTTCCAATCATATCTGATGAATTTTCAGCGATAAAGCGATACTGCTCTTCACTTTCACGCAAAGCTCTTTCCATGCTTTTACGCTTTGTAATTTCCTTTATAACTGTTAAAACAGCTTTTTCTCCCTGATACGTAATCAAAGAAGAAGATACTTCAATATCTATATATGAATCTCCCTTTTTCAGCTGCTCTTCAAAACTAATTACAGACTTTTGATTAAAATCAATTTTAGAAGCCATATTCGGATACTCGCTGAAAAAAGAACTCACAGGTTTACCAATTACCTCTTTCAAATTTACTCCAAATAAGGCCTCAGTATGTGGATTTGCATAGGCAATCTTATCAAATTGCGAGAGAATGATTGCATTCGGAGATAGTTCAACCACCGTCCTGAACTGTTCCTCGCGTTCTTTGAGCTGCTGGGACAGCATTTCCACTTCTGTAAGGTCAGTATACACAGCAAGGTAATTCACCAGTTCGCTGTCTTTGTTCAAAATTGAAAAGATATTTACCTTCATTAAATAATGGCTGCCATCTTTACGCTTGTTCCATAACTCGCCTTCCCAGCAACCCCTGGTCAAAATAGAGTCCCACATTCTCTTATAAAAAATCGGAGTGTAGCTGTGTGACTTCCATATTCTCGGGTTTTTCCCAATCACATTTTCCATATGGTAGCCTGTCAATCGAGTAAAAGAATCACTTACAGCCTGTATCATGCCATCTGGAGTAGTGATGACAATTCCTTTATTTGCGCTAAGAATAAGTGATCCGTTCTCATCAGGATAATCGTTATCAATAGTAGTGGGCGTTATGAAGCTAAGGCAGGTTTTCATTGCCGATTCTCCATTAAATATCGTGTTTTCAGAACTAACCTGAAAATCCATTGGAATACCATTAATTAAGAGCCTCATTATACTAGCTTGCAGAATCGCTCCTTGTTCGATCGCGGCGATTCTTTTTGTAATTGTTTCTTGGTTAGTGCTTGATAAAAAGGAGAATATTGATTTCCCGATTATTTCACCTGGATATTTGTACCCGAGCAACTGAGTGCCGCCTTCATCTATGGAAATGATGATTGAATTTTTATGTATGCAAACAAAATAGGGTGACAAATTATTGGCGGCTAATGTATCTTCAACAATTGTCTGAGTGCATCTTTCCTTTACCGTCATTTTACTTCTCCTTGCATAAGCAAAATTGATACCATTATCATTCTACTTCTGTTGATATTGATATTCAACAAGAGAATCAGAATAATTATCCCTTTGTTTTACCAGTTAATTACGCAGATTTTTACATATCATATTGCTAGCAATTGATATCTAACCGTTATCGAAAGCTATCACATATGGTTGGATTTTGTCGAAACGCTTGTTATAAAGCGATTTATGTGCTTCCCAATCTGTCGGATGATCGTTTTTCCTGAGTCAGGTTCTGAAAGTCCATCAATCAACACAACAATAAACGCCTGCTTTTTTCCGTATGTTATAATACCACAATCGTGCTCGACTCCGGGAAGTTCTCCTGTCTTATTTCCAATTTTTAATAGAGCATCATCCAAATAAAATGGCAGCTTTTCTTTGAATTGTTGTTGCAGGAGGAATGAAAAGAATGTGTTTTTCGATTGTTTATTTAAAGCACCTCCAGCAACTGCTTCTTTCAGGCATAATGCGATATCTGCTGCGGATGTAAAATTATCGTGTCCGGATTGAATGGCATCGAAATCCAACATTTTACGCTGCAATATCGAGTTTTTCATTCCGACCCTGGATAGAGTCGAATTGATTGAATTTATCCCTATCAAATCAATCAATAGATTGGTAGCCGAATTATCTGACACAATGATCATAAGAGACAACAAATCCTCGACTGGCAGCTGTTTGACATTCATAGCCTGGAGAACTCCCGTGTCTCCAATTTTGTCGCTTTCTCTAATTGTCACGAGTCTGTCTTTTTGCAGTTTACCTTCTTCAATCTGTCTTAAAGCCTCGATTAATATCGGCAGTTTTATCAAACTGGCAGACTGGTAAACCTGTTGGCTGTTTACTTCTATTATTTCTCCTTCAATCTCCAAAAACAAACTCGCCCGGCCCTTGCACCCAGCGAGTTCTTTCAACAGTCTTTCTCTTAATTCTTCTATAGTCATGTTTTTTATTCCTTATCTGATATTGACAAGCATTTCTTTTTTATCTTTTCCTTCTAAATGTTCATCATATAAATGACATGCAACATAATGGTCTTTGTCGATCTCCTGCCAGACAGGTTTCCTCTGGGCACAGATGTCCATAGCGTGCTGGCATCTGGTTCTGAAAACACAGCCGCTCGGCGGATCCATTGGGCTTGGCAGTTCTCCCTGCAGGATGATACGCTCCCGCTTATCCTCCACATCAGGATCCGGTATTGGGATGGCAGACAGCAATGCCTGAGTATATGGATGCAGCGGTTTATTGTAAAGCTGGTTACTAGCCGTGAGCTCGACGATATGTCCAAGATACATAACTCCGATCCGGTCGCTGATTTGCTTAACCATGGAAAGATCGTGAGCAATGAATAGATATGTCAATCCCTTTTCTTCTTGAAGACGCTTCAGCAGGTTTACGACCTGTGCCTGGACTGATACATCAAGAGCTGAAATTGGTTCATCAGCTATGATAAAATCCGGATCAAGCGCAAGTGCCCTTGCAATTCCTATTCTCTGACGCTGCCCGCCACTGAACTCGTGTGGATAACGGTTCGCATGGTCACGATTCAATCCTACATCTTCCAAGAGCTGATAAATTCGTTCCAACCGTTCTTTTTTGTTTGTGAACAGCCCATGAACTTCCATAGGTTCAGATATAATTTCCTTTACAGTAGAACGTGGATTCAGTGAAGCATACGGATCCTGAAAAATCATCTGTATCTGCTTATGGAACTGGAATTTTTCTTTCTCTGAAAGTGAGTGCACGTCTTTGCCGTTAAAAACAACTTCTCCATCTGTCCGGTCATAAAGTCCAATCATGGTTCTTCCGGCTGTGGATTTTCCGCATCCAGATTCCCCAACAAGGCCAAAGGTCTCGCCTTTATAAATATCGAATGAAATGCCATCTACTGCTTTAAGGATTTCATTTTTACCCATAGTGAAATGCTTCTTTAAATCTTTTACACTTAATAAAACTTCATTTTCCATATTTATTCCTCCGTATCAATCCAGTAGCGTCTCGCTGCACAGAGTTCTTTTTCGTAGATTGTTCCTTCTAAAGAGAAAATCTCGATATTCTTGCCAGTATTCGGTGAATGGAGAAGCTTGCCGTCACCATAATAGATACCAACATGATGGATGCTGCCTTTTCCTTCCTCATATGCGAAGAAGAGCAAGTCGCCTGGCAGGATGTCGGACACTGGTACTTCTTTACCCGCAGCAGCCTGTTCATGGGCGTCCCTCGGAATGATATAGCCGTTCGCAAGGCACATATTATAACTGAAGCCCGAGCAGTCATAGCCATAGCTGCTCATTCCGCCCCAAAGATATGGCAATCCGAGGAATTGTTCGCCAGCAGCGACGATTGCGGCCCCATTCTTCTTAGGAATTTCCTTATCTGATGGAATAACTGTTACATCCTCAGCTCTTAAGATACCAATACCAGTTGGTGTTTTAACGCGGATTCGATCGATTATATCCTCCACGATGGGCAATGTGGTCTGATAGCTCAATTCCATAAGCTTTTCGTTCTTTTCGGAATATAGAAGGGCTTTCTTAGCGGTAATGACTGCTGCAGTTCCCTGCTTGATATACCAATCTGATTGTTGAATCAGCTGATCTTTTGGAATCCACCCTGGATATCCACGACGATCTTTTCCAGATGGCTGGTCTGGGACAATAACATGTGCCCATTCATTCACTTCATCAATGATCAAGACTTCCTGACCAAATAGAACCTGTGATTGAACCAGATTATCATCGCACAATTGGAGTCGTGGCTGATAAGTAAGCTTTTCAAGCCATTTATCTATATTCAGGTTACCGGAAATGCCGTCCCTGTCGATTTCCCTCGGTGAATCATGTGAAGTCCACAAAGTTGCCACTGGGACATTGACGAGCCAAATATTATTACTTTCCAATGGAAATTCCTCCTTCTGAAAGGACCTTTTCTATTCCAAGACCCGGTTGGTCCGGAAGTGTGATTTTCCTACCATTATACTTTATTCCGCCTGAAATCGCTTCATTTGCCAGCATTAGTGGCGCGTCGAAATCAAAGCGCGTGATGTTTTTCTTGCTTGCTGCAAAGTGGGCAGCAGCGGTAATCCCCAGCCGCGTTTCAATCATACTGCCAACCATGCATTCTATCCCAGCGGTTTCAGCCATTTGGTTAATCATTTGAGCTTGATAAATTCCGCCAGACTTCATTAATTTAATATTAATAAGGTCTGCACTTCTTCTTCTGATCACCTCAAATGCCTGTTTCGGTGAAAATACACTTTCATCAGCCATTATTAAAGTATCGACTGAATCAGTTACCTGCTTTAAACCATCCAGATCTTCTGCTTTAACTGGCTGTTCAACCAGCTCGATATCAAGTCCAAGGTCCTCCATTTTTCGGATTGCCCTGACTGCATCCTTCGGTTTCCAACCCTGATTCGCATCGAGCCGAATTTTAATATCATTGCCAATCCTATTGCGGACTTCCCGGATCCTGGCAATATCGGTTTCGATCTCACCGATTCCCACCTTAACCTTAAGTACATTGAACCCATTGCTGACATAACCAACAGCATCCTCACCCATTTCTTCAGGGCTGTTCACACTTACAGTAAAATCTGTTTCAATCTCGTTTCTATAGCCTCCAAGGAATTGATAGAGCGGAAGGCTGCAATTTTGCGAGATACAGTCGTACAATGCCATATCAACGGCTGCTTTTGCGCTGGTATTGTTAACAAGGATGGTTTTTAATCCCTGGAAAATAGCTTCAAAGTTCAATAGATTCTCTTTTAATAAAAACGGCTTGATGACGTCATTGATTGCACCTTCGATACTTACGAGACTGTCCCCTGTTATGACCAATGTAGGCGGTGCCTCTCCCCAGCCGGTAATCCCATTATCACAGGTTATCTTAACAAAAATGGCTTCAGCTACAGTAACCGTACGGAGTGCAGTTTTAAATGGCTTTTTCAAAGGGACAGCATTACGGAATGTCTCGATTTTTTCAATAATCATAACTCTTATCTCCTTTGGTACTATTTGATCCCGCTCTCAACAAGTAACGCTTTATCTTTGGTATTCATGGATGCAGCCGCCCCTAGCGGCACACCAATGTGAGGGGAGCAATGCCCCATTTTGAATCCTTTGAGAGCCGGTTTACCGGCAAGTTTAATGTAATGGTCTATCACTTCTTCCAGAGTTAAAGACAGTTCTCTTTCAGGTACGCAGTTATTAAAGTCACCGACAATGATTCCAGCTGATTCCTGCAGCTTGCCAGCCATATACAGCTGATTTAGCATCCTATCTACAGCCCGGGGCTCTTCATTAATGTCTTCAACAAGTAGAATCTTACCTTCTGTATCAATCTCAAATGGTGTGCCCATAGAGCTGGAAAGAAGTGAGAGGTTACCGCCAACTAATGATCCTTCTGCTGATCCCGGGACCAGTTCTTCAATCTGCGAAAGCTCAGTGGAATAATTCAGCTCTGCTGGTGTAAACAATTGCTGGAATGTATCCTTGGAAATTTGATTAGCTTCTTCTTTTCCAATATCCGAAGCAAGCATTGGACCATGGAAAGTTACTAGTCCTGCCTGCTGCCTGATTGCAGTATGCAAGAATGTAATGTCGCTGTAGCCCCAAAAAATTTTAGGATTATTTTTAATAACATCATAGTCTATCCCTGAAGCAATTCGCGCTGTGCCATAACCGCCGCCAGCACAGATTATTCCTTTTACTTCGTCATCACGGAACATATCATGCAAGTCCGCTAATCTATCTTCATCATTCCCGGCAAGATAGCCATATTCAGTATAAAGTGATTTTCCTAATTTATAATTGAGCCCTAAATCCTCGACGAATTTCAATCCGCGTTTCAGATTTTCTTTATTAGGCGGACTCGCTGGCGCGATGACCGCCACCGTATCGCCTTTTTTCAGTCGTTCTGGCTTAATTGGCATGTCAATCAACTCCCTTTTTATTAGCGTTCCCTTTAGTTTACATAACAATTTTATCGTCCGGTATTCTAGTGCTTCGGAAAAGTCAGCTTTTCTGCTTTGACCTAAATTCAGTTCACGGACTATTTTGGGTAAATGCACTTATCCTGCTCTAACTGAAATCAGTTTCCTGAAGCTCTTTTCTGTAAATGCAATTGCTCTCCCTTGCCGCAAAAAGAAGGTTCATATGTATTAAGGATATTATTAAATGGTATGTACTAGTAAAAAAGAGGTGTTCCAAGATGAACACCTCTTTCTTAGAATAACTACTTCTTATCTGCCCACTTTAATTCAAGGTATCCTACCGGATGGCGGACAACATCAGATACAGCTTCATTTTGAAGATAAACTTGGTTGTAGAAGTGAACAGTGAAGATTGGTGCTTCTTCAAACAAAATCTTCTCTGCCTCATACATTAATTCAAAACGTTTTGCTTCGTCAGATTCATTTTTTGCTTGTTGAATCAGTTCATCATACTTCGGATTGCCCCAGCCAGTACGGTTCATGGAATGGCCAGTCTGGAAGTTTTCAAGGAAGTTGATTGGATCAGCATAGTCAGCAAGGAATGAACTGCGAGAAAGCTGATGCTTTAGTGCTTTCTGTTCTTCGGCGAATACGTTCCATTCCATGTTCGCAAGCTTGACTTCTACGCCAAGGTTTTCTTTGAACATTTGCTGCAATGCTTCTGCGATTTTCTTATGGACATCACTAGTGCTGTACGTCAGGGTCACTTCTGGAAGTTCAGTATAACCTTCTTCTTCCATACCCTTTTCCAACAACGCTTTAGCTTCTTCTACATCAGTTTTATTGAAATCTCCATTTACTTCACGGAAGTCCTTGCCTGATGGATCCTGGAATCCTGGAGATACGAATCCATATGCAGCTTTTTCTTTATTCTTTGTAACAAAGTCAACGATTTTTTGCTGGTCAACAGCAAGAGCGAAGGCTTTACGAATATTTACGTTTTGGAACGGTTCTTTTGTGACATTGAAGCGGTAGAAATAATCTCCTGCCTGGTCTTCAACCTGTACCTTTCCTTCTTTGAACAACTTATCACTTAATTCAGCAGGTACATCTGAAACATCCAGATCCCCAGCCTGATACATTTGATACTCGGTGTTTGTATCGTCGACGATTGCCCATTCAACACGGTCAAGTTTTACATTTTCAGCATCCCAGTACTGGTCATTCTTTTTCATGACGAATTTTGTGTCATGCTCCCAGCTAGCTAGGCTAAATGGTCCGTTGCCTACGAATGAATCAGCTTCGGAGAACCATTCAGGATTTTCCTTCGCAACTTTTTCATTGATCGGGAAGAATGCCGGATTGGCGATAACACTTAAGAAGTAAGCCTGCGGGCTTGTTAAGGTAACTTCAAAAGTCTTTTCGTCAACAGCTTTTACTTTTACATTGTCAGCAGAACCTTCTCCGCTGTTGAATTCTTCTCCGCCTTCAATGAAATAGCCGAGGAAAGCAGCAGCAGATCCAGTTGCTGGATCCAATAGTCTCTTCCACGCAAATACGAAATCATTTGCTGTTACAGCGTCGCCATTGGACCATTTTGCATCTTCACGAATGTGGAATGTGTATGTCTTACCATCTTCAGATACATCCCACTTTTCTGCAGTTGCCTCTTCTGGCTGGTGATCTTTACCTAGTCGTGTAAGACCTTCCATCAGATTGTTCAAAGCATTCCAAGATGCGGAATCGAAACCGATTGGCGGGTCAAAGGATGTTGGTTCCTGGCCATTGTTTAGGTAAAGGACCTTTTCCTCTCCTTTTTCCCCACTGTCGTTTCCTTCTTTTTCTTTACCTGCATTATCGTTGGCGGTACAAGCAGCCATCGTGAACACAAGCATCGCTGCCATGAGCATGGTTAATAACTTTTTCACTCTGTTTCCCCCTTATGTTGACTTAAAATTATATCAAAAAGGCAATAGCCTGATTGAACACTATGTGCTTGCGATTAATTTTTTTGCGCGCTCATCCTGCAGCCAGCAGTCCACACCGTGGCTGTCGGAAAGCTTTGTTGATGAAGGGTAGACTTTATCACAAACCTCCATTGCATATGGGCATCGGGCTGTGAAAGGACATCCAACTGGCGGAGAGAATAAATCCGGCGGAGTCCCGCCGATCGGTATCAGTTCGGCACCATCTACATCCAAACGCGGAACAGAATTCAATAATCCTTTCGTATATGGATGCTGTGGATTATAAAAAACTTCTCTCCTTGTCCCTGTTTCGACGATTTTACCAGCATACATGACCGCGATTCGATCAGCGACTTGTGCAACGACTCCTAAATCATGGGTAATCAGGATAATCGAGACGCCTGTTTTTTTCTGGATATCACGGAATAATTCTAAAATCTGAGCCTGAATTGTAACGTCAAGCGCTGTTGTCGGCTCGTCCGCAATCAAAACCTCCGGCTGGCAGACTAGCGCCATGGCGATAACAATCCTTTGCCTCATACCGCCGCTGAATTGATGCGGGTATTGTTTCAGGCGGACTTGTGGGCTCGGTATTCCCACCAGGTCAAGCATTTGTACCGCCACTTTCTTTGCCTGCTCCTTTGACAGTTTCATGTGCTGGAGAATTCCTTCAGTCAGCTGATCCCCGATTGTCAAAGTCGGATTCAACGCAGTCATCGGATCCTGGAAAATCATCGAAATATCTGATCCGCGAATTTTCCGCATCTCAGCATCCTTCAATTTTGTCAGATCTTTTCCCTTAAAAAGGATGGAACCACCATCAAACTTGCCAGGCGGTTCAGGAATCAATCTCATGATACTTTGGGAAGTCACACTTTTCCCGCAACCGGACTCTCCTACAATCGCTAAAGTTTCTCCTTTATGTAAGTCAAAAGTGACACCACGGACTGCTTTTACCTCACCGCCGTATGTTTTGAATGAAACATGAAGGTCTTTTACTTCCAGTACTTTTTCCATGGTGCTTACCTCCTTAGCTTCGGGTCAAGTGCATCCTGAAGCCCATCACCTAATACGTTAAACGAGAACATCGTCAATGAAATGAAGAATGCCGGGAAAAACAGCCTCCACCAGTCACCTGATAAAATAACCGGCAAAGCATCACTTGCCATCGATCCCCAGCTCGCTAGCGGTGCCTGGATTCCCAAACCAAGGAAGCTAAGGAATGCTTCAGCAAAGATAGCAGATGGGACGGAAAGTGTTATTTGCACAATGATTGGTCCCATCGTATTTGGCAGCAGATTTTTCCGGATGATTCTTGCAGTTTTCGTTCCGAATGTTTTAGATGCTAATACGTATTCGTAGTTCTTGATCTGAAGGACTTGGCCGCGGACAATCCGCGCCATGCCTATCCAGCCAGTAATCGTCAGTGCGAAAATAATAGTAGCAAGGCTTGGCCCCATTACTACACTGATTAAAATAACAACTAGCAAGTATGGGAGGCCGTAAAGAACTTCGATGATCCTCATCATGAAATGATCGGTTCTTCCGCCCTTATAGCCGGCAATCCCGCCATAGATGACCCCAATAAGAAAATCAATCAATGCTGCAGCGATACCGACAAATAATGATATACGCGCGCCGTACCACGTACGCGTGAATACATCGCGGCCAAGCTCGTCGGTTCCAAACCAATGCTCGCTTGATGGCGGCAGATTTTGGTTGACCAAATCCTGATGGTCTACTGTGTGAGGCGAAATGATAGGACCGAATACTGCCATGAAGGTCAGTACAGATAAGAAAAATAATCCTAACATTGCAAGTTTGTTTTTAAGGAGGCGTCGCCATGCATCCTGCCAATACGACAGGCTGGGCCTGACAACAGCTTCTGCTTCCGAGTCACTTTTTTCAATAGGAACAAACCAGTCGTCAGGAATGGACGTGACCGCTGGCGGTTCCTGATGTTTACGCAGAGCCATCATTTCCCCTCCTTTTTATGAAGTTTGATCCTTGGGTCAAGTATGCCGTAAGCAAGGTCTACAAGGAAAAGCATCATGATCAATACTGTACTGTAAAAAATCGTTGTTCCCATTATGACAGGGTAGTCACGCTGGTTGATGCTTTCGACAAAGTACTTGCCCATGCCTGGAATCGCAAAGATCTTTTCGATTACGAAAGTTCCTGTAAGTATACTAGCTGCCAATGAGCCAAGAATCGTGACAACTGGAAGCAATGCATTCTTTAAAGCATGTTTGAACACAATTTTTACGGGTGACAGCCCTTTTGCCTTTGCTGTCCTTATGTAGTCTTGCGTCAAGACCTCAAGCATGCTGGATCTCGTCAAACGGGCGATGATTGCCATAGGTCCAGTAGCAAGTGCCAGAGTAGGCAGAATCATATGCTTCGGACTTGTCCAGGTAGCAACCGGAAGGATCTCCCAGGTAACAGCTAACTGCTGGATCAGCAGGGTTGCCATGACAAAGTTTGGTACCGAAATACCGACTACGGCTACTGTCATCGCAAGATAATCAATCAAGCCATTATGGCGAAGTGCCGCAATGATTCCCAGAAGGATGCCAGAAAATATCGCGACGATCAGCGTGATCATTCCCAGCTCGAATGAAACAGGGAATCCCCTTCCAAGCATTTCGTTTACAGTCTGTGAGGACTTTTTAATAGAAGGTCCGAAATCGAAAGTCGCGACCGACTTTAAGTATATAAAGTATTGAACGTATAATGGCTCATCCAAATGATAGAAACTCTCAAGGTTCTTTTGGACTGCTTCGCTAGTCGCCCGTTCCTCATTAAAGGGAGAACCAGGAATTGAGTGCATCAAGAAGAAGGTCAGCGTGATGATGACCAGCAATGTGATCGCCATTGAGCCCAGTCGTTTGAGTATGTAATGGAGCATTAACTCACATCCTTATCATGTCTTTATGTCAGTTCTGGAGGTGAATGAAAAACAGTCTATGAGAAAGTTGTCCTCATTGCCAGTTCTGTCATCACAAGCATAGCTTGATAGGCTTCTAGAATGTCCTTAGCCTGGTAGCGGACAATTGTGGTCCCTTCTTCAATTTCTGTTCCGGGCATCAAGTTTGCCCACTCTGCTTGACCATAGTTGGCAAATTCAATTCTTAACACCGGATTATCAGGAGGAGTAAGCGGTTTCACTTTATCCATGTTTTTAATAGCCAACTCAGTTTTCTCTGCAAGCAGTTCACCCGCTTTAACTGGTGTTAAAGATTTTGCGGCAGACCTTGAAATTGACTGTTTAACTACGGCAGTTGTAATGTTAGGGATCAATGACTCTGCTTCACGGGCAGCCCCATCGTCTCCTGCCACCATGATAACAGGTACCCCATAATGACCTGCTACATAAGCGTTGAATCCAAGCTCGCCAATTTGAACATCATTGATCCACATATGGCGAACGCCGAAAATCATAGAATGTGACATCACTCCGCTCATCGATGCCCTGGCATGGTATCCGACAAATACTGCCCCACCATAGCTGCCATCCAACCCCTGAACCATGGAAAAAGGCTTTACATCCCCGGTAATCAACTGTGTTTCCGGATGAAGATCCTCTATTAAAAGGTTGTTCATTTTTGAGTGGCTATCATTAACGATGACTTCCTGGCAGCCAGTCTCAAATGCTTTCTCAATTACATAGTTCGCTTCCTGTGTCATGATTTTCCTGCCACGATCGTAATTGTGCTTTGAAGAGTCAACATGGGTATGGTCGACCAGACCAGTAATCCCTTCCATGTCCACAGATATGTACAGTTTCATTTTTACCCAACTTTCTATGAATAATTATCTTAAAATTATAAATAATAAATCTACCAACCGCAACCTTTTTTCCTATTAATTTCTGTTATTACAAGGAAATAGGAGATTTGTCACTGGTAGTGAATTGTCAATAATATTATTCATTGAATAATATTAGCAAAAGGAAAATTTGTTAAGATTTGAAGAAATGGGATTTAAAAGTCATTTTCTCGTACCCGCAGGAGTTTTTAAACCGTTTTTTCAAGATAATGGTTTTGGGCAGAAGAAAAGAGCGCAAAAATATGCGCTCCTACTCTTTGAGATTATGTTGCTCCATTATTTCAATGAAATGGGTCAACACTCTTGCTGTAAGTCCCCAAATCACCTTGCCGTTTGTCCGATAGAAATATTCATCCATCGTTCTTGTCTGCCAGTTGTAGTTCTCGCCGCCAATGATTAAATCGAAAGGAAATCCATCTTCGGGTTCTACTTGATAGTTTATTTTATAACTGTCCGGCTGGTTCTTTTTAAAGAAAGACAGCGGAACAGTGAATACTTCCCCAACTTCCGCTTCGTTAGGAATGATGTTGTTTAACTTACTTATTCTACCCACAAAAGGGTAGATAATTGTACCGAATGCAGACACCATATAATCCAAAGGAAAAACATCAATTATCTCGCTTTCCTTTATGCCGAGTTCTTCCGACGTTTCCCTGACCGCTGCTTTTTGAGGATCCTCTCCCTCTTCTATCTTCCCGCCCGGGAAACAAACCTCACCAGGCTGTCTTCTCATCTTAAGGGAACGTACCTCGAATAAAATATGGACTTCTCCATTTACTTCCACTAACGGCAGCAATACTGCGAATTTAATGAATTTTTCATGGCCCAAAATTGAGGGTGTCCGCCCCAATAAAGTATTTGCAATCTGATTAATATTCATTATTGGACATCCACTCTCCCTTTTTTAATATGTAATTTATTTTATTATGAATAGCAAGATAAAAGAAAGAAAACGGCTTTTTTATCGAAGCATAATTGTTAATTAATTGCTCTACAAATCATTAACAGAAAAAACAACCCTGATATACTTTGAAACCAAGGCTTTCAAAAAAATGAAAAAGCAGCGACGAAATGCCGCTGCCCGTTCAATAAGATTATGACCCTGTCGCTCGGCCTTTGATCGCTTTATACGCAATCAAGATAATACCGATGATGAGCAGAATGTGAATGATGCCGCCGGCGATTTCAAATATCAGTCCTAATAACCAAAGCACCAGTAATATACCCGCTATTGTCCACAACATTAGGAACGTCTCCTTTCGCTGTATTCTTAATAAAAGTTTACCCCTTAGCCATTTACATTAAACAAGCCAGTTGTGATAAGGGTCTATCAAATATTTGATTACTTTCCCGTCGATATGTCACACTAAAAAAAACATCACTTTAAGGAGCGCAATCTATGCCCAACTACAAGATATTATTCTTAGATATAGATGGAACAATTTTAACTCCCGATAATACTATCGAGGATTCCACGAAGAACGCTATCAGTGAAATGAAGAAAAAAAATATTGAGGTCGTTCTTGCCACAGGACGTCCGATTCATGAGATTAAAGAGCTTGGGGAAGAGCTTAACATTTCCTCTTTTATAGGATATAACGGTGCTTTGGGAATATATGAAGACGAAACGATCTTTGCTGAACCAATGCCTGTAAAGGATGTAAAATACATCCTGAATGTTGCGAAAAAACATAATCATAAGCTGGTCTTGTATACCAATAAAAAAAATTATTTAACAGACCTGGACTCGGATTTGGTCAAAACCTTCCTTCAGCAATTTCATCTGCGTCAGAATGATATTTTTTCAGAGGATGTCATTGAAGGGATTCTCGGCATGACGATTATCACTACTGGAAATAATGGAGAAGCACACTATGAATTCGCTGATGGAATACATTTGTCACAGGTCAATGTAGAGGGTATGCATCATTGCTACGATGTCATCCGTGATAAGGTAAATAAAGGGGTTGGCATTCAATTCTTGTTGACAAAACTGGGAATAAAACGGGAAAACTCCATTGCCTTTGGGGATGGAATGAATGACAAAGAAATGCTTTCATTCGCAGGAGAAGGTTTTGCCATGGGCAATGCCCATCCGGACTTGTTCCAGCATGCAAAGAATAGAACCACAGATGTGACCGACTCAGGGATTTTTAACGGTTTGAAGTCGTTAGGATTGCTGTAATAAGTATCCACTTGAATTGATGAGAATTCTGTGTTCGGATTGTCAGCTCTTTTGGTAGTTAGAAAGAGCCGTTGTCAGATTAACGGGTTTACTTCAGAGGTGCAAACAAGTAAAACACAAAGCAAATCGCACTTATTTCACATTGAAATTCACCGTGCGATTTTTCGTGTTATATCAATGTATTTTTGTAATGTAATTTAAAATTCACACATCAATTTACAAGTCATTTCACTTTGACGGAAATAATTATTGGACGGTATGTGATTTTGTGGTGATTTGGTAAGTGGATTTTATGGTAATTGTGAAGGAGTTTGGATATTTATGTTAAAATTGAAATAAGACTATCGAAGACCTTGTGAAATAATGTACTTAAAGTAACGATGCAGGAATGTGAAGGCAAATTTGATTTCCCAACAAGACTTAAAATAACCGGAGATTCTCCGGTTAGAGTGAAGAATATGGCTCGGTTGGATGGAAATAAGCGGAGAATTTCCGATTAAATGGTGCAAAATTGTCCATTTGCCTTTTTTTTGAGTCGATAGTCGGAATTTCTCCGGCTATTTGAGCTATTTTTAAAGCTTTTTCGAAATTAAGGGGAATTTCTCCGCTTATTTATCAACTCGCCGCTGCTTCCCTTATTCGTGACCGGGCTGTGCGTGGCAGAAAAAAGTATTCTTGAATATCCACGGACCGCTTATTGAACGGGTGCTTTAGCACAATAAGGTAATATGAAAAAAGGCTTAGAGATGAAAATTTCTCTAAGCCTTTTTGTATTGTGAATAGTGTAGTGGAATCGGTGCGAATTAATATGTGATTTTGTCTGTGATTTGCCGTTTTGCACCTCAAAAGTAAACCCGTTATTGTCTGATGACAACGGCTTTTTTCAATCAGTCTTTATTCAACAGTTCTTCCCCTGCAATCCCAGGGTTTGTCATTTCATATGGATTCAGGATCAAATCCAGCTCTTCTTCTGTCAGGACGTCGTATGCAAGGCATAGTTCCCTTACTGACTTCCCTGTCAAGATCGCTTCTCTCGCGATTCTCGACACTGCTTCATAACCTAAGTGCGGATTGACAGCAGTGATGATGCCTACACTTCTCTCCACATCTTTTTCAAGCTTCTCTTTGTTCGCTTCAATTCCAACGAGACAGTGGTCAGTAAATACCTTGAAACCATTGTTCATGATGCTGATTGATTGGATCAGGTTAAAAATAAGAACAGGTTCCATTACATTCAACTCGAGCTGGCCCGCTTCGGATGCAAGACAGATCGTATGGTCGTTTCCAATAACCTGGAAAGCAACCTGGTTGATGACTTCAGGCATAACCGGATTCACCTTGCCAGGCATGATGGATGAGCCTGGTTGTCTTGAAGGAAGGAAAATTTCGTTAAAGCCCACTCGAGGACCTGACGCCATCAGTCGTAAGTCGTTGGCTATCTTCGACATATTCATCATGCAAACCTTCAAGGCAGCAGATACGGTTGTATAAGCATCGGTATTTTGAGTCGCATCCACTAAATGGTCAGCATTCGTTAAAGGATATCCGCTGATTTCAGAAAGGTGACGGACAACATTTTTGATGTATTTAGGATTGGCATTCAGCCCGGTACCCACGGCGGTTGCTCCCATATTCACTTCGAATAGATGACCGCGAGTATGCTTAATTCTGTCGATATCTCGTTCAATCACCCTTGTATATGCTTCAAATTCCTGGCCGAGACGAATCGGAACAGCGTCCTGTAGGTGCGTCCTGCCCATTTTTATGACAGCATCAAATTCCCTTGCTTTCTGGGAAAAAACATCTCGCATGATCTGCATAGTATCCAATAGCTTGTCCAAAAGGGATAGCACAGAAATGTGCATCGCAGTAGGAAAAGCATCATTCGTCGATTGAGCCATGTTCACATGCGAATTAGGGCTTAATGTAAAATAATCCCCTTTATTCTCACCAAGCAATTCCAGTGCGCGGTTCGCAATTACTTCATTCGTGTTCATGTTGATGGAGGTCCCAGCTCCTCCCTGAATTGGATCCACGATGAACTGTTCATGCCACTGACCCTGGATTATTTCATCAGCCGCTTTTACAATGACCTCTCCAAGGCCGCCGTAAAGCCTTCCTGTTTCCATATTGGCAAGTGCCGCAGCTTTTTTTACCATGGCCATTGCCTTTATAAGTTCACTATGTATTCTATACCCGGTTATCGGGAAGTTTTCAACAGCCCTTAAAGTTTGAATGCCATAATACGCATCCGCTAAAACTTCCTTCGTACCCAGAAAATCCTTCTCAATACGGACTTTAACCTCAGACATTTATTCTACCCCTCCAAAAAGCGTGAAATTTCGTAATTAATCTAAATATTGTATTGAGGGCAATCATTTTCCGACAATCTTCTAGTGACTTCTTAATCCCCCTTAGCCCTTTATATTGGCCTACATGACTATTGTAAATCAAAAAGCAGAAATCATCACGACAAATCATCTTTTTCCTAAACTTAGATCGCGAAAACTGTATGATTTCTAATTGTTATGGTGAAACTCCACTACTTTTGAGAGCTTTTGTCACCATGCAGGAAAACAGGAATGTTCTTGCTGAATTGTAATAGGACATCGAATTTATCATAAACCAAAACAGAAAGGAATGTGCACGATGACTGACACTCAATTCATGAAGGCATACACAATCAAAGAGGTGTCCAAGAAAATAAATGTTCCGTCTGGCACCATTAGACAATGGGAAAAAGATCTTGCGGGACTGCTGATCGTCCCAAGAACGAAACAAGGTGCAAGATTTTATACGGATATAGAAATAGACGAACTGATGAAGATAAAGCAAATGCGTGATAAAAATTTAAGCAAAGAGATGATTCGGGATCTCTTACAGAGGCATAAAAGTTCTGATGCGGTTTCCGATCGATCTCCACATGAAAACAGCCTAACTGTAAATTCGAATATGCCAGCCGCTTCTCCGACAGGCAGCCCAAATGATTTTGATACTTTTATGTTTGCTATGGAACAATATAAGAAGTCCTTGCTTGAAGAGGTAAAAGCAGAAATCAGGAACGGCATTCGAAAGGAAGTTCTGGAGGAAGTAAAAAAAGAAATCTCTAAAGGTACTTTTACAACAGTAAAAACCCTTTCCGATTCTATCTATAAAACAGGAGAAAAAACCAATGAACATATAATGGTGCTATCTGAAACAGTTGCCAAAAGCTCGGAAGAAAGTTCCGAACGCCTCGGAACGATATCTTCTGAGCTTACGAATGTTTCGAAAGGTACTTCCGAAATTAGCACGAACCTTGCAAAAGTTTCTAAAGGTACGACAGAAATGTTCAGCAAGCTTTCAGATTCTGTAACCAAAGCTTCTCAAGGTACGACTGATAAAATAACGAAGCTGACCGAGAATGTTGCGAAGGTTTCAAAAGGTACTTCCGAAAAAATAAATGCACTATCCGGCAGTCTTGCGAATGTCTCGAAGGGCACTTCCGAACGAATTGCATCTTTAACATCTAGTTTGACTAAGACCTCAAAAGGCACGAATGAAAAAATTGTAAAGTTAGAGAGCACGGTCAATAAGCTGTCCTCCGGTACAAATAACGAATTATCACTTTTGGCAAAACGCTTGAACGAGACAACCGAGACAGTTTCCGAAGAGTTTAAAATACTTGCTGACTATGTTTCAAATAGTCGCGAAACAACAAATCAGGAGCTCTCAAATTTAAACCAGGTCATCAATCAGGAACGAGATTATTTTGTCCGCACCCTTCAAAGTGAACGTGAAGAATTACGCCAGGAGATCAGGCAGCGGGACGAAATGTTTAAAAATATGGTCGATAGCTTCAGGGAGACGGCAGCTTCGAAACAATCAAAACGCAATTGGTGGAAGGTTTGGAAGTAGTTTTCTCTTCTTAAGTTTATAGACTTTTTTACTGAGATTATTGTCTAGCTCCAGCACCTAGCCAGTTTTCATCCCTGAGAGTGCCTCCATGAGTATCTTGCGATAAGCGTTAGCTTTTAGCAGCTCGAGTCGCTTCAGTCCAGCCAATGAAGTCAAAGAACGACTTCAATGATCGGCACTCTGATGCATAGGACGTGCAGACCCGCCAGCCACAGGATGTGGCGCTGCAGGCGTGCAGCGCTTGTCGACCGACTAAGGCGCTTAAGCTTTTCTTTTTGCTGACATATAACTTGTAAAGATGTAAATAATATTTACACTTAAGCACCAACCGTTTTTCAATAAATCTCCATTATGCAATGCAAGAAATACTCTTGGGAGGGAAATTGGAGTTGTTGAGATATTTTCGCTGGGTAGCAATAACAGCATTGATCATTTACTTATCAGGAGCTTCATCAGATTTTGCTATAGCGAAGATCTCCTCAGATTACGGGCAAATAAAAGCAATCAACATTTCTCATCGTGGCGCATCAGGCCATGCCCCCGAACATACATTGCAGGCATATGAACTAGGGAATGTCATGAATGGCGATTACATTGAGATCGACCTTCAAATGACGAAGGATGGAGAATTAATTGCGCTGCATGACGAAACAATTGACCGGACTACCGAAAAAAAGGGTCTGGTCAAAAACCTTACTCTAAAGGAAATAAAGAAACTTGATGCAGGCTCCTGGTTTAATGATGCTTACCCTGAAAAAATGAGTACCGAGTATTTGGGGCTTCAAATCCCTACCCTGCGAGAGGTGCTTGATAGGTTCGGTCCAAACTCGAAGTTTTTCATAGAAACCAAATCGCCTGAAGTCTATCCTGGAATGGAAGAGAAACTAATAAATACACTGAATGAATACAATCTCACCGGGGCCAATCATACATTCGGAAATGTTGTTGTTCAATCATTCAGTGTAGAAAGTTTAAGGAAAGTCCATGAAATAGATGAGTCGATTCCATTGGTCCAGCTGTTGTCCTACTACGCTCCAGCGGTCATCACCGATACTGAACTAAGTAAAATCAAGGAGTATGCGGTTGGAGTTGGATTGCATTATACGGCAGTTAGTCCCGGGTATATTAAAAAGGTCACAGATTCTGGTTTAATGGTTTTCCCTTATACAGTCAATGAAAAGGAAGATATGAACATGCTTCTGGATTGGGGAGTCACAGGGATGTTTACCAATTACCCCGATCGGTTGAACGAAGTCATACAAAGCAGAATACCAAAAAAACCGTAAACCTTATCAAGACAAAAGCTGCCTTTTGGCAGCTTTGTTCGCGTAATAATTATACTTGTTCTACATGCACCCTTTTACTGAGTGATCTGCCCGCATAAGGGGGCTCTTTATTGACTAAATGCACCCTTATATGTCGCGAACTTCACTCATAATGACTTAATTATTGGTATCTTCTCAATAAAGTCTATTTTTATATCCTTCTTCCAACCTCTTCTTGATATCTGCTTCTGAGGATCCAGGAAGCTTGGAGTGTGCTGCCAATATTTCAGCACCGGATGGCAATGTGGATGAATCTGCCCAGCTTTCAGGATTCCATAAACCAGACCGCTTTAATGCTTTTCCGCATTGTATATAGCATTCCTCCACTTCTACTTCGATTCCAAGCAGGGGATTCTTGCCGCCGGCTTTCATTCTTTCTAGTAGCACTGGCTCCTGTGTCAAACTGGCCTTCCCATTCACTCTCAATGTTTCTGGCATCCCAGGTATAAGAAATAACAGGCCTACCCTTGGATTGGATAAAATATTTTTCAATGAGTCCATTCTCTTGTTACCGGGACGGTCTGGAATCACAATTCGGTTTTTGTCCAGAACAAGCACAAATCCAGGTGCATCTCCCCTAGGAGAAGCGTCTGTGTACCCGTTTTCGTCAGAGGTAGATAAGACCACAAACGGTGATTGGTCTATGTAGTTACGGCAGTGTTCGTCTACGAAAGATATGACCTTCCGTTTAGCCAACTCACTAGGCTCCCCGAACAATGTCCTTAATTCTTCAAAACTATTAATTACATAATTCATAAATTCATCTCCCAGGTAGATTGATTAGTTTTCCAGGTCCATATTTGAAAACGGGCAAAACAGAGTAAGACTGATAGTACTTCCAACTGGTAAAAATAATATGCTAGGATGGTATTGCCACTAATTGGTTGGCGAAAAAATATTATAGAAGGTGCAGCATTGAGATCAACCGTAAATAAAAGATCATTTATATTTGCATTTTTAATAGCCTTATCTGGTGGTTTAGTGTTTTCATTCTTATCAATTCCGGTTCCGTGGCTACTCGGACCGATGTCTGCAATTCTGATTGCTGACCGTTTCAAAGGTTTAACACTAAGTTGGCCGAGAACCTTAAGGGATGTAGCGTTAATGCTCATCGGTTATTCAATCGGACTTTCCTTTACACGCTCCTCTGTTGAGAATATCATAGAAAACCTCCCAGCAATGCTGATCATGACAGTGATCCTCGTCGCGTCTGCTGCCGTGATGTCTAAAGTTATTTCGAAGCTGTCCGGTGTTGATTATCCTACAGTATTGACTGGCAGCATTCCAGGCGGGTTGTCACAAATGATCATTTTTGCAGAAGAAATGAAAGGGATTGATGTCACAACGGTTACCTTCCTACAGGTATCCAGGTTATTGATGATTGTTTTTGTCGTTCCTTTTATCATATTCGGGCCAATTTTCGATATAAGTCATATGAAGGGTGAATTGACAGGCTCAGACCCATTCATTTTCGACCCATTTATGATCTTTATATTTTCTATAGTATGTATCCTCGGAGTGATTATTGGCAAGAAACTGAGGCTGCCTACTCCCTTTTTACTTGGTCCGCTATTAGGAACAGCCATAATGACTTATTCTGGCTATACAGGTCCAACTCTTCCAACCATAGTCATGGATGCTTCACAACTGATGATAGGCGGCTATATTGGTATGTTATTAAAACCTGAGAAATTAAAGAACAAAGCATCAACCATCATTCTCGCTTTGTTAAGTGGTTTCTTACTTGTAATTGGATCTTTGTTGTTAAGTTTCTTTTTATCTGACGCTTTAAACATCAATATAGTTACAAGTTTTCTGAGCCTGGCACCAGGTGGAATGGATCAAATGGGGATTATCGCACACGAGGTAAGTGCTGATTTATCAATTGTTTCAGGCTTTCAACTATTTAGGTTATTTTTCATATATTTTGTAGTTCCTCCGGTTTTAAGGTGGTATTTTAAAAGAAAATTACGCGTTCAAAAGGATTCCCTTTGATATTCGGGGTATATTAACATCAGACTTTAAAAATCCTTAGATGGAGGAATGAAATTGAACAGATCGTTTAATGATTTGCTTAATATAGCTAAAATGACTTTGAATCAGGCATTTGGTCACGCAAAAGAAACCCTTTATTCCATCACAGGAACATCGTCAGCATCTGTTCTGCAAATAGCTGATTTCGTCATGAGTCACCCTGATGTGAAAGTTGTAAAGAAAGATTATCTAGGGATGTCTTTATCATTTTATGAACTTGTCCAGGGTAAAATGAAATACTATCTAGAGACAAGTAATTCAAAGATTTTGCAGCTTGATGTCCATTCCCATAATCACACTGTAGTAGCGTACCGTTCTTACCGCGATCAATTATCAATTGATACACCAGTTAAGTTTCCAGATATGCAAAATGCAAAATAAGATTAGGGAACTTCTCCCATTAGAAGTACATCATACAAAATTTAAGGGTGGCCCATATGCTATTGGGACACCCTGTTTTAGTCCTTTATGCCAAGCCGGACAGCTGGTCCCGGTCGTCAGCCATCGGTGGTTCCTCCAGCCATGAGTTTTTGATCATGATATTGGCACCATCTTCTGCATATAGCGCAATTTCAGGAATCAGCGAAGCATATTTAAGTCCAATATCCTTTCGTGGACTTGCTGCCATAGCGGCACCATAATTCCCGATACCTGCGGCAATCATTGCTGAGACATGGAATAAGATAAGTTTATCTGAAAATACTTGTGTTGTACTGTCTGTTACAGCTGAATCCCAAAACATGGGGGCAGGGATGTCATTATTCTTAAGGATATCACTGAACAAATCGACATGTTTTTGAGCAATTTTCTTTCCTCTCTGCAAATATTCTTTGACCTCTTTGCCCTGAGCCACTTGGATGAATCCCATGATCAGTGCCTTTCCTATTTGGTTAGTTTGTATATTCACGAACAAATGCGTTATTTCTATTGAAGTAAGTGCCCGTCTCCTGCTTTTTATCCCCGAAAGGAATTTTTGTTTCTCAACAAAGTCAACCTTATCTGGGACTGAAATAAATGGTGGCCTTATGTATGTACCTTGCTCTAGCATTGCCTCCCTTGTCAAATCCTGCAGTCCAATCGCAGATTTCAAGACACTTTTGTGAAAGTTAATCACATCAGGCCGCGTTCCAAGACCGATTGCCGCGGTATTTGCTGCCATACCAAGAATGGACATATGCCTTAAATACATCATTGCAAATGTATCGGAAAAAAGCCGTGGAGCATGGATATTCACATCTTTCTTTGTGAAACCAATTGGGTAGGGAAAATCTTCACCATCGAAAATCTCCTTTAATAGAGAAATGTTTTTTTGTGATGCGCTGAGAGCAAACTCCACAATTTCTTTTACCTTTTTGTCGTCTATGTTGTTCATAAAATAACTCAAAACACAAACAGAGACTGTATCATTTATATATTGCGACCACAAACTGGACATTTCTGCCGCAGTCAGTCGTATTTTTGTCTTGTCCTCCATTTTCACACCCCTATGCCTTGATGATATATTTATCTTTCCTTACCCTGCCGATATTTATTTAATAATTTTCCAGTGTTAAAGATGAATGGTCAATTTCCAGCATTGGCTTAAGCAGATATCAACAGTCATGATAAAAACATCCTATCTATTTTACAAAAAAATAGTAAAATAGAAGTATGATTCATATTTAGGAGTGAGCAAGCTGAACGCATTTTTTTTATTAATCATTGCAGCTGTTGGCATATCACTGACAGCAAATGTATTACGATTTAATGTAAGCGTTTTTTTGAACCAACTGATCTTCTCAGCTGCCTCATTAATCCTGGTTGAGGTTTCAGTTTATTTTTATGGAAGTAATCAATTAAGCTGGACTATTCTTTTATTTATTGCGACTGCGGGGTATTGTTTTAAATTAATTGGGGGTATAGCGGCAGCCCTTACTAGTGTTCTTATCGTTTATTTACATACAGAAGGTTTCCCTTTGGCAGTTCTCCCCATTTATTTGGTAATCGGGGCGAGTGCCGGCTATATTTCGCAATATTTACTCAACAAAAAGAGAGAGCACCATAGCTGGATGTACATGCTCATGGAGCAATCCAAGCATTTACAGGTCTTTCGTGAAGTGAGCACAACGATGCAGGGCACTCTTCAGCAGGACCTGCTTTTGAAAGTGATCTTGACATCGGTTACAGCGGGCCATGGCCTTGGATTTAACAGAGCGATGATTTTTCTTGCATCCAATCAAGCTAAGTCCCTTAAAGGGATTGTTGGTGTTGGCCCTATGGATGTAAAGAAAGGGTATGAAGTTTGGGAAAAGATTTCAGAAGACAGACTAAAACTCAGGGATTTAATTGAACATAACTTTGACAGCAATTTTACCGACCCGGAGTTGAATGCTATTTTACGTTCATTGGATATACCAATTGATGAACATAACGTCTTTGGGTTAGCACTATCAAGTCAAAAACCAGTTATTGTTAAGAGCATCTCAAAAGAGGATATGTCACAAATTTTAATTAAGGATTTGTTCCAAACCGAGGAATTCGCATTGATCCCCTTGATTAACCAGGGTAAGAATATCGGTATCCTGCTAATTGATAATATTGTTAATAAGAGACCAATTACCTTGATGGATACTGAAAATATTCTTCCCCTGGCGAACCAGGCTGCGATTGCTCTTGACCATGCTAATCTATATGAACAAATTGAGGAAATGGCTTTACACGATGGTTTGACAGGTCTTCTCAACCAACGGGCTTTCCAGAAAATCCTTAATGATCACTTCCCGATTGAAGGAAATCGGAATAGTCCCCTTTCGTTAATCATCTTTGATATCGATTTCTTTAAGGTGTTCAATGACAAAAACGGCCACCTGCTTGGAAATGAAGTGTTGATGAAGCTGGCAAGAGTCATTGTTAATTCATTAAGACCTGATGATTTTTCCTTCCGATTTGGCGGAGAAGAATTTGTAGTCCTATTGCCTGGCACCCTTCTTGACCAAGCTGAAGTATTAGCTGAAAAAATCCGATCGAACGTGGAGAAAGCAAGCTTTCCTGGTGAAAAGACACAGCCCAGCGGCACATTAACCGTGAGTATCGGAGTAGCCTGTACAAACCATTCTGGAATCACCACAAAAAATGAATTGATAGAAGCTGCCGACCAGGCACTATACAAAGCTAAAAACGCAGGTAAAAATACGGTAGTTTCTTTTAAGGAGTTTGTAACCATTGATTGAACTGGCATTTATTCTTGCTACCCTTGTCTTTTTCATGGTTTCCGCTTTGACAAGCAGGCCATTATATAATCTTTCACAAAAACATTATTCCAACCGGGTTACTGCACATTATGGGTTCAAGGTATCAGATTTGCATTATTCCTATGACCAAATGATCTACTTTATCTCAATGCCAACTACCTTGCCATATATCAAGAATGCGTTAAAGGAGGACTTGGTTATTGAGCAAGATTATTCATCTTATTTTTTTCCCGTTCTTAAGGGTATCAAAATATCTTTAAAACAGAACAGCGAAAATATGTACCTTGCCTATTTGCCTATCGGGAACTTCCGGCTGCCACATCTCGATAAGCTGCAGCATGAAGGCACTATTCATGAGCAGACATATTTAAGAATAAGCACCAGTAAGCTGCTAGATCCCGGCACGTTGCAGGAAGTGCGCGAAGAGGTATATAAACAGCTTCAAGTGGGTCGCTATTAATTATGTAAGAGCCAGCATTGGATGCCGGCTCTTTTACTTTTCAACTTCAGCGCTTTAATTTTCCGATAAAATTAAGCTCATTGGCTTCGGATATACTAGAAGGGTTTTCAAGGATTCTTCTCACATCGTTTAGTGTGTCCTCGAGTTTCACGTCCTCCCCCTTCTTGCCAGTGAAGGCTTCCGCTACAAAGAAAGGCTGTGTCAAATATGCCTCTAATCTCTCGCCCTGCTTATAAATCTGCGACTCAGCAGCTGGAAGGCGTTCGATGCCATGTACATTGACGATCGCCCGCAATTCCCTGTACCTGCGTAAAAGCTTTTGCGCTCTTTGTTGAATGCTATGGTGAACAGGTTCTAAATATGACCCCTCTAGGATGGAGGATGTTGAGTAGATTGGGTTGATTGCAGGGTATTTATGGCGCGCTGCAAGGTCGGCATCGAATTGCCATAAAGTATCAAGAGGGCCATACGGAAGGTCTTCATCGACAGCCTCTCCTTTCAAATCCATCAGGAATGTCGTTACCTCGCTGATTCCTTTGTCATCGAAAGTTTCCTGTAGGGTGAAGAATTCACCTGATATTACATAAGATCTGTCGGCTGTAAGAACGTAGTCCTTATCTGTCCCTTCTTTTAACATTACCTTAAATGTCTCATTGATATTGTTTGTTACGAAATCGACGTCATCGAGAATATCGTCAAGCTCTGGATGATTGCCCTTTGGTTTTATAAGAATTGTGACATACCCTTCCCTTTTCAGTCGAAAAAGCATCTCGCCAAGTACAACTAATTGCCCCATTCCCGGGCGCGCAACTAGCCCAACAGTTCCGCCCTTTGCAATTGGCGCAAATAAGTCCAGAGTTTTAATGCCTGTTTCAATCATTTCTACACTCTCCCCTCTTAAAATCAGTTCATCCAAACTGCAGCCAGCCAACTCTGCCAGAGCTACTATAGTCCGCACCTCTGCCCTGCCGACCGGTATTTTTCCGGTGGACAAATTTGAAACAGTTGCAGGTCTCAGTCCTACAGATTTAGCTGCAGATGTCAGGTTTGGCACCTTTTTTCTCAATAACGCTACATTGAGTCTAAGATTTTCCATAAATAGCACCTCCTTACTTTAGATAGTAAACTTAATTACTCTAAATAGCAACGTTTTTTACTTCCAAGAGTAATCATCTGTTTTTCCTATCGTTAGTGAAGGAGTAGCAAGAAAAGAGCCCCAAAACCTGATGAATACGGTTGAAAAGTTACCTGAGAAAAGCAACAATCAATGCGAAAACAGCCTTCTATTAATGTGTTTTTTGATTCAGGCAGGGTACAATAAATGAATCAAAGAACTTGAAAGGAGTTCTCAAATGATTCCTATTGGTGTATCAAATCGCCATATTCATTTAACTAGAGAAGATTTAGATCGGCTTTTCGGTGAAGGATATCAGCTTACTACTGCTAAAGAGCTTTCACAGCCAGGGGAGTTTGCCGCGAATGAAACAGTAAGAGTCATAGGTCCAAAAGGGGAATTTCCCGCAGTCAGGATTCTTGGTCCTTTAAGGAAGTTCACTCAGCTTGAAATTTCCAAGACTGACTCCTTTTCGCTCGGAGTAAAAGCACCCTTAAGAGCTTCAGGGAAGATTGCCGGCACTCCAGGCATTAAGCTTGTCGGCCCAAAAGCTGAACTGGAAATTCAGGAAGGCGTCATCGTGGCAGAACGCCATATTCATATGACCCAAGCTGACGCTGCAAAGTATAATGTCCAGGATGGAGACTATGTAAGTGTTAAATCTGCAGGTGAAAGAAGCTTAGTATTCAATCAAGTACTCATAAGGGTGAAAGATACCTACGCTCTTGATATGCACATTGATACTGATGAAGCTAACGCGGCTGGTCTGCGTACTGGCGACCAGGTTGAAATAATGAAATAAACATGGCCGGAACTGCAACATGAGCAGTCCGGCCAAATTCTTTTGAACTACAGAGAGCACTTACAGACAAAAGCGGATTACTCCCATACTTCCTTAAGTGTTACTCGAAACAATTCGTTAAGCTCTTTTGTAGGGTCTTCAGATTTTTGACTTACAGATTTTGCATAACTGGCAAGCAGTTTAATTTCTTGTTCTATAAAATCATTAAGAATCAAGTTTTGCTCAATGGTATTATGTTCTCCGCTTTGTTTCTTCCAAAGTAAGTCCTTCAATTCCCTTTTTACTGGTGCGTTTCCTAAAATGCTTAAAAGTTGCATGAACTCGACTGGTGGTATTTGCCTATGTTTTTGTAACCATTTTGCAGACAGGATAGACCGGAGAATATATAGATATACCTTTCCCCTCCACTCCTTCTTCTTTTGCATATCTATGACATTTCTTGTTACAAGGTTGAGATGATGGTTTATATATGCTTTATGTGAAATGACAGTATCTTGCATTGACTTCAATTTTTCGGCCAGATAAGCATGATTCCAATAAACATATTTTGAGTTAAGCCATTCGAGCAAGGAAGGATTAGACTTCCGGAAAAGCCTGAGTGTTTTGATAAGTTCCCAGCCGACGACATCTAATTTGGGATCGACAATAGTGGAAAGCGAATCTTCTTTTGGTATTTCGATAACATCCTTCTGATGATCAATCGATAAATACCAATCTTTTTTATGAATATAAATGAAGCGGATATCATAATCACTGTCTGGTGATGCAAATCCCAGCGCTCTGCTCCCGGCGTCACATGCATAAAGTATTTTTACCTCATATTCTTTTTCAATTTGATTTAATACAGTATTGATATGGTCCTTCATTTGCAGATTGCCTCCTTTCATCACATATACTTAATAGTTTGCCATCAATCGTAAAGGGTATAAAAGAATATACTCAATTAAAGGAGGCCAAAATAATGAATGACAAGCAAACAAAAGGCGCATTTGACCAGGTTAAAGGTGAAGCCAAGAAGCAATTCGGCAAACTGACCGACAATGAATCTATGGAAGCTGAAGGTCGCCTGGATAAGGGAAAAGGAAAACTGAAAGAAACAGCTGGTGATATGAAAGAGGATGTATCACGTGCATTTAACGACTCGTCCAGAGATTGATAATTGCTTTTACAAAAAGCCCTTGCTGATTCAGCAAGGGCTTTTTTGTATTCTAATCAATATTGTTTTTATTTTTCCCTTTAACAAATCGATAGGCCAAATACGCTACATAAAGAGGAGTTGCGATATAAATCAAGTAAGGGAATTGGCTGTAGGTCCCTTTCCAAATGACAAACAGCAAAGAACCAAGGAATATTGTGACGATTGTTCCATACTTAGGGAGCGGTACTTCCTTGAAGCTTGGAATCCTGATTCTGCTTACCATGAGAAAACTCAGTGCCGTAAAAACAACAGTAGTTACGATATTTGGAATCAAGTCACCAAATAAAGTGAGGATGGCCATAATTCCGCCAGCGGCAGTAATCGGCACCCCAATAAAATAATTAAGCGAAGATTTATCAGTGCTGATATTGAACCTCGCCAGGCGATAAGCACCGAATAACGGGAATAGTCCCGCTACCATTAAGCCCCATAATCCAAATTGGTAAAAGTATGTATAATAAACCAGGAACGATGGTGCTACACCAAATGTGACGATATCCGCCAGTGAATCAAGTTCCTTTCCGAGCTGGCTGTCCGCTTTCAGCATCCTCGCCAGCCTTCCGTCCATGCTGTCCAACATCATACCGATTAAAATTAAAATGGCTGCATTGTTAAATTGGCCATTAGCCGCAAATCCAATTGATAGAAAACCGCAATACAGATTCCCAAGCGTGAACATATTGGGAATCATTTTTGTAAACCGCATCAGTTGTCATCACTCTCCGAACTTTTTCTAATTCTCGTCATGCCTATTTTTACCCCAGTCAGCTAATAATCATGTTTATTTTATTATAGAATCGCCGAAAATATAGTTTAACTATATCATTTTTTCTCATTCTGAATAGAGGTTAACAAGAAAAATTCTTATCTGGAATCCATAGAGTGTATCTGCATGGAAGTAATTTGTCAAAAAGGCTATTAAAATGATTCATCAAATTGTATACTAATTTGGGGCTGGTGAATTATGATCAATAAGAACTTGCGCAAACTAAAATTTCTTCTTATAAAGTTATTTAGAATAAAAGAAAACGCACATAATGTATCTCTAGGGTTTACCCTTGGTTTTTTAATCCACTTCATCCCATCATTCGGCATGGGGCCTATACTTTCGACCGTGGGTGCCAAACTCTTCAAAGGGAATCCTATAGCCGGTTTCATTAGCGGTGTAGCACTCATTTGGCTTTTCCCGTTCTTATTTTATTTGAATGTCGTAGTCGGTGAAACCCTTTTCCCTTATGGTGTCTTCCCCTCGGCAGCGGGTATGCCCTCTCATGGTTTAGATGCCGGGATCCATTTAGGTGCCGTTTTTTTCATAGGCATGATTATTAATATCATGCTTTTCGGGATGGTTGTATACTATCTAATTTATACAATCATGAGAAAATACCGATTAAGCTTTCTTACTATAGTTAAAAAATGGGAAATAAAAAAATAAGGAATGGATAAAGCAATGCGCTGTTCCGTTCCTTATTTTGTCCTAGATGACTTCGAGGAATTCTATTACTTCTTTATCTGGACCCAAATAGAAGATCGTCTTCCAACCGTTGTCTAATGTATATGGACCCTCAAAAGAAGGAATGTCTCTTTCCCGCATTTCCTTCATTTTTTCATCAAGATTTTCCACCTCGAAACAAAAATGTGTCCTTTCACCAATTTCTCCATCTGACTTTTTCTGAGATAATTCAAGTCTAAAACCATTCTGCTCCAAAAAGATCATTTCTTCATTTTCAAAAAGTATTCTGCAGCTTTCATTAAAACCAAGAAAGGTTTCATAAAAAGTTTTTGAAATTGTCAAATCGCTTACTTCAAGTGCAAAATGATGGAATCTCATTGTCCTCTTCCGTCTTTCATTTTGATTATCAGATTTATATCACCAAATTCGTGCCAAAGATATTTTTGTTCAATCGCGATATTGTAAGCTTCTAAAAGTTTGATCTCATCAACGAAGGCAGACAGCATATCCAAATGACTTGCCTTTGGTTCATGAAACCCTGTTATGATTCCATCAACAACCTGTAGCTTAAAATCCGAAGTGATATACAGATTAGTCCATCCTTGTGTAGTTGAATTAATGACAGCGGTTTCAAGTGCCCGAACAACGGTAGTTCCAGCTGCGATTACCTTTGCTCCAGAATCTTTCGCTTTTACTATTGCCTCCATATCTTCCTGGCGAATAGAATATTCTTCGAAGTTTTCCTCTGGTGAATGGGCATACTCATCATCGAGAAGATAACTAAGGCCCGTATGAAGCTGCAAAAAAGCTAATTTAACTCCTTTTTGCTGCAGCTTTAACAGGAGTTCCCAGCTGAAAGCCCGACCGGCTGATGGCATCTCGACTGACCCTGGCTGACTTGCAAAAACAGTCTGGTAATAATCGAGGTTCCACGGGTGATGAATATATTCATATCTTATTGGATCACCCATTGAGTAGATTTCATTATATAAATCAATTCCTTGTAGATTGAACTGGATTAACTTAAGTGGCGATTTAAATACTTCACCAATTACATTCGCCTCTAAAGTTTCCGAGAATTTAAAACAATCTCCTGATTTTACATTTGTTGCTACAATCAATACTTCCCATACCGAGTCATTCTTTTTCCTGGCAAGCCGCATTTCGATGTTCGTGCCAATCACCTTTCCGTTTCGGTGCCATGTTCCTTTCAGAATTGCGGGGATTGTTCTGCTATTATTCAGCACAAGTATATCCCCTGAATTGAAATATTTTTCTATTTGAATAAATTTGTCGTGCACTACATTGCCCGTTTCTCTGTCCAACACCATCATCTTCACCTGATCCCTGCGCAGTCCTCTTCTTTCTGGTGGACTTGAGGCGTTAAGAGAAGATGGCAGAGAAAAATCATGAGGGTGTACCTTTGTTTCCATCTGCATCATCTCACCCCCCGACTAAACTCTTGTGCCTGGAATCGTTGTCCATTGACTCCTTTTGATTCTTCCGAAGCAAGGAAAAGAAAGACATCGACAACTTCCTCTGGTTTGGCTAACTCATAATCACAATCCGGTACTGCAAGAGAATGCATTTTCGTATCCATCTCCCCAGGATCGACCATATTCATTCTAATATTTGTTCCGTTAAGTTCGTCTGCCCATGTTTCTGTCATCCCCTCGACAGCAAATTTGGAAATTCCATAGGCTCCCCATCCTGCATATCCAATATGGCCAGCTTCTGAAGTTACATTTATAACTGATCCTTCAGCCTGTGTGAGCATGGCGGGAAGTACCCTTCTTGTAATCAGGAAAGGACTGATGCTGTTCACCCTGATGACTTCCGCGAAATCCTCCTCCGGATAATCCAAAAGCAGTGGCATTGGACTAGGTCCCAGAACTGATGCGTTATTGATCAGAACATCAATTCGACCGAATTTTTCAAGTGTCAGGGCAACAAACTTTTCAGCTTCCCGAGGCACCGATACATCAGCTGTTACTGCCAGCACCTCTGCCCCATATGATTCCGCTTCTTCTTTTACTACTTCAAGTTCTTTTTCCCTTCGAGCGCAAACAGCCAGCTTTGCGCCTTCCTTTGCGAACCTTAGCGTCAGTGCTTTTCCTAATCCCTGGGTTACACCTGTAATCATTACAACTTTATTCTTTATCACGTTCAACTTCCTCCTTAGTTTTCTTCTTGTATTTATCTTAAGATTTTAAACAAGACGAAACCTCATCGAGAAGCTTGATATTATCTACGACTTTAGTCTGAGGAGTAAAAGGGGACTTTCACTTAAATGTTTGAAAAATATAAAAAAGGCTGCATAAAAGCAGCCTTTTTAAATGATTAATTCTGGATCAGGTATACGATTGCTTCATACGGCCTTAATGAAATGGTAGATCCATATTCGGTGTTTGCTTCATAATTTGAAATTAATATTTCATTTTTCTTGCCTTGCAGGTCAGCTGGAACATCAAAGCTCTGATTCTCATTGGTGAAATTCAATAAGACAAGTAATTTTTGTGATTCCAGTGTTCTTGTATAAACATAAATACTCTCATCCTCAGGAACGAGGATGTCATAGCTGCCATGGACAATGACCGGGTGCTCTTTACGAAGCTGAATTAGCTTTCGGTAATAGTGGTAAATTGAACTTTCATCTTCCACAGCCTGCTTGGCATTGATTTCAGTATAGTTTGGATTTACCTGAAGCCACGGGGTACCAGTCGTAAATCCTCCATGCTCGCTATCGTCCCATTGGAAAGGAGTACGGGCATTGTCGCGTCCTTTTACAAAGATTGACTCCATCACCTTCGAAGGATCTTCTCCATTTTGGTTCACTTTCTCGTTGTACATATTAAGGGTTTCAATATCCTTGTAATCTTCGATCGATTCAAATCGTACATTTGTCATCCCGATTTCTTCACCTTGATAAATATAAGGTGTTCCTTTTAGCATATGAAGAAAAGTCCCAAGCATTTTCGCTGACTCCACGCGGTATTCCTTATCGTCACCGAATCGTGAAACCATTCTTGGCTGGTCATGATTGTTGAGATAAAGGCTGTTCCATCCAATATCTTCGAGACCCTTTTGCCATTTTGTGAAATTGTTTTTTAAATCTGTAAGCTTTAGAGGCTTAAGGTCCCATTTCCCGCCCGAGCCTGAATCCAGGTCCACGTGCTCGAATTGGAATACCATATTCAATTCGTCTCTGGATTCATCGGTGTAAAGCTTAGCTTCTTCTACATTGGCACCAGGCATTTCACCAACTGTCATTACATCATATTGAGCAAGTGCTTCCCTATGCATTTCCTGCAGGTAATCATGAATTTTAGGACCATTCATGAAGTATCTGCTTCCAGAAACATATTTTTTCCCTTCAGGATTTGGAGCGTCAGGGAGGCCATCTACTTTCGAAATGAAGTTAATAACATCCATTCTGAACCCATCTATGCCTTTGTCCAGCCAGAATTTCATCATGTCATACACTTCCTGGCGAAGTTTAGGGTTTTCCCAATTCAAATCCGGTTGTTTTTTACTGAAAATATGCAGATAGTACTCCCCGGTATTTTCATCGAACTGCCAGGCGGAACCGCTGAATGTTGACTGCCAGTTATTCGGTTCTTTCCCATCCTTGCCAGGTCTCCAAATGTAATAGTCACGATATGGATTATCTTTCGATTTTCTTGACTCAACAAACCACTGGTGTTCATCAGAGCTATGGTTAACGACAAGGTCCATGATCAGCTTCAATCCTCTGTCATGCATTTCTTTTAATAGAAGTTCCCAGTCCGCCATCGTTCCGAAATCATCCATGATTTCACGATAATCGCTGATATCATAACCATTATCATCATTTGGAGACTTATAAACTGGTGATAGCCAAATGAGATCTACTCCCAGGTCTTTTAAATAGTCAAGCTTTGAGATGATCCCAGGAATATCTCCGATCCCATCGCCATTGGAATCCATAAAGCTTCTCGGGTATATTTGATAGATGACCGATTCTTTCCACCAATGCTTTTTCAAAAAAACCACTCCAAACTAATTTCTTTAATAAATACTCTCTTTTTTAATATTTGTTACTATCTCGATTGTTAATTCATTCCCGATTCGAAAATCTTGCCGAAAAGAGCTCCTATTCCAAGATGAATAAGGATATTAGAATGAGTCCGAAAAGCAAACATCAATGTGATGACAGCCTTAGTAAACGTTTACGCATCATGTAAGATTAACTTTTTTCACACTTTCCCGTTCCACAACAGAGTGAGACATAATCCTGCTTTCAACTCTTCTTCCTTGATTCATCATCGTAAATAGCATTTCTGCTGCAACAAAGCCCATTTCTTCCAAGGGCTGCGCTACTGTTGTAAGCGGCGGAATCGCCATCTCTGCAATCGGAAGATTATCAAAACCGATTATTGAAAGGTTCTCCGGTATTTTAATGCCAAGCTTATACGCAGCAGATACCGCTCCAAGGGCCAATGCATCGCTGGCAGCAAATACTGCAGTCAAATCCGGAGATTGTTCAAGGAGTTTCGGCAAACCAGTCAAACCATCATTAAATGAAAATCCATTTGAATGGATTATATTTTCATCCTGAACGGCTAGTCCTCTTTGAACTAACGCTTGCTTATAGCCATCTATCCGCGGCTGGCCAGCTATTATGTCATCTTTATTTCCACTGATCATTCCGATTTTACTATGCCCCATTTTCACCAAATAATCAGTCGCGGTGAATGCCGCATGCCTATCATCAACTTTCACGTATGGCAAAGGATATTGATAGGATTCAGTCGAGATAAGAACAACCGGCACCTGCATTGACTCAAGCTTTTCATAATACTCTTCAGTTATCATTTCGCTAACAAACAGGATACCGTCCACTCTTTTTTCGTTTAAAAGCTGTAAATACTTCATCGTTCTCTGGCCATGTGACGCCGTATTGCAGACAATCACGCTCGAATCGAGACGATGGGCTGCTTCTTCTACACCTCGTAGGATCTTGGAAGAAAATTGGCTCGAAACTTCTGGGAAAAGGATTCCTAATGTATTGGATTTATTGCTGATTAAACCGCGGGCAAATGCATTTGGCTGATAGCCTAGTTCTTTTATCGCCTGATGAACTTTTTCTTCTGTTGCTTTTGAATACCCGCCCTGACCATTGAGGACTCTAGACACAGTAGCAATCGAGACATTTGCATGCTTTGCAACGTCTTTTATGGTATAACTCATTAACTACCAAACCCTTTACGTAAACGTTTACGTTCCAATTTTAATATTAGTATGGTTTTAGCTTAATATCAACCTTGTTTCCAAAAAAAAATGTATTCAATGCTCTGTTATAAAAAAACTTGAAGGCCGAAACCTTCAAGTTTTCATTAGTTGTTACTTTGATTTTCTTCGTTCACTTTTGCTGGCATGGGTCTTACATCAGTAGTAATTCCCGTTAAAACATCACGGTCAAACTTACTGCGATCTTCCCCCGCACCAGGCATTGTATTAGCCATGGGCAGCTGTTCAAGTTCTTTTCCTCTAGGCAATGTAGACACCTCCTATTTTATAAGGTTCCTCTTTTCTGTATAACTTACACCAGATAATCCTTAAAGGTATTCGGAGGACATCTGGTGAATTAATTATAATAACTACATTGGTAAGGGTGATTATAATGAAAATAGGATTGGTCCGTCATTTTAAAGTGACATTAGGTTATCCAAGTAAGCTCGTCACCTCTCAGGAGCTTCTTACTTGGCAGCAGGAATATAATGAGTCCAATATAGAGGAAGTTAATATCGATCATCAAGGACAAAAGTGGAGCAGATGTTACTCAAGTGATTTAGAGAGAGCGAAAATTACTGCGTACAGGGCTTTTGATGGAAATATTACTTTTTTGGAGGACCTGCGGGAGATGTCGCTTTACCCTGTCATCCATACTGAAATGCGCCTGCCGCTTTGGCTTCACGTTACTTTAATAAGGCTTGCCTGGTTCTTGGGCCACAAATCACAAAAGGAAAGTAAAAAAGAAGTCCTTTCACGCATAAACAGAGTTTTGGATGAGGCATTAGTTCAGGGTGAAGATATTTTGATTGTCGGCCACGGGGGAATTATGATGTTCATGAGGAAGGAGTTGCTCAAGAGAGGATTCTCAGGCCCGAAATTTAACAGACCTGAAAATGCAAAAGTATATATTTTTGAAAAAACATAACTAAAGGCGCTTAAATTGAAGCGTCTTCTTTTATAATTGAATACATCTTTACGTCATAATGGGCACCTTTCATGAAAATGAATTTTCTTAGGATGCCCTCAAAGTTCATTCCGGCTTTTTCCATAACACGCTCTGAACCTTTGTTTGCTACAAGGGCTTTTGCCTGAATCCTTACTAATTCCATTTCACTCATTCCAAATTTTATCAGCTCTTTGACTGCTTCCGTAGCAATTCCTCTCCCCCAGTAGTCCATGGAGAGCGCGTAACCGATCTCTGCAGTTTTATGCTGTGGCTGCCAGGAAACGAAGTCAACGGTGCCAATTAGTTTGTTGTCGTCTTTAAAGTGGATGCCCCACGGAGCAATTTTCCCTTCTTCATAAAGAGCAAGAATCATTTTCACATATTCCTCAGTTGCCGCTCTTGTTTCATGAGCTCCCCAGAAGACATATTTTGATACCTCAGGGTTGGAAGCATATATATGTATATCATCAATATCCTCCAGACTGATTTCCCTTAACACCAGACGCTCCGTTTCAAGCTGAGGCAGATTCCCATAAATATCTTCAATTCGCAATTCAGTCACTCCAGACATCGTTAAATATAATCATTATTTTACTCTAACGGTGTATAAATTACATGAATGAATTGAATCGGTAATGGAAAAAGTAACGACGAGTCATTTATAACAGGAGGTACTATAATGGAGAATACCCACGAATTTGTTCAGAAGCTTCATGATAAACAGAGGAAAGACGAACAAAATAGGAAGAGGCAGGGAAAAGAAAATCCAAGTGACAAGCTCCCAAATAAACAACATTAACATAAAAGCGCAAGCGCCTTGGCCAGCCACGACAAGCGCTGGAGGGCCGACCGGTGAAGTCGCTCTTTGACTTCATCGGGCGGACCGAAGCGACTTGAGGAGCTAGGCGCTGGAGCTGGACACTAATCTTAGTTCAAAAGATCATACCATTTTTAAAGTATAAAAGCGCAAGCGCCTTGGCCAGCCAAGCACTGCTAGACACTAAAATAGACCGCAGATCTGCGGTCTATTTTATATATGCTATCTGTTCCTTCGGTTTCTTGAACCGCTACTTCGGCCTCCAGGTGAGCTGGAGTTCCGTCTCTCTCTGCCAGCTCTTTCCTGATTAGGTTTTTCTGCAGTAATTCTTCTTGTTCTTTCGTCAAGCGCACCAGTTGAAGGCTTTTCCATTCTTTTTCCACCTGAACGAGGGGAAGTTGATAGTTGTCCTTCAGGGAAGCTTCTTCGTCCACTCCTTGATGATGGCTGTTCTCTATCTCTGCGGCCCGGACCATCGTAACGTGCTTCACGCCTATCTTCTGTCCGTCTCCGTGAACCTGGTTCTTTTCCTATTTTTTCGCCCCGGTGGTCTCTTTCCGGTTTCCTATCATCTCGTCTTCTTGATCTGGTATTCTTTCCCTTGTAATCACCTGATCTCTGCTTGCTTTTATTAGCGGCATTATATTCATCTGTTCGGGATTCACCTTTTTTGGCGTTCCCCATGTTTTTCTTTTCGATTCTAATACTGAGCTCTGTTTCAATCTGATCCAGCAAAGGTCTATCTTTTGGCGAATAAAACGTCAAGGCGAGTCCTTCACTTCCAGCCCTGCCCGTACGGCCGATTCGATGGATGTAGCTTTCCGTATCCAGAGGGATATCATAATTGAAAACATGTGTGACACCTTCAACATCAAGCCCCCTTGCAGCCACATCGGTAGCAATCAGATATTGGATTTTGGCTTCACGGAACTTTTTCATGACCTGTTCTCTTTTTGCCTGCGAAAGATCTCCATGTAGTTCATCACAATTAATATGATTTGCTTTCAAAGCATCATTCAGCTTACTTACTCTTCTTTTCGTCCTGCAAAAAATCACACCTAAAAACGGCTGATACAGTCTAAGTGATTCAATTAAATCATTTTGTTTTGCTCTGTCGGTTGTGCTAATGGCAATTTGTTTGATGTTTTCCAGCGGAGCCTGGGTTTTCTCAACTTGTATGTATTCAGGCTTGTACATATGTTGTTTAGCCAACCTTTTGATCTCATCCGGCATGGTCGCAGAAAAGAGTAAGGTTTGCCTTGTTTTTGGTGTCTGCTTGATTATTTCTTCAACCTCGTTCAAGAAACCGATATGAAGCATTTGATCTGCTTCATCAAGTACAAGAAAAGCTGCTTTGGAAAAATCGACTGTTTCCCTTCGGATGTGGTCCAGTAATCTTCCAGGGGTGCCGATGACGATATGGATGTTTTTCTTTAGCTTTTTCAGCTGTGATTCAACATCCTGACCGCCATATACAGCAAGGACATTTATTCCTTCTTTATCCTCAAGCAGTTTTTTTACTTCATGGGTAATCTGCAACGCAAGCTCTCTTGTAGGTGTAACGATCAATGCCTGTATATGTGATTTCTTGATATCGATTTGCTCCAGGATCGGCAGCACGAAAGCAAAGGTTTTCCCTGTACCAGTCTGTGACTGTGCAATGACATCCTTGCCATTGAGCAATAATGGTATTGCTTTCGTTTGAATTGTTGTAGGCTCGGTAATGCCCTGTTGGTTTAGTGTTTCTGCAAGCTGTTCTGAAATACCTAAAGATCTAAAGTGGTTCAATGTCAATCCCTGCTTTCTTTAGTCGGATTATACCAACCATCCTTCTCATTATTGCTTTTTGGGCAAGAAAATATCAAGTTTTATATTAATTGTAGCTAATCCCATTTTGGGGTCAGGCTCTTTCTGTTTGGGTAAAATAATAATATGTGGATTTTAATATTTGGCTGTGGTACGATTTACTAATTGAAGAATAGGAAGTGATTATTAGTGATTAAGATTGAACTGCCAGCACCAGATGTAGTCATTACACGAAGCAAGCAATTAGGAGAAAAGGTTGAAGCTGTCATCAGTAGCGAATATGGTTTTACGGATTACCACCGGATCCCAAGGGATAAAGGCGGAATCATCATGTTTTTCAACGCCGATGATGAGTTGATGTTCGTAGGCAAAGCGCGTAAACTTAGACCACGCGTGAAAAAACATTTCGAGGATAATGTTTCCCCTATTAAAAACCATCGTCATGAAGTCCACAAGATTGCTGTCATTACAGTGGTCGATCCGATAGACAGAGAAATTTATGAAACCTATGCCATTAATGTACTTAAGGCCAAGTATAATATTGATAAGGTATTCTACAAATAAGAAGAGCCTGATATCAGGCTCTTCTTATTATTTAAACCATCCTTTTTCCTTGGATTGAGTGATTGCTTCAATCCTGTTGGTCACTTGGAGCTTATCTAGGATTGTCGAAATATAATTTCGGACGGTGCCGGTCGTAATACTTAACTGTCCTGCGATTTCCTTCGTATTTCTGCCATCTGCAACAAGCTCAAGTACTTCCATTTCACGCTCAGTCAGTGGGTTTTCCTCGCTGTATACATCGTCCATGAGTTCTGGTGCGTATACGCGTCTTCCACCCATCACACTGCGAATTGAGCTTGCAAGCTCCTCGGATGGACTATCCTTTAGCAAGTATCCACTTACACCAGCTTTCAGCGCTCGCTGAAAATATCCAGAACGCGCAAACGTTGTTAGAATAATAACCTTGCACCCCTGTTCTTTCAATTCTTCAGCAGCTTCCAGTCCGGTTTTACCTGGCATTTCAATATCCATCACACAGATGTCCGGCCTAAGCTTTTTAGCAAGCGCGACAGCTTCCTCTCCATTACTCGCCTTTCCAACGACTTCCATATCATCCTCAAGACTCAACAGGGAGCCTAATGCCCCCAACAGCATGCGCTGGTCCTCCGCAATGACAATCCGAATCATATAAGGTCCTCCCTGCCAGATTGTTTTAATACCTTTGGTATCTTTATTAATAGTGTCGTGCCGTCTTCTGAAAATATATCAAGGGTGCCATTCACGAACTCGAGACGTTCTCTCATACCATGAAGTCCACTGCCTTTATATAGGTCCTCATCTGTTATATTCCCGACCCCATTATCGCTTACTTCTGCAACCAGCTCCTTCTCTGTCTGCTTTATGGAAATGCTGCAGGTTGATGCTTTACTATGCTTTACTACGTTCGTAACGGCTTCTTTTAAACACATGCTCAGGATATTCTCTGACAGCAAGGATACATTGTTGAGATTGAATTCCTCTTCATCTCCGATAAACTTGATCTCAGCAGCTTTTAACATTTGGCTGACATGTACCAATTCGTCGCGAACCCGGATCCCTCTCATTTCGGCAACCATTTTTCTTACTTCATTCAGTGCGGTTCTGGCCGTCTGCTGGACATCCTTCAACTCTTCTTTTGCCAGTTCGGGATCCTTATTGATTAATTTCCGGGCTAAGTCACTTTTGAGTCCAATCAGGGAAAGTTTTTGACCGAGGGTGTCATGTAAATCACGCGCAATCCTCTGTCGCTCCTCTATTTTTACCAAATCTGAAATCCGTTTGTTCGCATCCTCAAGCTTCTCTTCCAGTTCTCCTCTTTCATTTCTGTTATGTATACTAAACGGAAGTAGTATGACACCGATCCATACAATCACAATGATCGGCAGCTGTCTAATGAAAAAGTCTTCCTTCAGGACAATTTCGAAGTTAATGACGATCGATGTCCCTATAAGATGGATGAAATATAGAACAAGGAATGGAAGCCGGTCTTTGATATTCCCAATAAAATATGCGATAAAAAACGCAAAATATATGTAGCTGAAAAGACTTGCTGATGCTATGGAAATTCCAATTAATATACAAGTCCATAGATATACTGTCCAGCCTTTTGATACAAAGGCCACCCAGTATACGAGAAAGAACAACAGGGTCAGGATGATGCCGACCACTTTGCCGACTGTCGTTGGCAGCTGCCATATGAAGTAAAAAGGCAATATACCAAGGATCGTCCAAATATATGGTGATATCCCCGTACTTCTAAGTGAATTGAAAAACTTTTTGATCATATCAGAACCTCTGCTTTTTATCTAACTGATTATATTTTAACACAAGAAAAATTTGTCAGCTTACAAAAAATTACTCCCCTTATTCCTGGAGTAATTCAATCCTGGAATAAGGGGAGTTGATTTTATAGTTCAGGCTTAGTCTGAGTCGTCAATTTACTGTTTCGCTCATATGCCTTCATTTCCTTGAAGCTGATAAACTGCTTATTCCGTTCATCCCATAAACGGAATTTAAGCGATGTTAAGCTTGTAGAAAGTGTTATTGTCGGGACATTCTGCAAAGGCTTCGTATTCTTGTGGACCTCTTCAAGTTTATAGTTTGGGACCCTCGGGCTTAAATGGTGTACATGGTGATATCCGATGTTGCCAGTTATCCACTGGAGTACCTTGGGCAGTTGATAATAAGAGCTTCCTTCAACCGCAGCTCTCACGTATTCCCAATCCTTATCAGCTTCGAAATATGAATCTTCGAATGTATGCTGTACATAGAATAGCCAAATGCCAAACACTCCAGCAATGAAGAAGATTGGACCTTCAACCATTATGAATGCCTTCCAGCCAATTGCCCAAATCAAAAGACCAGAAATTCCAAAAATCAACACATTCGTTAAATAAGTGTTCAGGCGCTCCTTCATCCTTGCACCTTTCCGGTTAAAACGGTTCGTGATCAAGACGATATAAATCGGACCAAGCACAAACATCACAAACGGGTTACGGTACAGTCTGTACGCGAGTTTCATCCACATCGGGGCAGCCATATATTCATCGACTGTCAGGACCCAGATGTCCCCTGTCCCACGCTTGTCCAAGTTGCTGCTTGTTGCGTGGTGAACAGAATGTTCATGTCCCCACTGGCTATAAGGGAACAATGTCAAAACTCCTGTGAGCGTACCAACCACTTTATTTGCTGTACGATTTTTGAAGAATGAATGGTGCGTACAGTCATGGAAGATAATGAAGATCCTGATCATGAAACCAGCTGCAAGAACAGCGATTCCAAGCGTTAACAAATAGGAAATCTCCAGGCTTTGGTAGGCCAGAAACCATAAAACTAAAAATGGAATGACCGTATTGATTATTTGAATGATACTATCTTTAATGTTAGAGCTTTCATAAGGGGCGACCTGTTTTCTAAGTTCTTTTGCGTTGTGAGTTGCCATCTTGATAAAAATTCCCCTTTCGGATTTGTTAGTTAACCAAATTATAAATAAGGGAAATGATTCTGTGCAGTAGCAGGTGTCATATATGACACATGATAAATGTCATGTTTCGATAAAATCCTTCCTCAAAACCCTGATTTACCAATATTCTTACCTTTAAGACCAGGTGATAATATTTGTTAATATTTTTTTCAACGTTAATTGGTGAAAATTTTTCTAAATGCCAGTAACCTCCTTTAACCAATGAAGCTTGAATTTTCATCTGAAAAATTACCCGACTAGTCCAATATCAAACGCAATAATTTATTTTCAAACTAAAAATTTTTGCTATTTTCCACAAAATCTTTTGTCACTTCCGGTCTAATTGAATATTCCTCCAGCCACTCGAAATATATGCCCTGATTACAAACTCTTCCTAAGATCTCCTCTACTGTGGGGGGATAGGGATTAATCCTTATATGAACGGCCAGTTTATTTAACACCTTTCTGTAATCCATTGACCTACATTGGGCCATCCACATAAGAATCGTTTCACTCTTTAAGGTTACAAGCGGATAAACTTTTTCAATGAGATTGAGGACTCTGAATGCTTCTACCTTCGTCATATGCATGCTCTCCTTTTCATGGAAAATCCACAGTATTAGATTTTTTCCATGAATGCTAGAAAGATACATTAGTTCATGTTCAAAATAATTTTTTAACTGTAATATAGTAAAAAAACAGTCAAGAAGGTGAAGTATTTGAAAACAGCCATTTTAACAGGCTCCTCGAGCGGGTTTGGTGAATTAATCGCAATCGAATTGGCTAGATCTGGTTTCAAGGTGATCGCAACAATGCGAAACCTCAATAAAAAAGAACACCTGCTAAAACTAGCAGCCGCTGAAAATGTGATAGATAAGATAACTGTTTTTCCATTGGATGTTACGATGCAAGAATCAGTCGAGAAATTTAAAGGGTTTGTGCAATCCCTTGTTTCTGTAGATGTGCTCGTCAACAATGCGGGATACGCTCAGGGTGGATTTTCTGAGGAACTAACAGTGGATGAATATCGAAGTCAATTTGAAACGAACTTCTTTGGGGTCATTGCCGTCACACAGGCTGTCCTCCCTGTCATGCGCAGGCAAGGATCGGGGAAAATTATCAATATGAGCAGCATCAGCGGCAGATTTGGATTCCCCGGATTGTCTCCCTACGTTTCTTCTAAACATGCTCTTGAAGGATACAGTGAAAGCTTAAGGCTAGAGCTAAAACCCTTTGGAATTGATGTAATCCTTATCGAACCGGGTTCTTACAAAACAAATATTTGGCAAAGTATTGAAAATGTATCATTGCCCAATGGGTCGCCATATGTATTGCTGATGGATTCAATAATGAAAATATTAACAGCCGGGCAAGATTCTTATGGTGATCCACTCGACGTTGCCAGGCTTGCAGCGAAGATTTCTTCAAGTGAAAGCACACCAAACCTGAGGTACCCTATTGGAAGAGGTGTCAAGACCATGATTCAAATAAAGAACTATCTCCCTTGGAAAACAATCGAAAGAATCGTATTGAAAAAATTAAAGTTATAATGAGCGCTGCGACTAGAATTATATTTCCGAGTGTATGTGCTCTGCATAAGGAGTTCTTAGGATTCTATATACGATTCCACTTTAATTGTATCCTTATATGAATCGAGAACCTCGCATAAGGGTACGATTCTACCTTATTTGTACCCTTATATGAATTGAGAACCTTACATAAGGATAGGATTCTACCTTAATTGTACCCTTATATGGTCCAAGAACGAGTCATAAGGGTACGATTCCACCCTATTTGTATCCTTATATGAACTTGTAAGGCCGCAGAAAGTCACTATACAATCCTAATTGGACCCTTATATGAATCGAGACGGCTGCATATCGGTACCACCTAGCCCTCAAGCCCCCATACATACAAGTACAAGGTTTTCTCTCCAAATACTGACTGCGCTCTTTTCTTATGAAAAGAGTTTTTTATTTTTCCGTTACCATTCCGATACTGGCGAGATTGTACAACCTAACATTTTCTAATTTCATATTTTAAAAGTGCAGATCCTGCCACACCTTAAACCTCATTTGATCCTGTTGTTCGTCCAGCAGGTATTACAAACCCTGCAAATATTGATGGGGTTGGCCATATTCCGGCTTTTTCTCGGTGGACGTCATGAAGAAAAGATTTAAAATACGACTTATCCAAAGTCCATCACCAATGAACTTGCAGGTCTCACAGGACAAAACTTCTGGACACTTAAGAATGCTCTAAGAATGCTCCATGGGTCGCCTTCAGTTCCTTGGGATTGCTGCTAGTTATTTTCATCCTTGTTATTGTGATCAAGAATGAAAAAATCGCTAATATGGTAAGACAAACTGAACAATCAGGCCTGTCCTTATCCAAGATAAAACAACAAGATATCAAAGAAGACGGTGATAATATTACTTCGGCAAAATTCATCCCAATCAAACAAAAGGTGCTCGATCAAAAGATCGGGCACCTTTCATGCTAATTTGTCATCGCTTTATTATTGAAAATATTACTAATAGGGTTAAGCAGTATAGCGCCAATTCCCTGGATGATGGTTTTAACGATAACCTGGCCTAATATAGCTGCGGGAACAGCTTCCCACGGAAGGAAGTTTGCTCCAAGCGGACTTAATCCGATTACTACAAATATTACTGAATCCAGCAGGCCGCCAACTAATCCGCTGTAGAAGATTCTCCAGCTCATTGGAAGCTTAAGCCTTGTGTAAATTTCAGTATCAGTTGTCTCGGCAACAGCAAAGCTCAATGCCGAAGCAAAGACGATCGTAAGTGTATCTCCAAGTATATACGAAACAATAGCTGAAAGAACGAGCGCCAAACCGATGAACATATAAGTTTTCGCACGCCCGTACTTATTCTGCACAAGGTCACGGAAAATGAATGTGGCCCCTATCAGCAATGTCCCCATCGGCACAATGAACATTCCAAAATGAAGTGGCGCAAGAGCAGCTGTAATCACATTAGCAGTAACAATTGAAATTAAGTATAAAAAGATTCTCATCATCTTACCTCCTGTAAGTCTAAACCCCTCTTTTATTTCCCCATACATATACATGAAGCTGCGGAAGTACTCTTACATTGTGCATTTCCACGTCAAACATAACCTTATTAATCAGCCATTCATATTTCTCGACCAACAATGACATTAAGTTTATCCTGTCTTCTGTTGCAATGTTGTCATTTCCTACCTGTAAAAAGAATGCCAAGTCTGGATAACGCTGATGTACCCGTTTGGCAAATTCATAGTCAACTTCATCAAATACGACTATTTTCAGGCTGGCGTTTTTTATAGAGCCGTTCTCTTCCAGACCTTCTACGATTTGGTCCAAAATCTCAAAATCTGTTACCATTCCTGAACTTGGTGGTTTTGGGGACAAGGTTAGTGCATCAATTTCCAAGAACCAATCCTGCCATTTGCTGCCCTGAGTCTCCAGGCATACGCTGATCTTGTTTTCCTTTAGTAATTCAATCAGACCAGATAGATTTTTAATGAGAGCAGGATTTCCACCTGAAATGGTGACATATGAAAAACCATTTCCACCCAATGCTCTTATTTCACTCCAGATTTCATCAGCATCCATTTGCCTGACCAAGTTCTTTCCGGAACCATCCCATGTAAAGGATGAATCACACCAGGCACAGGAATAGTCACACCCTGCCGTTCGAACAAACATTGTCTTTTGTCCGATGACCATTCCCTCTCCCTGAATTGTGGGTCCGAAAATTTCCATCACGGGAATCTTACTCAATCTCCATCCACTCCCTTCTTGCTTCAGCATAGCTTGTAGGAGTTTCGTAGAGTTTCACAAACTCGACCCTTGCCCCCTGGTATAAATGCTGTCTATTTGCCAGGGCTTCAGCCATTTTTTCATAAATCCAAGCTACCATGTTTTCAGCAGTTGTATTCATAGGCGGCAAAGTTTCATTCAAGTATCTGTGATCTAGATATATTTCTATTTCTGATTTCCAAATATCTTTTATGTCACCAAAATCAATCATCAATCCACGGGCATCGACAAAACCACTCAAGCCGAATATAACTCTATAAGTATGGCCGTGAAGGTTTTTACATTTGCCCTCATATTCATGGAGGTGATGCGCGGCATCAAAGGTGAATTCCTTACTGACAAGCACACGCTTAGAATGATATTTTAATTGCTCTCTCTGAATATCTTTATCTATTTTCTGAAGCTGGTCGACGATCCTGAATTCGTACATCAAGAAACAACCCCTTCCAGGTACTCATCCAGCCCTTTTTTACGTAACTTGCAGGCTGGACAGATCCCGCAGCCATCTGCAATGATTCCGTTATAGCAAGTCAATGTTCTTGACCGGACAAATTCAAAAGCGTCTAGTTCATCAGCCATCTTCCAGGTTTGTGCCTTATTCAGCCACATTAATGGTGTATGAATGACAAAGTTCTGGTCCATTGATAGGTTAAGAGTTACATTCAATGATTTTATGAACACGTCCCGGCAATCTGGATAGCCGCTGAAGTCGGTTTCGCACACACCTGTAACGATGTGCTTTGCTTTCACTTGACTTGCGAGCACTCCAGCAAAGGATAAAAACAATAAATTTCTCCCCGGCACAAAGGTTGAAGGCAGCTCTCCTCCTTCCCCATCCTTCACATCGATATCATTTCGAGTGAGTGCGTTAGGAGCAAGTTGGTTAAGCAGACTCATATCGAGAACATGATGCTTGATTCCAAGCTCGCTTGCGATTTCTTTTGCGCATTGAATTTCTGTCCTGTGCCTCTGGTTGTAATCAAAAGTAACTGCTTCAACTTTTCCAAATTCCTTCATGGCCCAGAACAAGCACGTCGTACTATCCTGTCCGCCACTGAACACCACAACTGCTTTTTCGTTTTTCATAAGAAATACTCCTTTACAACAGAAAAAACAGTACCACTAAGACAGCAGTACTGTTTTCCCTTAGTTTTTTTGAGAGGGTAGCTAGAACCTCTTCCGTCAGAACGGAATATGTAATTTTGACTTTTCTATTTTACCATACATTTTATAAAAGGAAAGATTATTTTATTCCGTCACTTTATAGATTTTACAGGGTCCTGATACCTGAGAATTTTACGTCCAAGGGGACATTGCTGCCGGCTCTAGTTCCTAAACGAGGCTAAATAATGTTTCGCGATTAATGTGTGTTTTAACTTTTTGACTATTCTTTGAAAGGCTATCCAGAAGATACTTTAAATGATCAAGTTCCCTAACAGGGCGTCTTGCTCATTCGAAAATCTTTTACAGGAATAAAATAGATACAGGCACCTATTTCACGAAACTAAAAAGGAGGATACAAATGGATATTGGGGCTTATTTTTCAAGGAGCCGAGATAACTCTGAACAGAATTCTCATGAATTCCATAACTGCGACCATCCACAATGCCAGGATGTTGAGTCAGCCTTTTCATTTGGCTCACAAGCAGATGGCCCAACCTTGGATGAGCTGGAATCAAGTTCGCATCATGGATATTGCCATAGCAACAAAGATGATTGTGTCCCGATTATTTTCGACCGACGCTATAATTTCGCTGATCGAGATTTATGCAGCAGACATTTCAGCGTCCGTCTGGGTGGTTTGCGGCACAAAATGGCAGCCGTATTGCGAGGTTATATTGGATGCAAGGTTATTATTGGGTCTGAATGTGATGGCAAGGTTAAAAAAGTCAATGGTCGTATTTCCTTTGTCGGAACAGATTTTGTCGAGCTAGTCATCCACGAAAACAAAAAGGGCAATCAAAAACACTCAAAAAAGAAATATAGGATGATTCCGTTTGATTCGATCAACTGGTTTGAAAGGGATGAAGGAAACAACGCCTGAGCAATTGCTCAGGCGCTTCTAATTGTGTATCAAGCTTTTTTCAGGTAACAGAACGACGTAAAAAGTATTTCTTTAACTTGCCCATTATCGCTGACTAGATTAACGTGTCCGTTTTCTATCCCTGTCAATAAACCTATTACCTTTTCAGAGTTTGTATAAATTGTTACTTTTTCATCTGTAAATGTTTTAAGGTACATTGATAACTTAATCCTGAAAAAGATCTGGATCAGCTCAGGATCATGAGCTACTGTTTCTCCAAAATTAAAGGTCAGATCCCTCCGGAAACATGGATCGATATCTAGTAAAGGAGCTTGGGGTCTATGTGGGTGATAAGGCTTTTTAGATAAAACCAGACAAATCTTATTGAAAGGTATAATGAATGTTTTTCTATTTTTCTGGAGCAGGACAAAATTACTTCCCACTAATTGGACAAATCCTTCCAGGAAATTTTTGCCCAACTTCTTCTTTTTATACCTATGCTTGCGCTTCTTCTTGGCAAGCCGTTTCTTTTTGGAACGCTTTTTCCTCTCTGTCTTCTTGTTTATTACTTCCTCAATTGGATCTGCTAGACTAGCTTCTGTATTGTTCTCAACATGATCTGAACAGTTTATTTTAACCTTCACCATTTGTCCTGCCAGGCCATCGAATAAAATCCTCCGGCCAAGCTCAGACTGCTCATTTGATAGACCGAGATCCAATAGCATGCGATTGGCCCCATCGATTTTTTCTTCAAGTTCGTGCAACTGACCTTCAGGCATACAAGATGTCGGCGAAGGGATTTTTGGAGTTTCGATTCTATCAGGACAATCATCAGGGAAACAGAAATCATCTTCTGGACTGTTTGCTGAGGAGGAACTGCTTTCCATCAACTCATGGCTTGAAGACTCCTCAACTGGGATTTCAATTTTATGCCTTTTTTTCATCGTCCCACTCCCCTTTAACTTCCTCAAGTCGTGGCAGATTTTGCTTCGTATCCTTATGAACACGGAAGATCCCCCACATACCCAATTCTATGTCCCAACGGATATTGCCGGACCGGTACAAGTAATCACCAGGGAAATTGAAAACTCCTCCTGCGCCACCAATCAAGCGCAAGTCATCAGTATGGCCAGTAACCATATGGCCTATAAATGACTGAATACGAGAATCAAGATCTTTACTGTCGAATTTCCAATAATGTCCGTGAAGGTGGAAAGTGTGAGATCTTCGCCTTTCTGCTGGAGTGGTAATCCGTATAACCACTGCCTCGCCCGGATAAGCTTCGAATAAAGGTGTCGCAGGATCCCCGAATATTTCTGATGAAAACAGCTCGTGTATTACCGGGTGATCCTTGTAACGATTGATCAACCTCTCACTCCTGTAGTTAAATCCCCTTGAACCATAATCATACGTATCGACCTCTTCTAGCACCTCTGTATCTGGTATAACCCCATCCATTGGGTCAATGATTACCTTTCCAGTTTTATCCTCCAGTCTTACACCATCGTGCAATATGAGGACGAATTCTCTTATAGCAGGTAGCAAGGGGTGACGAAGAATCACATTTTCGCCTGTATTTACTTTTTCCAAGCTGTGAGGATCCAGGTATGTTGTAAACCTGGATTCGGCAATAAAAGCACCAAATGTACCAAACGAACGGTGATTTCGCAAATCGGCCATGTCCCACATAGAACACATTCCAAACTGGCCATCAACAAACCATCTATAAGTGATTGTCTCACCGGGACCGACAGTCTGGTCCGGATTGAAACCAACTGTATCTCCACTGGATGTCTTTACATCATAATTCAGCAGGCTAGTATGGAGTGATATCCTTAGTGAAGGCGGATAAAAAGATTGTTCTTTTACCGGAGGGTAAGGATGGATTCCATCTTGAAATGGAAAAAGCTCTTTCTTCAGCTCACTTGTCAGGGTCACCTCTACAAGGTCACCGACATTTGCCCTTAAAATTAGTGGCACCGGATTCTTTTTGCCAGAGAGAATGTCTTCTACATCCTCTTTTAGAGCGAAGATAATACCAAATGGGTCATGATCGCCATATGAGTTATATTGGATTGGTGTCTGGAAGGCGACTACCTCGAACTTCTTGACAGGTGAGCCATGGTAAGCCCCTGGCGGTAGACTGGCAAGAGGATTTGCTTTTGCAGGCGGTTTGCCTGTTGGCTTTGGAGTTTCAGCGGATCCTTTCGGCAGAGCTTCTCGGTCAGCCAATACGATCAAATCATCCATTTTTGAGTTATACGCCCGGATTAAACCCCATGTCCCAAGCCATACATCTTCTTCATCTTCAAAAGCCCAAAGGTAATCCCCGGAAGCAGGTATCTCAGTCTCAAAAGTAAACGACTCAGAAATTCCGATATGCTGCTGCGCTTTCATGGATGAACCCAAATCGGGGCGCTCTTCTTTCCATCTTAAACCATGGATATTGAAGCTGTGAGATTCCTCATGTGCTCCCTGCAATAGCCTGATCCTGATGGGGTCTCCTTCATAAGCTTTTAGTATTGGTGTTACAGGATCACCATGTACATAGGAACTGAAGGAATATGCGGGATCACAATCCTCACCAAGCCTGAACTTCAAAGGTTCACATTTAAAATTGACACCAAAAACACCTGGGTCATCCTCGGAACCAGGATACCTTGGCGGCTGGATTGGGCGTCCGTTTTTATCGAATAAAAGGGCAAAATCATGGACGAAAAGTGTTTGGTCACGATAATCCGGGATTAACGGGTGTTCTACTGAAATCTGGGTTCCGTGGTCCACCTCATCACCTGTTCTAGAATCAAGAAATCTGGAGAAACGCGGCTGAATGACGCCTGCTCCGAAAACTCCATGCTGTTGGTGTGAGTTAGCAAATAAGTGGTCATGGAAGAAAAAAGCTTTTAATTCGGTTTCCGCATACCACTCATAGCGAATCGTCTGTCCTGGAAGAACAGCACTGTCATAATTCCAGCCTACATTTCCTCCATCGCAGGCAAGTACATCAAATTTTACGAAGTGAATGTGAAAACCATTTTCATACGTCCTTGTCACCAGCTGAAATGCATCACCGTCTAAAATATGCGGCATGCGATTTGTGTAATTCATACGTATACATGTACCTGCAGGAACATGGAATACAAGCGGCTCAGGCTCTTTTTTCCCTGAAAGGATATCATCCAAATCTTCATCCATCACATAAAATCTAGCCTTCGGGTCATGCCAGCCCTGTTTGTTATAGACGACAGGCATTTCAATGGCAGATACATTGAATTCGACTACCACTGGGTCCTGGTCTAGGCAAGGGTCAACAAACACTGCTCCCGGACGGGGATTTGCAATCGCTGCATTCCGTTCCAGCTCAGTCATCTCCCGCCCTCCTACAATGCCCAGTGGCGGCCTCGGTGCTTTGTAACCGACTTTTCCTGGTATGAAATTAGGGAAGCCAGGTTTTTCACGGGTTGGCTTTGGTGGTGCCGGACGGTCCGGCAGAGGTTTTAGAGCATCAATACGAACACCATTCGGATAACATTGGCTTCCATCCTGTAGTGTATTAAAAACCCTGTTGATTCCCCACATCCCTATACCGAAATGTGGGTACAGGTGGCAATGGATGATGGAATCTCCAATAGCCCCGTGAAGACTCCCTAGTCCGTAAAGCGGCTGAATTGAATAATGTGTTTGCGGGCTAATGGATTGGGCATCTAGAATTTCCGCATTAATATTGCTGGAATCTCCCAGCCATTGATGGACATGGTAATGGAAAACATGTGTTTCTTTTACCCCTCCATGGATCAGCCTGATTACTGCCGGATCCCCTACATACCCCCTTAAAATCGGAGTGGAGGGATCACCAAACACCCATGAGTCATGGTGGACTTCTTCTGAATCACAATCCGGACATACTACACCCGCCTCTATCAGTCTTTTACGGTTTGTCATAGGTTCATAGCGAAGATTCACTCCATGGAAGGATTCAGCTTCCTGGTTCGTCATTGGGTTGAATGGCCGATTTCCCGTTAGATCCTTAATTTCCATTTCATCATTGAAGAACCAGGCGTACTCTCTGAATGATGGCAGAAAAGGATGGTGTATGTCAGCATACACACCACTTTTTTATTGGATTGCCCGTAACAGGATCAGTCCAGCTAGAGCCCCTTTTTTGGACAAGCAGAGCACCGAATAATCCCTGGACACTTGATCCTTGTTCGGTGCTTGATACATTCCCAAGATCGGTGAAAAAGTAAATACCTTCCTGACTAGCATTAATCCGGTAAATAATCTGCGCTCCTGGTTCTACCGTTGTATCTGGGTTATAACCTGCATCCGCTCCGTCGGATGTCAGAACATTATAATCAGCTTCCTGAAAGTGCATTCCTGCTGAAAAAGGAAGCTGGTTTTCAAAAAGTATTTCAACTATATCCCCTTCGTTGGCGCGAATAGCTAACGGTTGAACAAGATCAACAGGCTTATAAGGGTTTTTTCGCACAAGGTCTTTAAGCTCCGGCTCATTTTCCTTTAGGACATAAATTCTTCCGTTAGGATTATGATCACCGAACGTATTAACTACTATTCTCGTGGAAATTCCGACAATATGATATTTTCGTATCATGTATTTCCCCCCTTCGTTAGAATCTAATAGTCTTCAAGCTTTGGTATTTGTGGTGCCCCTGGCCTTTCGATATAGAAAACTTCAATGTTGTGAATGTGTATATACCAAGTCCGATCTTCCAATTGGGCAAAGTGAGTAGTCTCCACATCAATCATGACTGTATCACCTAGCAATTCCTTGATCATGCCAACGAACATATAGGGATATGATGGAGAAATCACAAGTGCCTTGTGTCCGATTCCATTTCTAAAATGTTCCAAAATAGCTGTATCATGAATATCATTTACATTTGTCATTTTTGAGTAGTCTAAGGACATCAATAATGCCTCCTTTACCTCTATGGTTAAACTAAGGGTATTCTCATCGAACAATCTACATCTGTAGTGAAATGGGCAATTTTTTCAAATGGAATGGACAGTGGAATCGGAAATTTATGAAACGGAGCATTCAAAATTTTGATTGTTACAGGAGTAAGTGTTAAATGACCAGGTTCAACTTCAGCTAACGTCCCACAAAAAATCGGCCTGAAGGTTTGCCCTAAAATATTTAATTGTGATGATTCTGTTATAATCAGAATTTGTTTCCCCATCTGCTGACTAAAAAAATCAAATAATGGATCATTGACTTTAGCGTCATTTGAAATAGGCGATAATGAGTTTAATTGAAAGTCTTGCATGTATTTCACCCTTTCTCGAAAATAAGAACTCTTAGGAAATAAAGTACCTATCGGAATAGTGACGTTAATATATTCTTCCCCATTAAAAGTACCCGATTAAAAAAGCGGGCAGAAATGAGATGTGATAAATCATCGAAAGCAATTTGTCTTTTTGAGCTAACAGATTGTAATAAAACACTTTCTTCGGTTACCGAGATGATTTTGCCCCAGACCGTTTCTTCAGGAGTAACAGCTTTGACCCATACTCCTTTCCATCTCTCAAGGTTGCTCCTAAGGGATTCTTCGAAAAATTGATGGATTAATACATCCCGTTTGGCAACTGTTTCACCAAAATTCGTTGTCAGTTTTCGTTTTAAGTCATTATCATAGATGAAATTTTGATGGGCATTTTCATAGGTCGGCACTCCGGATGGAGAATTTGCTGATAATATCGTTTTATATGGGATCCAGATACGGTCTTTTAAATTCGTCAGTATGACAAAATCTCTTCCAATCGCATTGACCTTCCCTGAGGTTTCCCAAGTAGCACCTTGAAGCTCAAAATAGACTATTACTTCTTGATTCCGTTTCATCTTAAAGAACTTCTTTAAAATCAAAGTTTTTTTAAATTCAGGAACAGCATTCGCCAGTGTTTGGAGGTTTTTTTGTTCCAGGTATTCGGCTATGATCTTATTCTCTTCTAGTGATGTTGCACTTGGTGGAGAAGTAATTTGATCACCGACTTCATGAATAGGATCTAGATTCCTGACTTCATTCTTTCTGTCTTCTAACAGATTTTTCAAATAATCCGAATGACGCATACCTGTTTTCAACGGATTTCCCCCATTCGAACGAATTTTCCCATTATCATATGAGGCAAATATCATAAACGTCAAAGCAATTGGCAAAAAATTCAAACACCTCATATTCAGTTATGAATACATTGAAGATAAGAGGTGATGTGTCATGCCGGAATGGATAGTGATTTTTTACCCAATTAACTTCTTGTCCGCATACGTTCTATATATCTTTCTATATAATCGAAGAAAACAAATCGGTTTTCATTTAGGAATGAACATAACCATGGTGGCTGCTGGAGGTTTGGCTCTAGGGACAGGGATTGTTTTTATCAACTTGTATCCTTTTTACTTTTTGGAGGCGACCTTGTTTTCGGTGATCATAGGTGGTGTTTCAGGTATTTTATTTGGCAACCTCTTTGACTATCAAACCTTATTGTCTGGTTATATAACTGGGTTAATGATGGGAATCATGGCGCCTATGGTTGGAGCTGCCGCATATGAAGGTATTATGTTTTTAATCATGATCGAGATTTTCATCCTCAGTTCTTTTTGCATATCGGCTTCCTCGGCCTACAAAACCTGATTCATTAATTTGGAGGGTCTCATATGCTGACATTATTAATCTCCATAACTATCATTAATTTTGTAATTGGAGCCTGGCTATATTATGTACTTCGGAAATCGAGATTGCTGTTTAGTGACAGGTTCGGATATACAGCTTCCTATTTTGCAAGCAGCACACTGGGACTAGTTGCTTCACTAAATTTCATACTTCTCTTCCCTGACCATTTCGAGATTGTTGGTGTGCTTAACATTTTACTTGGTATCACAATCGGTTTTTTATATGGCTCAATGTTGAATGCGCAATCATTGATTGCAGGGATTTATAACGGGAGCATAAGTGCAATAATGGGAACGATGCTGGGATTGGTGGTAAAAAATCCAGCTATTTGCGGGCTTCCTGGTACCATTGCCTCCGAACAAGTAATGATGATCTTCTTTGCCATTTTCAGTCTGTGTATCCTGGTAATATCTGCTATTTTGCTACTATTTTCTTTTAAAGCATGAATTCATTTGGATAGGAGACACTGCTTACGGTCTCATTTTTGAGCTTTATGTGACCTTTACGCGAGCGTTCCTCTGTTTATCGTCACATTAGAGAGCTTTATATGACCTTAACGAGAGCCTTTCTCTGTTTATCGTCACATTTTTGAGCTTAATGTGACCTTAACGAGAGCCTTTCTTTGTTTATCGTCACATTAATGAGCTTAATGTGACCTTAACGCGAAGGTTTCGCTATTTATGGGCACATTAATTAACTTAAAGTTGCACTTAGCCGAATGATAGTCAGTAGCAAAAGACAAAAGCAGCCTGAATTCAGGCTGCTTTTATCTACTCTACAGAAAAGCCGTCAAATAATTTTCCCCCATAAGGTTTTAATACCCGTTCGGCCATTTCTACGACGATCTCTTTATTACCATTTCTGTAATACTGTGAAAATGCTTCTACAAATTTTCCAGAAAAAACGGGGTCATAATGATTTAATTCCCTCACTACCCATTTTGATTTACCGACCCAACGCTTGTTTGTCCTCAACACAAATTCCTGCAGCTGTTCAGCGAGCGTCCCTGCAATAATGAGTTCTTCCGCATCATTGTTTGACCCAATGAAATCATCAAGCGTATCGGTAATGAAATATCGTTTAAACTCGATCTCTTTCTTGGTCCACACCTCTGGTCCTAGCTCGATTATTCTTTTAGCTTCATTAATTAATTTTGGCAAGTAATCACTTTTCTTAATAACAGTTCCTTCTGCAACCATTCTCGGCAAGCTTGGTCTAGCCCTTTTTACATCACTCTCAAAGAAAAGCTGATAGGACTGTAAATTATGGACGAAAACCTCGATCGGCCACCCAAAAGCAATTACTGACTCTCTGTAAGCTGAGGGGATATCCTTATCGAAGATCACGATATCCAAGTCAGATGTCTCAGTTGCTTCTCCCTGGTTACACTCCCGGCCAGCAGTGCTGCGCCACAGTCCGGGAAGCGCTCCTCCACAAACTTTTGTGCTGCTTCAAAAGCTGATAATCTAGCATGCATATTCATTTGCAAAGTCCTCCCTTAACTATTCATAAGGTTATTATTGGTTATAACTCAAAATTTGTCGACAATATTGAGAATGTTTTATAAGACAATTTCAGTGGTATCCTACAGTATAAAAGTTGTGGAATCAGGAGGATATAATTATGTCATTTTCACTAAATAAATTGTTTATACCTGCAGGATTGGCAGTTTTGCTCATCACTGGATGCAACAGCAATGAGGCTGAGCAAGGTGCAAAAGAGTTAGAAGAGGAAACAAAGAATGCTGCTCAAGCAACAGAGGAAAAATCAAAGGAAGTAGTGGATAAAGTGAAAGAAGAGGCTCCGGGAATCATCCAGAACATGAAAGATACGTATAAAGAAAGTGAACAAGAAGTTAAAGACAACACTCTCCAGGCTGGCGATAAGGCTACTGTACAAAAAAATGCCTACCTCGCACTTACACCGGAAGCATATGACGAGCTCTATCAGTTGATTGAAATTAATGATGTAGAAGGTGTAGACAAGATCGTTAAGGAAAACAAAGTTAAAGAAATCATGCAAGACAGTGAAGTAGAAATTTTAGAAAGAGAGATTAGACGGACGAAGGTAAAAATGAAAGATTCCGGTGAAGAAGGATACCTGCCAACCACACTGCTTGAACCTGTTAAATAGCTAGATCAAGACCCTGACTGATATCAGGGTCTTTTTTTCGACTATTATTTTGCTGTAAATGTATCTGGCATTACAACAGCGATAACTTCTCCTTTAGCACACAGTGTTTCCCCGGCATAGACTTCTGTTTCAACTCGATATTTTTTGGGATGGATCTCATGTACGGTCCCTATTGCTTTTAATGCTGTTCCCTGAGGAGTCGGCTTCATAAAATCGACATGTAAGGATGCTGTTACAAATCTTGGAGGTTCTGCACCCTCTCCTGGTTCATATCCATTTTTTCGATGAAGGTAGAGTGCAGCCGAACCAGTGCCATGGCAATCAACAAAAGAACCAATGACGCCTCCATAGACGAAACCCGGCAGTGCCATATGTTCTTTTTTAGGATTGTAGATTGATATTGTCTGGTCTCCATCCCAGCCTGTCCGGAAATGATGTCCGTGCTCATTCATCCTCCCGCATCCATAGCACCACGAGAAGTCCTCCGGGTATTCATCCTGGATGGCTTTCAACACTTTTTCTTCCACCTGCGTTTCCCCCTTGTCAATCCGTTATCTATAATACTTTCTTCTTTTGTTCTTTGAATTCCTTTAATTAATTCGAATTCCTTTCTTGGTGTATACAATGGATGTGTTAGTGCAACATAGTTTTGTTCAAACCGTTCAAATGATAAGATTGACGTAAATTATTTTAGGGGTGTTGGAATGAAGTACAGACGCTTAGGCAAAACAAACCTAGATATTTCTGTAATTGGAATCGGAACTTGGCAGTATGGCGGTGAATGGGGAAAGGATTTCGGTCAGTTTGAGGTCGATGCGATCCTGGATAAAGCAAATGAAGAAGGAATCAACTTCCTTGATACAGCAGAATGTTATGGTGATCACTTATCTGAAAGTCTTATTGGAGATTACTTGAGCCGGAACAATCGCGAAGACTGGATCGTAGCAACTAAATTCGGTCATCATTTTCATGGTAATTTTGAAAGGACACGTCACTGGAATGCAAATGAAGTACTAAAGCAGCTGGATGCTTCTTTGAAGGCACTAAGAACTGATTACATAGACTTATACCAGGCTCATTCTTGCACAGATGAAGAATTCAACAACGATGAACTATGGACAATGCTCGATAAACAAGTGGAAAAAGGAAAAATACGCAACCTGGGAATCTCACTGCGTTCGAATGAAGAAAGTTACCAAACTGACAACGCTTCAGAAGTGAACGCAGGTGCAATTCAGGTCGTCTACAACCGACTGGACCGTAAGCCTGAAGAGAACATCTTCCCTTCTAGCCAAAAGCAAAACCTTGGGGTACTGGCACGGGTTCCGCTGGCAAGTGGATATTTAAGCGGTAAATATAAACCAGGTGCGACCTTCAGGGCTGACGATGTTCGCTCCAAACATGACAGCGAAGAAACAGCGATTCTACTCAAACAGGTGGAGGAAATACACAAAAACGAAGTTCCCGAAGGTGTTCCTATGGCAACGTGGGCATTAGCTTGGGTTTTGAGACACCCTGCAGTCACTGCAGTAATTCCTGGCTGCAAGACACCAGAACAGGTGGAACTCAATGCAAAAGCAGCACTACTGGCCGAGGATAACCACCCTCAGAGTCAAAAATAATTCGTTTTTTGCCCCGGCATGTTGCTGGGGCATTTATGTTATGAAGACTTTACAAGAGGCTGGCACCCGATGAATCTTTGCATCACTCTTCTAATTTTTAAGATTTACTTATACAAATTCAATCTATATACTAAAAACCTTTCATTTGGATTGTTTTCAGGCAGGTTCATTTCATAAACCAGCTCGAACGGTGTTTGCTTTTCCAAATAAAATATATAGTCTTCAGATGGATAATATAGAATCAGATCGATTTCCCTTTGATATTGTTCATAAGAAATCATGATGTTTTTTACGACATTGGTCAGGATTTGAACTGTAAAAGGATTAAAGAAATAAAATTTGTTTTCATTAGACGAAATTCCATATTCTTCTGCCAGAACACAATAAAAATTAATTCTATCTGCTCGGTTTCGATAGTTCTTTAAGTAACTTTGTTTATTTTCGAGAGCTTCAATGTAGAATGTTTCATTCATTTCAACACCGACGACATTTGTGTTGAAATGGTGGTTAAGATAAAAGTTCAATCTCCCTTTTCCACATCCAAAATCAACAATATGATCATTACTGCTAATATTGTATTCATTGAAAAATAAATCAAGCGCACTATATGGAGTGGGTTCATAGCGATGGTAATGCAATGAAGTCATGAACCCTCTTTGTTCACCAGTTGTCTTGATATTCAGCAATTTATCCATTTGTTGCTCATTCATAAAATTGAACTCCATTCATTAAGGGTCTCAAAAAATAATGTAAATAAACCCTATTTAGAAGCAAAATAACGAGAAAAATTTTTCCTAAAGATCTTTGTTTTTCCGAACCCGTACTTCTAACATTTTTTCGTAGAAGCTTTCTTCCAGATCTATATCAAAATAATTATAGAACTTCAATAGATATGCAAGGCAATCAGCCAGTTCTTTGCCTATATCCTGTTTGATGCTTTCTTTGGCGATTGTGAACGCCTCATCTTCATTCATACCCTCCTGTACCCTACTTTGCGTAAGGTTAAAGGCCTTCCTCAGTTCTTCCGCCACTTCTGCTACTTCCGTAGTCAGCAGTAAATAATTATTCAGGAGTGATTCCCTGCTCTTGGTATAGTTATCAGAATTGATTTCCCAGCCCATTTCTTTTTGATAATCCTTCGTATATGCTTGTAACTCTTTCATTTCCCCACCTCTTTATGTAAAATTACCGTGTTATGCTGTTGCATACATAGGTTTATTTTAACTTAAAGGCAGATAATTCAACATATCTATAATTATGAAGAGAATAGGAGCTAAGGATGTTTTCGAAAAATATGAACAGAAATAGAGCTGTGGTTGTAGGTGGTGGTATTGCGGGCAAGCTGGCTGCACGTGTACTGTCTGAGTTTTTCAAAGAAGTTATATTAATAGAAAAAGATAAGAAAAATGATCATGTCACCAATAGAAAAGGGGTTCCGCAAGGTAATCTGGGGCATGTTTTGCTGAAAAGCGGAGAAGAGATTATAGAGGAGCTTTTCCCAGGAATCTTTCAGGAATTATCTCGAAATGGAGCCAAGAAAACGGACTTCGCGGGCGATCTCTTATGGTCACATCACGGTACCCAAAAGCTCCGATTTGATTCAAACGTGTTCATTAGCCAGCAGAGCCGACCTCTACTTGAGTGGCAGATCCAGCATAGACTGGAAAAAATACCGAATATCGATTTTCGATTCGGGTGCAAGGTGCAGAATCTTAAATTCAATAACGATGAAATGAACACCATTGTCATCGAGGAAAAAACCGGAGCCGTAACGGAGCTTTTAGCGGATTTAGTAATTGATGCGTCAGGTGCTGCATCGCTTCATAACGAATGGCTAAGGGACTCAGGATACGGGATTCCGACCAAAACAGAAATCAAGGTAGATTTATTTTATGCCAGCATGGTCTTTAAGAAACTTTCTCATGAATCTATTAATTGGCACAGTCTCCTCGCTTATCCCAATCCACCAGAAGTCGAACGTGGCGGCATGATTTCCCCTATCGAAGGTAATCGTATGCTAGTTACCCTGATTGGTTACGGCACGAAAGAAGTGCCTAAAGATATAGATAGCTTCCTGGAATATGCAGTGACGCTTGATCAACCTGAGTTTTATGAATTGATTAAAAGTGAATCACCACTCTCTGAGGATATACAAATATACCGGTTTCCTGCCCTCCGACGTTATCACTTTGAAAAACAAAGAAATTTTCCAACCGGTTTGTTGGTAATTGGCGACTCTTTTTGCCGGGTTGACCCTGTTTTTGCACAGGGAATGAGCCTCGCTGCTATGGAAGCCAAGGCTTTAAGAGAACTATTAATGCATGGGTTAAACAAGAAACAACTAACAAAAAGCTATCATAAAAAAGTTAGCAGGATTCTGTATATTCCCTGGCTGATCGCTTTAACAGAAGACTTTCGATTCCGAACAACGACCGGAAGAAAACCAATAGGCCTTCCCATTTTGCAATGGTATGTAAAAAAAGTCGTGACGGCTTGCTCTCATAACGAACATGTTTACAAGCGATTCATTCAGGTGCTACATTTAAAATCGCATCCAATCATTCTTGCTCATCCCCGTATTCTTGCTAAGGTGTTAAAAACCACTAAATGTACTTAATTGAACCCTCGTTTATCAGGAATTAGGGGTTCTCTTTGGAAGTGCGAAATCGTAATTAACAGTACAAGTAATGTAGAAAAAAGCATGGGGATTAGCAATTAAATCATCAAGCTTTTTAATTTCTGAATTTTATAATTCAAAGTCGTTATGATGGAATTACACTTTCATTTTTAGATGGAGAGTTTTTAAGTAAATACCCGATCTGATAAATAGGCGGAAAAATTCCGCTTAATAAGTAAATTGCGCTGAAAAAAGACTAAATAGACGGAGAAATTCCGTCTATTGATTCGAAAAACACTAATTTGGTGGAATTTGCTTGGTATAAGAGAAAAAACTCCGCTTATTTAGCCAAAAACGTGCTCCATTCTGAATATAACCGGAAAAACTCCGCTTATTTTACTTTCGCTGATTTCTTATTTATGGACCAGACTTCTTTCTGCTGGTGTATCTATTTTATGTTTGGAAATTTGCAATTCCTATCAAATTCAAGGAAGTATTAGCAAGCGTTTTAGCATGTAAACAACAGCATGAGAATGTCCATTCCCACTTTATTAATTTGCATGCTAATTACAGTGTTAATTATCAAATAAAATTGACATAAACGTTCCTATACCAATAAAAAACAGCATGCTAAATCGTAAGCGATTTAACATGCTATTTGATTTGTTTTTTCGCGTTTTGCACCCCACAAGAGAACCCGTTATTATCAGGAGCGGGGGTTCCCCATTTCTCCTGTATTTGTAAGTGAGTCAAAACCAATTAATTCCCCGCATTTTTAGGCTGTTCTCAAATATTTGTTGCTTTACTGACCTGTACTTCCTTACGCATCCTTATAGGAAATGTGCAGTGTAATAAGAAATAATAAATTTCTTAGAAACTTATAGAAGAATTTCCCAAGTGGTATTAGGCCCTTTTTGTCAAAAAGTGTGTTAGGCTTGAGAGAATGATGAATATCTAGGGCTATTCGACTTTTCTTAGTCACCCCCTTTTGGGAAGGAGAGCGAGAAATGAATGAAATCAGTGTTTTCCTAGATGACTACCGCAAGGCGCCAGAAGGTTATGTTTTGGCAGAGACTATAGATGAATGTCTCATTCTTTTGAAAAACTATGAAATCGACCACTTGTCGTTAGATCATGACCTTGAAAGCTATACCAGAAATGGCTTGATGCTTGTAAAAATAATGGTCGAGAAACAGCTATTTGCCAATCGAATCACGATACACTCTGCGAACTCAACAGGCGGTAAAGCCATGTATAATTGCTTTAAGCAAGCTCAGAATGATTACCTTATGCCTCGGTCCATAAATATTTATTTACGTCCCATGCCCCTAGATCCCTTTATTTCTCCAATGCTGTCTATTTATAAGAAATAGTCAGCTTATAGATTCCACAGTCTCTTGTTTAGAATGATTTAGGCATTACACTTGTTCTCATTTGAGATGACAAAACGGATGATAATATGAGTGAAAACGAAATACATCTAAAACACAAGAGACTTCTATTTTGGGTCACTCAGCACGTACCTCTTCTTGGCGATGTAACTTTCGCGCTTACCCATTTTGATTTTCAAGCAACTTGCGATTCCATATGGAGAAACGAAAAATGGGCCAGAACCTCTGACCCATTTTTCTCTATATATTGAGCGCCTTTCCCACTGCTCCATGAGCATGTATTTCCGTGGTATCAAATAGGGGAACGGTTGCATCTTCCTGCTTTATTAATAGACCTATTTCTGTACAACCGAGAATGATTCCTTCTGCGCCTTCTGCAGCGAGGTCTTCTATAATTCTCTTAAAATATTCCCTGGAGGACTGGTGGATAATTCCAAGGCATAATTCATTAAAGATTGTTTTATTAATCAAGTCTCTATCATTTTCGTTTGGTATTAACACATCAATATTTTTTGATTGTATTCTTGACTTATAAAAATCCTGTTCCATTGTATACTTGGTGCCAAGCAAACCGATTTTTTTAATACCTAAGTTCTTGATCTGCGCCGCAGTCTCATCTGCTATATGAAGAATTTTCAGGCTTGTACTCTGAGATATTTGGTCAATTACTTTATGCATCGTATTAGTACAAATGACAATAAAATCAGCCCCTGCCTTTTCCAGTGAATATGCCGCTTCACCTAATATCTGCCCCGCTTCATCCCACTTGCCCTCTGATTGGCATTTTTCGATTTGATCAAAATCAACACTGATTAAAATCACTTTTGCAGAATGGAGACCTCCAAGCTGCCTTTTTACTTCCTCATTGATCTTCCGGTAATATTCAGCCGAGGATTCCCAGCTCATACCACCGATCATTCCTATCGTTTTCAATTTAACCTCTCCCTTGATGAAATTTCTGCCTATTACTAAAAGTTCCATGAACATATCGATAAGCCCTTTTAAATGTGGAATTTTCTTTACAGATAAATTGGATTAGTTAATAATTAACAAAACACCTCATTTAGTAAGGAGAAGAATGTTTGGAAACATTTTTGAAATTCAGGAAACAACTTTTACTTAATTATCTCCTCGGCTCAAGCTTTGCTGTTTTAGGAGTGGGAGGAGTCTTTATTTTCCTCACTCTAACACTTTCTGCGATTGAATTTATTGTCATGGCTGTAATAATAGGCATTTCTTTCTTTTTTATGATTATCATAGAGTACTTTGCTTTTTCCAAGGACATCAAGCCGATTTTGAAGGTATATGAAGAAGAGTCTTTGAGTTTGAACACTTTGCGAATTGCGTTTTTCAGGCTGCACAATTTTCCCATCCTGACTTTCAAAAGAATAATGGGTCCCCATTTAATCGGCATATCAGCTCCGGCTGTCATTTTGGCAATAATCTTTATCCATATCGAGCTATTGAGTATTCCTTTTACATTTGTATTCTTTGCAATGATTGGGGCAATCTTGGTCGCTGGGATGCATAGTATTATTGAGTTTTTCCTGACTATTAAAGCGATACAGCCGCTGTTGATGGAGCTATCCAAGACAGCAGAAAAACGTTTCAACGAGTCTTTATCGCTTGAGGGGAAAAATGTTATTTCAATTAAGCGGAAATTCCAATTAAGTTTTCTTTATATAAGCGTTTTTCCCATTTTACTATTTGGTCTAGCAACTCAGGTAAAGCTTGATATTTTGAGGTCTTCTGTCCAAAGTTACTGGAGCTGGGCCGCCTTAATTATCCTTATAGGCCTGGCGTTTGCCTATTTTGGTTCCAAATTATCATTTTTGGATGTTCATCAGCCTATAATACAACTACAGAATTCAATGAAAAATATACAGGAAGGTAATTTAACTACAAAGACAGCTGAAATATATTCTGATGAATTCGCTGGTTTAGTCAACGGCTTTAATCACATGGTTGACGCAATCAACAGTCGGGACAAACAAAACCAATTGATGTTCGAGAGTTTCCTGGAGAGTTTATCGGCAGCACTTGATGCCCGTGATCCTTATACTGCGGGACATTCCGGAAGAGTTGCAGCTTATTCATTTTTAATAGGAGACAAATTCGGGTTATCGGGATATGAACTTTCGCTGTTGAAGAAATCTGCAATCTTGCACGATATTGGCAAGATTGGCATTGCAGATAAAATATTGCAAAAAGACGGGAAATTGTCAGATGAGGAATTTGCCGAGATAAAGAGGCATCCTGTAATTGGTGCCAATATCGTTCTGCAGGTACAAGGGTTTACTGACATGGATGCCGTCATTGAAGGCATAATGTTTCACCACGAACGGTATGATGGACGTGGGTATCCAAAAGGTCTTTCAGGAGACACTATTCCTCTTTTTGGGAGAATAATAGCTGTGGCCGATGCATTTGATGCAATGACATCCAACAGACCTTACCGTAGGGGGATGGCGTTTGATAAAGCACTTACTATTATTGAAAATGGTAGGGGTTCACAATGGGACCCAGAGTTTGCCAGCGTATTTGTAGAGTTAATGAGAGAACCCGCCAATGTACAAAAGGTGATCTCCTAAAGAATAATTACAGATCCACTGAAATAAAGCCAAGAGCAATGTTCTCACATTGCTCTTTCTTTATGAAGCACTAAATTAAAATTTGCCTGTATACCAATCCCTGGCTGCCTCAACCTCACTTAGCGTCAATTGATGCCCGCTGTTCTCCCAATGCGTTTCTACATTGGCATTAGCGCTAGACAACAATGATTTCAATTCCTCTGACTCTTGTGCGGGACAGATTGGATCATTTTTTCCAGCAGCTAAAAAAACCTCTGTACCTGACAATTTCGGAAGCTCAATCCCTCTTCTAGGCACCATTGGGTGGTGGAGGATTGTTCCTTTAAGGGCATTCTTATAATGAAAAAGCAGACTAGCAGCAATATTGGCACCATTTGAGTAACCAATCGCTACTATGTTATCGCGGCTAAAACCGTATTTTTCCGATGCTTCATCCAAGAAATCATGCAATTCTTGGGTGCGGAAGATTAAATCTTCTTCATCAAAGATACCCTCAGCAAGCCTTCTGAAAAAACGTGGCATTCCATTTTCAAGGATATTCCCGCGAACACTTAACACAGAAGCTTCCTCGTCAATCATGTTTGCCAAAGGAAGCAGATCATTTTCATTACCACCAGTGCCATGCAACAATAATAAAGTTGGTTTGGATGTATTTATTCCTTTTTTATAAATATGTTTCATTTCAACTCTCCTAACATTTTATAAAGAGCTATCTATCTAACCTGTTGTGCACCTTCCTTCTGTAAAATCCACTAATCCTAACTTCAATATATCTCGAATTCAAGATAATTGTATAAATTAAAGCTGTTTATGTCAAGAATCGATTATCAAGCAGACTAGCAAAACGATACCAATTTTATTGTTTTATCAAAACGATTAAAGAAAATAAATTTAAATTCTGGGATGAAATGGTGATTTATAACTGCTTCAAATAGTATCAAAAGATAAAATATAGGCGCTAACCGTAACAGCGACAATAATCAGGACAGCAGCGAGCCAAAAATCGACCTCTAAGAATAATATCGTTCCCAATATCGAAATCCACATCAGGCAAAGACTTAATACTTTATTTTTTAAGGTAATTCCGTTTTTTTCACGAAAATCCTTTATATAACCGCCTAACCATTTATTTCTAATTAGCTTTTGGTACAGTTCGTCCGACGCCTTTACATAACAGGCTGCACCCAGCAGAATCAGCGGTGTGGTAGGCAAAAGAGGAACCAAGATTCCGATCACTCCCAAGGAGATTGAAAGTGTCCCTATGGTGATTAATAAAGCTTTTACTGCGATGTTCACCGCGTATCCCCCCTAGAGTTTTAACATTAAGCGTTTTACAAGATATTGTCTACTCAAACTGGTCAACAGGAATTCCAGCCTCTATATAACTTCTGATAAGCTTCCAGCCAAAGTCGTACGTAAATGTCTGAAAAAAGAGATTACTAGTCTCCATGCTTTTTCCCTCGAGGACCAGCCTCGCAAGGATGATTGCCATTACCTCATGCTCCCCTATCTTTATCCTGTCTATAACTGTTAATTCCCAACTTCCCTTATTTCCTTTGACAAAATTAAAACCTTGCTCCCACCCTCTGATCGATTCATCATACCCAAAATCAGATATTTTACCATTCGTAATTTCCCTCGCCTGGTATTCACGTGAAATCATCAATTTTAATTCTGGCAAAGAAGAATTTCTCCAAACATCAAGATAATCATCAAGAAAACGATTAAATGTCTCTTCCATTTCCCCACCCCTTTTAATAACAATGACAAAATTATCCTATAATATTATGATGAATTCAATACCTTCGAATGCACAGTGGAAAAAAAGCGCAAGCGCATCGTTCAGCCCCGATTAGCGCTGCCCGCCTTAAAGCGCCCCGTCCTCCCAAAAGCTGTCGCTTTCGATGGTGCGATGATAGCTTCGAAACTTTCATTATCCTGTGGCTGTCGAGTCAAGCACATCGATTGCCTCGGAGAGCCGACCGGGGAAGTTGGTCTTTTACTTCATTGGGAGGACCGAAATCAAATGTAGTTATCCAGAACTAAATAATTTTAAAACTAATTATCAAACAAAAAAGCTGCTCCTCATGGAACAGCAAAATTATTTAAGAGTTATTGAATGTCTAGTATAGTAATGGCCATACCTATAGAAAAATTCCACAATCGTCTCTCTTCCTTCGAGGATAAGGGTGTATATGGTTTTAGTGGACTCCGACTTTTTATCGAAATCAATTCCCTGTTCTATGGCATATTCTTCTAAATAAAACTCGATTTCATTCTTCTTAATTGTATTAGGAGTTTCAGAAGGTAATTGTTGTTTTTCTTGTACAAAAGTATCAATATATGAACCTATTTCATGTTTACTAATGAAGAATCATTCCTTTCCAGTCAAATCATCCAATAATTGGCATTAAAAAAAGTCAGAAAAGGATCAATCCACATTCATCCTTTTCTGACTTATGATTTGGTTCTATGCCCATTCATTGCCATCAGATTAATATATTTAGTTATTCATTATATAGTACGTTCTTGTTTCGCTTAAGCAAGGTTAAGAATTTTAACCTTTACCCTACTGAGTATGATAGCATTTTATCATCAGTAAATCAATAGGGGATCAGTCAGGATTTAAGTATAAACAAAGTGTAGCTTTTGTCCTTATCAAAATTCCAGTCAACAAAGTAATCTGTTATTTTTGCGTTTAGGTATCTTTCATATGAACTTTGATGCTGAGTAATTGCTTTCTTTTCCAGTTTTCTTTTTGCAATCTTCAGCGTTTCTTGAAACCCTAATTGAATAAATTCTTTTTCCAGACTTATTAGAATGCCGTGGCGTACGATAATCAGCGTCCGCTCATTAAGCAACTTAGAATGGGTTTCATCCGGAGCTTTCTGAATTTCCTTGCTTAATTCTATGGTTTCCTCCTCAACAAGGTTCTTACTGGGGTATTCATCGAAATTATATGGCTGATCTTTTTCAAAAATGAATAATAACATTCCTGATTTTTCGTCTAGATTCCATTCATAGTAAAATTCTTTTATTTTATCTTTTGTATTCAATTCGATATAAGATTTAATTTCTTCTTCAAGGGTTTCCATCATCAAATCTCTTGTTTTTTGGACATAAACGCTTTGGTGATTAGTTAGGAGAGTATTCTCCATCGTTGATAGAAAATTCGTAATATAGACTGATACGAACGGCCTCGAGATGGTACAAAATACATTACCTGGTCCACGGCCAAAATTATCCCTTAATAACTTACCAATAAATCCGCTTATCTCTTTTTCAAGCACTGCTACTTCCATATTATACCTCACTATGTAATATAATCCTCTATACCTTTTCCCTAATACAGTACTGGCAAAACCATGAATACGTCGTACTTAATGTAAAACTAAACTCCAGATTTATGTATAAATCAATAAGGTTTATCGTAACATTTCAAGCTCGCTCCGAAAATATTTTGACAGACAAGATATTTCAAAAAAATATATGTAAAAAACACCCATTGGGTGTTTTTTACATATGTATGTTTATCAGTTTCTATCCGTTAATGTATCTCAATATCAATATGCCTTAAATAGTTTTTAAGTGGCAGGGATCTTTCTGTATTAAATTGGATTCCTTCAGATTCCAGCAACAGTTTCTGTGTTATGAACATTTCTTCATCCTTGAAGCCAATTTCTCCTTTAGAATTAATCACCCTATGCCATGGAAGACCATATTTTTCTGACAGTGAATGGAGTATTCGGACAACTTGTCTTGCTGATCTTGGGCTTCCAGCCGCTTTTGCTATTTGACCATATGTCATCACTTTCCCATATGGAATTGTCTGAATTATTCTTATAACGTTATTAGTAAAACTAGTCATTATTCCACGTCCTTTTCTAAAAAGGGCTGTTTTCCTAAACATTGTTGTTAAATCCTATAGCCGATTTTAACGTAATATTTACCCATTTTGCAGGTCGGTATTACTTTGCATGCTCTTTTCTCATAAGAAGAGTCAACTTTACGAAGGAATTTGTAATTCAATCCATTCTTGTAGGCAATAGCAACAAAGTATGAGAACAGAGCCTCTACAAAACCAATATACCATAAAAATCCCTGGCCTAAGGCCAGGGATTTTTATGACTTAGAAGAATAAGATTTAAATTTTTTAATGATTGCCCAACACATTATTCCTATTAACCAGTAAATCGGAAATGAATAAATATGTTTCCAGGTAATTTCTTTATAAATCCCCAGGTAGACCATGAACGGTTCTGCAATAAAAGCCAGGAAAAGGGATAACACACCTGTAGCGATAAAAAACTTTTTAAATGACATACTGAATTTTTGATAGACCATCATAAAAGGGATTATCACGACTCCCACATCATAAGGATATAGCTGCGGATTTAAATATGGTGTGAGTCTGACTGGATATGTCCATACCATAGCGTTGCTGCCGATTGAATCCAGGAAGATGGCTGTTACGCCATAGAATAAACCAAATGCTGTATTTTCAATTAGCTTGGTTTTATCAACCCGTATCCACCAGACAATGGCCGGGACGATGGAAAGAACCAAGAGAAACCACCATTTATAGGTAAGGAAGTTATTTTCATACCAATACGCTCTTAATACCTTATGATATTTCGCCTCAGCATCTAATAGTTCATGGAGGGAGATGGAGGTTAAAATGATCATAAAATCATTCAATTGGGATCCGATTGCACCAACCGTTGAAAAAAGCATAAAATCACACCCTTTGTATATAGAGTGTGATTTTTGCTGCTAAATATGTAAATTAAGCTAATTTTGATGTTTGATTTTTTTGTACATCTCAATAAGTCGATCCGGCTTTGCATCCGTACAGAAGGAATACACTCCTCTTGTTGTATGGAGATAAAGAAAGCCTGTCCTTCCTGACATTTCCTTAAATGTAATATCTAATATGTCACGCAGATGAAAAATGTCAGAAGCTGTGGTTATCTTGTCATGATACATTTTTATGAATTGCTCGTTTTCTTCATAAACTTGTTCATTATCTTCAATTCTGCGATCCACTTTCCAGTAACTATGTGAACAAAGCATTCACAGCTCCCTCCCTTCTGATCAATTTCGTATCTTTTTTATTTTACTCATGTTGTTTAACAATAACTAATATATTTAACAATAATAAATAACAGGACTTCATAAAGAGGAGGAATTTTTTGAAATGCATCGGTGAACTTTTGGATCAAGAGAAGTACCGGGTCAATGGAAAAATTGCGATCATCGAAAATAAGGAGGCCGTATTGAAGCTTTTTGGACTTAGAAATGGAAACTGGCTTGATTTATGGGATATTGATTCCCGGATCCTGACCCTGTTTTATAAATCTTATGAAGCTGAATTCGATTGGTTCATCGTTGTTTATGATTACCCAACTTTCTGCGCGGACAAAGATATAAAAGAAGCGATTATCTGGCATGAACTTGGCCACATTGAATACCCGGTACTAGAACAACAATTGAGTATTCAAAGTGAAATTCAATGTGACGGGCTTGCTATCAAAAACGGGCACCAGGAAGGCATCCGAAAAATACTGAATCTTACTATGAAAATGGCTAAAACACTGAACCATGAAATTTTAACTCATGTTACTTTCGAAAGGCAAATGAAACTGCCTGTCTAAGATTGATCTTCAGCTCCTGTTAAGTACTTCGTAGAAAACTTTCACTACGACTTTAATCAAAGAGACCCGCCAAAACGGCGGGTCTTTTTGATCAACCAGTATTCCTTAATCCTGCAGCAACTCCGCTGATAGTTAATAAAACCTGCGTCAATAACTCATCATCCGGATCTTCATCCTTGCGAAGCTCCTTAATCAATTCCACTTGAATAAAGTTAAGCGGATCGACATATGGATTTCGTCTATGAACAGAGTCTTTGATATTTGGTGTATGGTCAAGCAGTTCTTCATCCTCTGTAATTTGCAGAAGGATATTCTTGGTTCGTTCATACTCCTCTAAAATGTTGCCAAAGATGCGGTCAGCAATTGCTTTCTCTTCTACTAGTGAAGTATATTCCTGTGCCGTGGTAATATCCGCTTTCATCAATGCCATTTGCAGATTATCCACAGTGCTTCGGAAGAATGGCCATTCCTCATACATTTCCTGCAAGACCTTTAAATTATCGGGACTTTCCTGTGCGAAGCTCTGCAAGCCAGTTCCAGCCGCATACCATGCCGGGAAGAGCTGTCTGCTTTGTGTCCATGCGAATACCCATGGTATAGCACGAAGATTTTCGAATTTGGCACTGTTTTTACGGCTCATAGGACGTGACCCAATATTCAATTCAGCTAGTTCTTTCAACGGTGTAGCCTGGTTGAAATAGGTGATAAAATCCGGATCTTCAAACACAAGCGACTGATATTTCCTTAAGGAAACAGCAGAAATTTGCTCGATTGCATCAACCCATCTTTGGTCACGCAAATGACCCTGCTCAGATTCCTTCAGCACATTCGCTGCAGCCTTCATCATCGTAGATGTTGCTTGTTCAAGGCTTCTATAGGCAATATCTTTCAATAGATAACGAGATGACAAAACTTCCCCTTGCTCAGTAATTTTGACTCCTTGACCAAGAGTCTCGACAGGCTGGGAAAGCAGACTCTTGTTCAATGGACCGCCTCCACGGCCTAGTGAACCTCCTCTGCCATGAAAAAACTTCAAGCCGATTTGATATTTCTTGGCCACTTCATTGATCTCAAGCTGAGCTTTGTAAAGCTTCCAGTTGGCTGTCAATGTTCCGCCATCCTTGCTTCCATCTGAGTACCCAAGCATGATTTCCTGCTGGTCCCCCATTTTATTCAAATGATTGCGGTAAATTGGCAACTTGAATAATGTTTCCATGATTTTTGGACCTGCTGTTAAATCGTCGATTGTTTCTAGCAACGGAGCGACGTTCAAATCGGTCTCGAAAGTACCATCAGCATGGAGTCTGTATATGCCAGCCTCCTTAGCAAGGACAAGCACTTCAAGCAAATCGCTCGCGGATTGAGTCATACTCACCAGATAAACAGAAATCGAACGCTTCCCAAATTCATTGTGCGCACGTTTGATCATCTCAAAAACTTGAAGCATTTCCTGCGTCTCTTTTGAATAATCCTCATGAAGAAGAAGCAATGGACGTGGGTCTTCAAGAATTTTAACAAGCAATTCCTGCTTTTCATCTTCTGATAGAGCTGCATAATCCTGATTGATTCCAACCTTCTTCAGTATTTCAGCAATTGCCGCTTCATGTTCACCGCTATGGTTACGAATATCCAGAGTTGCAAGATGGAATCCGAACAACTGGACTTGCCTGATTAACTTTTGCAAAGTTTTGAGTTCATGATGAACAGGATGATGCTGATAAATACTTCGTTTTATGACAAGAAGGTCTTCAAGCATTTCCTCTGATGATTTGTAGCCAATATCAGATTTTCCAGCTTCTTTAAGCCTTTGAATGATAATAGCAAATTGGCGGCGATAAACCTCGCCTTCAATATTCCATTTTTGATCATCCGTTAAATATCTTTCTTCATCTTTAATAACTGATGCGATTAACTCTTCACTAACAGCTGTTCTTGTTGTTGAATGGCTGAAACGTTTCATCAAATCAACTAATACAGCTTTATACTTTTTAAGTACCAGACGTCTTTGTCTTTGCAATGTTTCCCATGTAATATCTGGAGTAACATTTGGATTCCCATCCCTGTCACCGCCGATCCATGAACCAAATCGCAGGAAGTGAGGTACTTTCCATTCATGTTCAGGATAATGACCTTTAAGGCTGGTTTCTACTTCCTGATGGATTTCAGGCAGGACATCGAATAGTGTCTGGTCAAAATAATAAAGTCCGTTCCTGACTTCATCAATGACAGTAGGCTTACGGTCTCTCAATTCATCAGTCTGCCAGAGGACGGAAACCTCATTAAATAGGCTTTCCTCAATCCTATCACGCTCTTTCTTGGATAAGAGTGGATTGTCCAGACTTTTAAGGATACCTGCTATCCTTTTCTGAATCTCCAGGATTGAACGTTTGGTGGCTTCCGTAGGATGGGCTGTAATAATCAATTCCAATGAAATGGTATTCAGTACATTTTGGATGATATCTGAGGATATATAATTGTCTTTCAACGAAAGGATGGCTGCTTCAATAGAACCTGGCTGTGAGCTGGTATCAGACTTGAGCAGATAGTCGCGGCGCCTGCGGATCCGGTGATTTTGTTCCGCTGCATTGATTAAATGAAAATATACCGAAAATGCCCGGATGATATTTTTTCTCATTGGAACAGACAAGCCTGCGATTTCCTCTTTTAAAGCAGGGTATGTATCGCGGTCATGTTCATTCCTTAGCGTTTTGCACATTGCTCGGATCTTTTCTACTTTTTCAAATAGTTCCACTCCGCCATGGTAGACTAGGATATCTCCAAGGATGTTTCCAAGCATTTTTACATCCCGGCGCAATGGCAAACTGCTGTCGTTCACTTCGATTCCTGATGTCATTTTGTCACCTTCCTAAAACTTGTAAGAATATTTTAAATATTAATATATCATAAAAGTACCGAGATTGTGAAGTGATAAGCATATTGAATAAGTATTTTCACAATAACTTCCCTGTTTTATAAGTGTAAGTATTCCTTAATTATTTTTCCACTCAAAGGCCCTTGAAACTAACCCTATTAAAGAAAAGGCTTCCCTAAATGGGAAGCCTTTATCATCTAGTATTCGTGTCCGTTAGCTTGCTTTATTCTTTTTCTCAGGTTTCCCTGTTACAATTACTCTCATTGTTTTTACTGCCTTTGTTTTACCCGCAAAGTTCTCTGCTTCTGCTTGCAAAGTATGACTTCCATTATCAAGATCCAAGTCTACTGAGTACGTGCCATCCTGCCCAGTTTTAACCGAATCAATCAGGAATACTTCGTTGCCATGCTTTTCATAAATATTCACTGTGGTTCCCTTTGGCGCTGTGCCTTCTACTATTGCCGGCTCACCCTTCACCATCAATTCTTCCACTTCCCAAGTTGGTGCTTCAGGGATTTCCTGTACTGTGTCCTTTGACCAGGCTAGGGCATTTAAGAATAACTGTCGCCCATCTTGAGTCCAGCCATAGTCAGGTCCGATGATATTGGTAACAGCAAAAGAAGACATTAGCAAATGCATGTGCTCCTTACTCCTGAATTCAAATCCAATTGAATCCCCTTTACGCTCTCCGTCAACAGAAAGGCTCGAAATTGCTATACCTGTATAATTCTTGAACGTCGCATATGGACTTTTCGCCGTGTGGATTTTAACCCGGTCATTTTCATCCAATTTGATTCCGTTGAAAATTGGATGTCCATCTGCTGTTTCAACATATATCTCTCCTTCATTATATCCCTGCTGGTCCATTTCCAGACCTCCCGTGACCTCTTTTAATCTTTGGATTGAACCTTCAGCAACGCCCCATGTGCCTGTGAAAACAAGGCTTGTCTTTTGTTCGTCACTTTCTTTGATCAGCTGTTGAAATTGCTCAGTTGTTCCTTTATTTGTATTGACCAGGATGACCTCATAATTTCCAACATTCCCGAGTATGTCCCAGCCTTTCTCTTCCGCATACAGTTCCTGTTCATTTAATAATCCTGTCAGGGCACCATTAACATCTCCCAATACTGCCGCCTCGAATGCGTTGAGTTCAAGGTTGAATTCCTTATCTTCGGATACAATTTCAACCTCAAAAGCATCCTGCAGGTACCCTTCTGCTATTACAAACAAAGTGTACTCGCCAGGCAGCAAATTGTTGAATACATATGAACCATCTTCTATGCTGGAGCCTTCCATCTTAAAATCTGGCTCATCTTTTGGAACTAGAGTCAACTTAGCACCGCCCACAGGTTCTTTGCCTTTCTTGCCTGTAATTACACCATTCAAATCATATCCGTCGATAGCTTCCAGTGTAAAGTTCAAATCGACACTGCTTCCAAGCTCTTCAACTTTAGCTGGCTTGGTTTGTTCAGCAAAGCCTCTTGCCTGGACCTTCACTTCGAAATCACCAATACCAATTCCAAACTTATACTGGCCAGCTGAGTTGGTGGTTGTTTTGTGGTTTGTTCCTTCAATGGTGACAAAGGCATTTGCAATTGGACTTCCCTGACTGTCCTTGACTTCTCCTTTGATCTCACCCTGGCTAGCGGTCAAGGCGTAATTGATTGCATTCAAGTATATTTTTTTCGCATTTTCAGTCCATCTGTCATTCGGATGTCCATAGTTGCTGATTTGCAGGGCGGATAGAAGGATATGGACACTATTGGATGAACTGAACTTATAGGCAATAGAATTGCCAAGTTCACCTTTAACCGGGTTAGTCAAGCTGCCAAGAGTCGTGCCGCTATAGTTTTCAAATACTGAATACTGTACGCTGCCTTTAGGGTTGAGGAGCAGAGGAAGTTCATCACCTTTATTGAATCCCTTGAGAATTGGATGGTTCTCATCTACCCGAAGATTTAGTTCCTTATCTACAAAACTATAATCAAAATCTTCAGGATCCCCATAAGCATCGCTCAAATCTCCTATTGTCCCTCCGTACAAGGCAGTGAAAATAATGCTTACTTCATTTTCATTAGCTTTCTCCACCATCGCTTTAAATCTATCTTCCTTCATGGTATACGATGTATCATTGACGATGATTAATTTATAGTTTGGTATATTCTCAATCAATGCTTCAAATTCTGCATAAGGATGCAAATCAACATCGTATCCATTGCTTTCAAGGAATGGCATGATTTTATCCTGTTGATAAGGGTTGGCAAGGAATGCAATCTTTTCAGAAACAACAAGCGAGACATTCAAGTCTGTCTGCTGCCCTGTGGTAATCTCTACAGTCTGGTAAATTGGCTTAAAGCCGGCCGCAATCACCCTTACTTCATATTGTCCTGCAGGAAGTGTTGCTTGATAACTTCCATCCTCACTTGTCTCGACTGCCACTGGTGTTCCGATGACTTCAACACTTGCACCAGCGATTGCATCTTTCGTAGATGCATCGACAATTTTACCAGCCAGGATGCCAGAATCGACAGCATCAATTACGAAATCTTCATTTATCGCTTCGCCATTTTTGATCGAGACTGTGAATTCTTTTGTATTGTGGCCAAAAGCTTCAATTGTCAAGGTGTAGGTTCCTTCCTCAAATGCAGCAAAGAACTTCCCTTTCTCATCACTTTGATAGGTTTTTCCAGTTTCTTTTACAGAAATCGTCCCTTTTACAGGTCCGTTTTCATTCTGTACTATACCATTTAGTTCACCGACTAGGGGCTCTTTCTTCTCGAGTGCCCAGGTTAGGGCGTTATTCAATAGCCGCTCTCTTGCCGGGTCAAATGAATCATTCGGCTTGAATACATGGCTGACGGTCATATTGGCCAATAGAATTTCAACTGAATCGGTCGTTCTGCCCTTGTAGGCGACCATGCTTCCCTTTTCCCCGGTTCCTGTATGTGAGAAATCAATGACCGTTGTACCCGAATAGCCGTCAAAACCATAATAATAGCCGGACTTTCCCGGTATTTCGATTGTATCTCCTGCCTTAAAACTTGCAGTAAGAGGATGATCACCCACAACAGTTCCCTGTGCTCCTGGTTTGTTGTTATGTTCGAATATAGTTGTCGGATCATTATTAAATTCCTGCAAATATCTAATCGAACCGCGTCCTCCAGCCTGGCCAGTCCAGATGACTGATTTCCTGTTTTCATCCAAAGCTTTCTGGAATGCTAAAAACTCTCCTTTTGACGGTTCAAGATTCTTCGCATAATCAGAATTCGCAAAAACAACATCCACTTCATCCAATTTATCAGTATCCATATAATTCAGGTAAACGACCTTGTAGCCTCTTTCCTCTAGATAGTGCTTATAGGTAGTTCCTGAAGCAGTCAGGTCCACGACGATTCCTACTGTTGGTGAAGGTCTTAATTTTACATTCAGGGCAGCTTTTTGGCCGTCTGTAATTTTCAGCTCAATATCCTGGCGTACATAGCCATCCTTTTCGATCCGGGCTGTATAGTTCCCGGGTTCTACTTTTGAAATGTTGTATTGACCCTGGACGTTTGTAATTACTTCTTTTGGTGCTCCTAAGAGTGCGACTTTCGCGCCTTCAATCGCGTTCCCATCTTTTGAATCTTCCACGGTACCTGAAATGGAGCCAACATTGTCTGCTACTGTCATTCCAATCTTCATCGGCTCACCGTCCATTTCTGCCGTTACTTTCATCGTCTTTGCGGCATAGCCATAGGAACTGATTTCAATCTCGTATTCTCCTGCTAGCGTGGCGATTATAAAACTGCCATCCTGACCGCTTGACTGAGTTTGATATGGCTGTCCCTTCACCTTGATTTCTGCTTTTAATGGATTGCCTTGTTCATCGACAATCGTACCGCTGATCACCGGATATCTAACATTCGCCGCCCATAGCACCGAGTTAATTAGAAGCTGTTTTCCTGCCTCTGTATAATCCTTGGCACCATGGTAATAAGCAAATCCATGGCCACTTAACAATAATTCAACACTTCCGGCTGATCTTGGTTTATAGGCGACCCCAAGTCCATGGGTGGCATCTGAGCCTTCATGCTTGATTTCCGCAAGAGAAAACCCGCTGTAATCCTTGAAGTAACCAACATAGCTGGCTGCTGGAGTGAGGATTTCAACGATTTCCCCAGTCTTTGCTCCATTAAATATTGGATGCTCTTCGATTACTTTGTACTGGGCAGCTTCAGTTGTCTTCCTTATCGTTTTAAGCTCTTTCGGATCCTTCCTGTAATTCACCAGCTGCTTGATGCCGCCACCCCAGACCGCATCACCATAAATCAGGCTGGTTTGTGCTTTATCGGCAGCTTCCATCATTTCATCCGTTATAGCTGATGAGCTTGGGTCATTGAAGAAAATGACATCAAACTCAGCCATTCTCTGAACTAATTCAGCGGGCTGTACATCTAGAACATTTATTCCAATTTCATTAAAAAGAGCTTTGAAGTTTTTCTCGGAGGAATAGTAATCACCTACTACCCCTACTGATGGCATAGTGTGCATCTGAATGTCCAATTCACCAGAATGGCGCGCGACATCGACACTTTGTGTCTGATCGATGTATCCATCCTTACTGAATTTAAGTTCAAACACTTCTTCCTCTAAACCAGAAACTTCATACCGTCCGCTTGCAGCAGTCTGAACTTCTGTAATCATCTCGCCAGCTGAGTTCTTAACTGAAATATTGACACCTTGAAGCTCCATACCAGATATGGAATCTGTTACAGTACCTGTTAGCAGTCCTTTTTCTGACTCACCTAAAGCGATTTGGACTGTTGCAGCCGCCTCTTTGGCTACAGTAACGGTTTCTGATTTAGAACCCAATCCTTTTGACCTGACTTCAAGTTTGAAGGTACCTTCATCATGAAAAAGTGTGAAGTTGCCGTTGGCGTCAGTATTCGCTTTAACTCCTGTTTCGAGCACTTCGATGTTTGCCTCGACAGGTTCTCCAGCTGCATTGGTCACAGAACCTGTTATTTTTCCGTATTCAGCTTTGTACAGGTAATCAATACTGTTAAACAGGATTTGCTGCTGTCCGCGCAGCCATGCCTTGGAACTCTCCCAAGGTACAGTTGCATGACTCGACAATAATAAATGAGCACTGCCTTCGGATACAGCATTATAGGCAATTCCCGATCCTACAAACCCTTGATCAGTGTTGCCGATTTTACCGATTGTCCTTCCGGAATACTGATTGAACCAGGCAAAATCTGCATTATTTTCTAAAACATTGATTCTGTCTCCAGGTTTATAGCCCTTGAAAATAGGATGTTCTGCTTCTACCTGGATTCTCACTTCCCCGCCATCATAGTCATGCCCAAGGTCTTTAGGATCCTGGAAAAAGTCTTTCAAGTGGTGGATGGACCCATAGTTCGCGCCCCACTGATCTGTGAAAATAATGCTGACATTATGGACTTTTGCTCTTTCTGCCAATTCTTTGAACTGGTCCTCAGTAGGCTTGATACCTTCAGAACCGTATCCGCCATTCAGGTAAAGTACTTTATAGCGGCCTATGTCCTCGACTACATCCCAGCCGCGTTCTTCAGCCGTAAATCCATTAACATTCAACAGGGTTGTGATTTCACTCTTATAATCATTCAGTACCGCAATATCAATTGGCTCTAATGCAAAGGTAATATCAGCAGGATCGCCAGGACTGACAACTATTTCCTTGCTTCCGGTTTTATAACCCTTTAATGCAAACTGTGCCATGTAGGCCCCTTCATATACTCCTTCCTTGGCAAAGATTCCATTACTGTCCGTCTGCCCCTCAATTGGTGACTGATTTAGGCTTACAGTCACTCCTTCTACTGGCTTTCCAGTGCGCTTGTCTTTTACAAGGATGGTTAAAGAACTCTTATCTGCTTCTTCAAGTTGATAATTTTTCGTGAATTGATACCCTGAAGAAAGTTTCACTTTTTCGGTTATTTGCTTTTTACCATATGAAGAAATCCTGAGTGTATAGTCGCCAGGTGCGTGCTTTATTAAAAAGACTCCATCTTTATCTGTGCTGACAGTTTCCCCTGTATCTACCACTGTGACAGTACCTTCGATAACATTGCCTTCTCTATCCTTCATTGTTCCTTTCACAGAGCCAGGGGATCTATAGCTTTTAACCCCAGTCTGGAAAGGTACAATTACCTGTCCTGAAAGGATAGGGATACCCGACGTACTATAAACCGGCAGACTGAAGTCTTTCAATCTTTCACCAGTGTACACATCAATGACAGAAAGATTTCCGCTGGTACCTGCAAAAAATAAGAGTCCATTTGCAGAAACAGAACCACTGTTCAAAGTCGTACCCACAGAGCGGTTGTTCCAGAGTTCCTGACCAGTCTTTGCTTCGAATGCGCGTAAGACCGGCTGGACGGCTGAACCAATGACAACGATATTTTCATAGACGATCGGTGAGCCAGCCTGCGTATCACCGATACCGCCTGCCTTCCATTTCTCTTCACCTGTCTTGCTATCCAGGGCATAAAGTGTGCCGCCTTCAGTGTTAAAATTAGTGCCTGCTAGATATAGTGTGCCGCCATCAAATACCGGCTTTGAGGCAACTCCCTCATTTACGAGTGTTTTACTCCACACTTCTGTTCCATCTTCAACCCTGAGTGCCCTGAGCTTTTGATTATCATAGCTTCCGATAAATAACATCCCATCTCCAGCACTAGGACCAAAATAGGTAGGCGCGCCAAGATCGACACTCCATTTCTTTTCACCAGTCTCAGCATTTAACGCGGTTAGCTTTGCATCTTCTGAAAGGTCCGATGAAACCATTAGCGTTCCATCAACAAATAATGGAGATTCATAGACTGCCATTGACCCAACAGCAGTCGTCCATATGTTGCTACCGGATTTGAGATCCAAAGCATAAATCTTTCCGTCTTCTCCTCCTGAAAGGTAGACAGTATCACCATTTATTGTTGGAGATGATCTGTTCGTGCTTCCAATTTTTACAGACCATTGCTCTTTGCCTGTAAACGAATCAAGTGCTACAACATAACCACTGTCCGTTACAAGGACCACTTTGTTATTAGCTGCTGCTGGGGTGGAAAAAAGGATCTTCCCTTTCCCTGAAGCATTGTACTCCCAGCTTTCCTCCAAGGCAGCCAGGTCAATTGCATTTGAAGAGACAGCATTTCGTTGATTGTTGCCGTTGGCCATAGACCATTCCTTACTTAAATTGGCAGGGCTAGTGTTTACCTTTAAATCGATGGAAGTATCACCGTTAACATCCACCTCTTTTGCCAATCCTGTTATCCCCTCTCCTGAAACCTGAAGGATATACTCGCCGGCAGGCAGATTTACGATTTCAAAAGTACCGTTAGCATCAGTTCGATAAGTTGGCAGCGGTGTGTTTTTGACTCTAACAAATGCATAAGGCACGGCCTTTCCAGAACTGTCGGTTACTATTCCAGTTACAGTAAATGCCTGAGCATTATCCAAGGACCAATTCACTGGTAATGTTTCGCCTTTTTTCAGTTCGATTATTGTTTCAAAATCCTGATAGCCAAAAGATGTTACCTTGATTTTATGGCTGCCTTCCCTGATTTTGAATTTGAATTCTCCGTTTTTTCCAATATTATAAGAAAGTCCTTCTTCCTTTATTTCAAGTTTTCCTATGAGCGGCTTGCCATCATTGTCTGTCAACTTGCCGGTAAGCTCACCAGCGAAAGCAGTTTCGGTGACAGCCTGGTAAATATTCATGATTCCTGTGCCATAGGAATCATTTGGCAATGTTCCCATGTGAGGCTCCACTCTGGAAGTCTGCTTTAGTGTTTCTTTTACCTGCTCAACTGTAAGGTTTGGGTTAGCCTGCAATAATAGCGCTACTGCACCCGTTACATGAGGAGTCGCCATTGACGTGCCGCTGATAGTGTTGTATTTCCCTTCATTCCGTTTAGCAGGCCATGCTGAATAAATCTTGTGGCCTGGTGCAGATATATCAGGTTTAATTATCCGATGCTCATTGCCGTTTTCATCCTTCCAAAAAACAGGACCACGGCTAGAGAAATAGGCAGTTTGGTCATACGCATCAGTGGCTCCGACAGCAAATGTTTCCGGAAAGCTTCCCGGAGAACCAATTGTCTGTGATCCCGGTCCATCATTCCCCGCTGCAAAAGATGGGAAGATCCCAGCAGACACCCATGCTTTTACATCTTCATAGAATTCAAGGTTATAAGTATTAGAATTTCCCCAAGAGTTGTTTACTACGTGAGGAGCCTTCGAAGGGTCACCCCCTGGAGCCATGAACCATTGAAAAGCCTGGTGGATTGCGGATAGGGTTGTGGAGCCCCCATCATTGAAAATTTTTGCCGCAATCCATTCTGCTTCAGGAGCTACACCGATGGGTTCACCAGCGCCGCCGCCAACTGCTGTTCCGGCTACGTGGGTTCCATGACCATGTCCGTCATTCGGTTTGTCATACCCCTGGCCAGATAAATCAATCCAAGAATATTGATGATTGCCATCTCGGCCGCGATAGTTATGTTTAAGTGCTTCATGATTTCCGTCTACCCCGGAATCCATGATTCCTACAACCATACCATCACCTTTTAATCCGTATTGGCCCCATACCTTAGGTGCATATATTTTTTCAAGTCCCCATTGAGGCAGTCGCGGTGGATTTTCTTCCACTGTCACCTCAGGAAGACTAAGTGTTTCATCGAGCGAGATTTCTGCTATATCGTCACGGTTCCTAAGTTCTTCAAAAGCCTCTATTGTGATCGAAGCAGTAATCCCATTGATGATCCAAAGAGAATCCTTCATTTTTGCTTTTCCTTTAGTTTCCAGGGCAGAAAGTGCCTGCTGGATTCCTTTTTGAGAATTGTTCGCTTTTTCTTTGAGGTGATCCTGGATGGCTTTGATTTTATCTGGGCGGTTTTTCTTTGCTTTCACTTGGGGATAGATCTTGCTGAGGTCTGGTTGATCTTTCATCCTGATGATTACATTAAGTTCTTGTTCTTTTTCGAAGGCTTTAAGTAGCGCAGCAGCCTCTTTCTTGATTTCATTAGCTGTTGCTTCATCCCTTTTCAAAGGTGGAGGATTGATTCCCAATCCATCTAAAAGCTTTGTCAGTTCACCACTTTCTTCCAATGGACTTTCTTGTTCTGCTGCTTTTTCAGAAGCAGCGGCCTGTTCACGCTGTTTTTCCAGTACGAGTTCTTCTTCCGAAAAACTCTTGTGTTTCTGTTCAGCAGCGTATGACAGCTGGCTAGTAAATGATGAAATAATCATCAGTATCACTAACATGACTGCCGAGAACTTCCTTACGGTGACCTTCTTTTTTCTAAGCATTTTCTTACACCCCCTGATCTTTGATTACCGAAGAAATACTGCATAATTTTGTAAAAACCTTTTAATTTATTGAATATTAACATTATTCAGATAAAAATGAATACAAAGTATTACTATTTTTGTAATATATAGTAAATTAGTAACGGTGCAAAAATATGAAAAAGAGACCATGAAAATGGTCTCTTTTTCTGGTTTTATTTAATTAACGGGATCACTTTAGCGTTACAAGTCTTCTCATAAAATTCAATTGGTCCGGCATCATCAATGATAATAACTTTATAACCTTTTCTTTGCATGCCTTCAAGGGCTACATGCAATAATGATTCCCCAATACCTAAAGCTCTTTTGTTTTTTGCGACACCCATCGGTCCAAAATAGCCGGTTTGATGAATATCAAACGCAGCAAAGCCAACGATCTCCCCTGACTGGTCTTCAGCGATATAAATAGACGGATGCTTAATCATCAACGCTTGTTTGATAGACTGAGTCCAACGGGTGCCAAACTCATTGTTTATGAACTGAATTAGCCTTTCGGCGTCGCCATCACTAACCATCTTAATAGCACTGTAAAGATTTTTCGGTGGACTGTAACCTGCTAAATCTAAATGCATATCCCTAGAAACTGTAGCTACACTTAAAAGGATGTTTTTCTGTTCCTGAGTCAAAAGCTTTCCAGTTTGTCCGCTCTTGATTAATGCTTTCAGGACATGTCCTTCGTTTAGATAAATTTGATTGTAGTTCCTCATATAGCTGATTGCTTGTTCAATCACTAGATTTGCAGATTCACTAATTGGCATTTTAAAGGGTGTACAGATTTCAAAAGAAAGATTTTCATGACTCTGGTTAAATGATTTCTTCATAACATCAATGTCGATATTACTTTTTTGTATTGCCTCTTTTATTGGGGAGGAGCCATCATCCAAGCAGCCAATCAAAAGATGCTCAGGCATCAGGCATGGGCTGCCCGCCTGTTTGCACTCCTGTTCTGCTATAGCGAAAGCTTTTGCCATTTGTTTCGTAAGTTTTACATCCTTTAACTCCATTCTATCCCCCCATAGATCTATAAGAGTTTATATTAATATCTAAGCTTGATGGCGCAAACCAATTCTACGCGCTGATTTTCATTTGTCCTTCTTTTCTCCTTATTGTTGAATAGCTGTGGAGTGCCATTCCTAGCATAACGAGGCTGATTCCAATCCAGGATAAGGGAGTTGGCAGAGGCAGTGATAAGATGAAAAATTCCCCTGCCAAAGCAAAAAGCACTTCCGCTGCCTGGGTTGCTTCAACGGCAGCAAGCTTCTGCATATTGCCCCTCACTAAATCTGTAGCCTTAAAGAATAAAACCGTCGCTACCACGCCAGAGGTGATGGCTACTAAAAGGGACTGTAAACTTTGGTTCATTGTAGGAGCACCCTCCTTCAAAAAACCATATAGAGCTAAAAGCAGCCAGAATGGCACACTGGCCAGCGTCATTCCAAGGACACGTTGATATGCATCAAGATTGCCGTTGGTTACTTCCATCATTTTTCTATTTCCCAATGGATAGGCGAAAGATGCAATAAATACTGGGATCACTCCGAGAAAAACAATTTCGATTGGTATATGCCTCGCATGCTCAAGTTGCATAAGCAGTATCCCTGCTAAAATGATTATAGACATACCGAGTCCTCTAAAAGGTATTTTTGCCCTGACAGTTACTAAACCTTCAGTGGTCATTTTGTTTTCATAAAATAAGGGACTGAGCAAAGCACCTGATATAATCGTGATTTGCCATGTGCCTGCAATCAACCAGCCTGGTGAAAAGGCGGCAGCATATGTAAGGGGTGCATAGAACAAGACAAAGCCAACGAAGCTCCAAAGGAACCATGGATATGGATTCTGTTTGATATTCTGGATTACTGGCTTTAAATTCCTCCTTGCTGCCACGATCGCCAAAAGGAATGGAATCATGAATATGTATCTAAGTGAGGCACTCCATATCCAGCTGCCCCCCGATAATTCCATAGATTGATTCAGAACAAAGGTGAATGCAAAAAAGAAGGCCGCTAAAATACCTAATAAAATTGGTCCCACTAGCTCAATCCCCCTTTATGATTAGGCTTTATTCATAATCTATATAGCTAGCAATTAAAAAAACAGCACCTGTTATTCAGACATTTCCATGTCCACTTGATTGAGAGCAACATCCTTCTTTTCTATTAAATTCTTTTTAACAATATAACATATAAACAGAAGATCTATCACCAGTTTTTTCCACAAAAAGACACCTGTTGGCATGCCAGGTGTCCAAAAATGTCATTTCTTATTGTTCATATTGAATTTCATCTGGTTTGTCATAAGTTACATATGTTCCAGCTATGAAATCATGGATTGCTCTTTTGTCCTCACGGATGCCTACCATGAAGGCACTGACAATAAAACCGATCCCTAACGTAAGTACGTAAACGAGTCCGGCAACGATTGTTCGCATTAGCATCGTACCAAAGCCAAGCTTTTCTCCATTCACTTTCGCGATTCTCACACCCACAATTTTCTTTCCTACTGTATATCCTGACCAAACAACAGGAACAAGCAGAGTGTATAGCAGGTTCAGTGAGGAGGTAAAAGCATTTTCTTCCGCACTACCCGTTACTAAGTAGCTAATAATCAAAAGTGGCACCCCGATAATTAATCCGTCTAAAATTCCTGCACCCAGTCTTACCCAAAAGCCGGCTGGTCTGTTCATTGGATTTCCTCCTAGTTGTTCATTTATTTTAATAAATCTGCGATTTCTTGCTCACCTGCTTGCAAAGCGTGCATCCTCGCAGTCATACCCGAATAATCTTTCAGCTGGATGTCTGCCCCCAGCTGTATCAATAGTCTTACTGTTTCAATCTCCCCACTGAATACGGCGTATGTCAGCGCTGTATAGCCAGCGCTCATTTCCTGATAGTTTGGATCACCGCCAGCATCATGCAGCATCTTGATCATTGACGCAGTTCCTTTTTCAGAAGCAGTCATGAATGGTGTCATGCCATAATCAGATTCGAAATTTGGGTCGGCTTTTAAGTCCAAAAGCAATTGAACCATCTGGATATTATCATCCATAACAGCCCAGTCCAGTGCAGTGTATCCATTATAGTCTATTTGGTGGATATCTTCCCCATTTTCTATTAAGCTATCAACCTTCTTCGTATTTCCACTGATAACTGCATCAATTAAAGTAGATACTTCTATGTCTTCTTCATAATATTCTTCTTCAGCAAGGAATGCTGTACCGATCTCTTTAAAGACCATAATTCCGCCAACCAGGGCCAAACCAGTAAGCAAAACTGCCGCAGCCAAAAAAGCAAACAGTCCTTTTGATTTTTTGGAATGAATTATGACTGAATCGGCTTCACCAAAGAAGGCACTGATTTCATTTATTCTTTTTGGAAGCGGTGGATGCGTAGATAGCATTTCTGCCAGCCAGACCACAAATCCTTTTTCCTGATTGATTTGTTCTAGGTATTCTGCTTTATTCACACTTCTAAATAAGACTTTCCCAATTGCCAGCATAGTAAGTCCGTTTTTCGCGGCTGCAGGATTTCCAGCATAGAAGGCCGCATAGCGGTCACAAGTATACTCACAAGCGCGCAGATACATTTCTGCAACCCCTGGTATCCACATGGATGGAAGAATGAACATCATTTTGCCAAGGTGATTTCGTTTTATATGAGCCAATTCGTGGGCCAGAACAAAATGAAGCTCATCTTCGGCATTTTGTTCAATAAGGTCGAAAATTTCGGAGTAAACAACAATCATATTCCTTCCGAAAAAGCGCGTCGCAAAGGCGTTCATTATGCCGCCAGATTGCATCACGTAAATATCTGGAGTGCGCTTTATTCCCATTTTGACACATAGATCTTCAACCGTAGAGTGGATAAGCGGAAATTGATTTCCGCTTATTTTCACTGCGTTAAGCCGGATTTGACCAATCATCAATGCATGAAGCAACAATGAAGTCATCAGGAATGCAGCAATAATAAATAGTCCTACAATGGATAATGCAAAGAGAATGTAAGAAGCAATACTAATACTTAACACAATCCAGAAATATTTATTCTCATTTTTATGTACCAGTTTTTTTTCGTTAAAGGCTTCTTCTGTCATTTCCCAATGTCTCCTTAATCACAATTATATAGATTATAGGAGATTTTTATTAATTGGAATAGATGTTTTTTATAGGAATGAAGACCTTATTTTTCCTTTTTTAGACATCATGTTTTAATTCATGGCAAAAGGTTATATTTCATCCATTGTTATGCTTAGTTTCGGTTCCTTTTAAAAAAATTTATTCCTTTAAAAAGTCCTCTGGTGTTTTCAGTATCTTCTTTCCTATTTTGATACTGATCAATCAACTCATTCAGACGGTCAAGCTGAAAAGCGTAGTCATAAATCGCAGAACCAATGATCGTTAACCGCAATCTATCATTCCTATTTGTTGACCTGTCCTCCATGATCGATTCAAGGAATGATCCGCTTTGTTTCAGCATACTTTCCATATCTAGCTCTCTTATTTTTCCCGAATATTTAAGGAGGATCATTTCATGGTATTGAATCAGGTCTTCGAATTGTTCATCAAATTCATTTGTATCCTCCCGTTCAGGACGGCTTTGAAAAAAATGGTCTTCAACGATATCCAAGAGTCTTAAGCCTTGCTGAAGGCAGGCAAGCATTTGCTTAAACACCACCAATTCCCTCACATCTAGAGGTTTAACCTTTGAAATTTTCTTTCTTTCCTCATCAAGTATTTTATAAAGGTCTTCAAGCTTGGCTACGTTCTTTCTCAATTGACTCCATTGATCCTGAAATGTTTTTTCTGTCAGTTCATTCGATATGGCTGTCCTGAGTAGCAAGGACATGGTTCTAAAACTATTGTTCATTGTTTCGGTAAAATTCTTGTTGAAATTTGGTGGCGAGACAATTAAATTAACAAGGAAAGCAGACCCCATCCCTACAAGGACAATGATAAATTTGTTTGCTGCTGTTAAAATTCCGTTGAAATCATGTGAACTCATCATGATTAAAACTGTGATTAGCGATAAAGATATTGAACTTTCCATTTTAAGCTTCAAGCTAATGATAATTACCACAACAGTAACAAATCCAATGACAAACGGATTGTTCCCGAATAAATAAATGGATGCAATCGCGATGATCGCACCGAGTGTATTAGCCTGGAATTGCTCTAATACTTGTTTCCATGATCGATAAATCGATGGCTGGATTGTAAAGGTTGCTGCGATTGCAGCAAAAACCGGGGGCTCCAAGCCAATCCACTCTGTTATGTATAAAGCAAGTGCAACGGCCACTCCTGTTTTTAAAACTCTTGGACCTAAAGTAATCATCTAAACCCCTCACTCTCTAATGAGAACGCTTATATTTTAACATAACCTTCTTTAATGGAATAAAACATATATCAATAATACTTAAGGATTAAAGATTAGCATTTAATGGGACGAAAAGATTATCCTCCCCCTAAGGCGGGAAATAATATTCAAGCAGCTTTTTAAAAAGAGGTGGGAACAAGATGGTAATGTTAGATAGAAATCATGATCCTAAAAAAAATGCTGAGCTGATTTCACAGTTATCAGGAAAAAATATAAATATAAATGAACTGGTTAAAGAGACAAACGAATTATTCAAAGAAGCAAGTGAGGATTTCAGACCATTAAACACGATAAACAATAAAGGTATATCTTCTTTATTCACTAATTTCGGTGCAAGCCTAAGGAGAATGATTCAGACTAAATCCGCATTCGATAATGCCCGAAACTATGAGACTGTGGTCGATATTAACGGCAATGTCTTTCCCGAGTGGATGGATAAATTAAATGAGGAATATAAACATTTACTGAAGGAAATTAATCATGAGGTTCATATTGAGGATTTTGGAGCAATCGGTGATGGTAAAACTGATTGCACGGAGGCTTTTAGAATGGCTCTAGGAAAAGGCCGTGTTAAAGTATATATTCCTGAAGGTATTTATGTGGTAAAAGAGATAAAGCTTCCTTCCTTTACCTATTTGGTTGGTGCCGGAAAAAAGAAAACGGTCATTAAACTTCACGACTCAGCCCCCAAAGGCAGGAGACTTATAACGAATAAGAACCATCGCACTGGAAATCGGAATGTAAAAGTAATAGGTATGACGCTGGATTGGAATGTTGAACGTTTGGGAAGCGTTGAAAAGACCAGTACCTGGGGAAATCATTCCAGCTGCCTGCTATATGCCAATGTAAAATATGGCTGGGTGAAGGATGTCGAAGGTGTTAATCCAGGGCTTCACTGCTTCGATATTTCATCTCCTCTATACAATTATTATGGCGATGGCTATCGGGCCCGTGGCGGAAGTGAATTTATCTGGATAGATAACGTTAATGGCTATGGTTTCGGCGACGATGGCATTACAACTCACCATAGCGATAATATTTTTATTTCTAATTGCCATATGAGCGACCCAAGCGGGAAAACCCATAAAAAAGGTTTTTCAAATTCGAATGGAATCGAAATAGATGATGGATCGCGAAATGTATGGCTATTAAACAATTCTACCGCAAGATGCTTTGGCGGAGTAGAAATCAAAGCTCATCATACTTCTTCTGCGGCACATAATGTTGTCATCATAGGACATCTATCTGTAAATGACAATCGTTCTTATAATTTCAGGCATATTGGCCATCACAAGGAAAATGATCCTGAGTCTAAAACAGCCATTAACATTCGAGCTGCAAATATTATCTCGTACAAGCCGGTTCATAATGAGTTGTATGCAAATTCCTCACCAAGGGCGATGGTAGTATCAGCATATAAAAATGTAGCTGTGAATCATTTTATGGCTATTGGAGATCCTTCCTATGACTATGGTGGTGAACCAGCGATCGCTATACAGTATCGTTCCAGGAATATTATTTTGAAGAACTTGGAATTGAGCGGGTTTACAAATGCAGGGTCCGATATAAAGATTTTTGGCGGCAGCAATCGCGCTGATAATGTTAAAATCCGAAATGTAATTTCAAAACATTCAGCACCTAAAGCAATTCAAATAGGTAAAGGAGTCGCTATCGCATCAGTTGAAAAGGTATATGCAGAAGCTGTAAATGGACAGTCTGTGATCGAACTGGCAGAAAATAAAGCCGTGTTGATGGAAGTTAACTCAAAAGGATTCAAGCAGGTGGTTCTGGGTCAACAGCAAATATAACAAGGCTCTTTTCTCAAACTTTGTTGCTATTTGACTTAAAGATAGGATTTAATGACCTATTTTTCTTCGTAAAGTTGACTCTTTTGTGAGAAAAGAGCATGGGACATAATACCGACCTCCAAAATGGCCGTATATGACGTTAAAATCGGCTTTAGGATTTTAACAACGATCTTTACGAAACAGCCCATTACAAAAAGGAAGCAGTGCAAGCTGCTTCCTTCGTTATGAGAGGACCCATTTTTGGATTGCCTGGGCAACTCCACTCTCTCTATTAGTACCTGTAATATCGTCAGCAGCTTCCTTTACAGTTTCCTGGGCATTGCCCATTGCTACTCCAAGACCTGCCTCGGTGATCATAGCAATGTCGTTAAGGCTGTCTCCCACTGCCATGACATTTTCCATAGAAATCTCCAATAAATCACAAACCTTTTGCAATCCTCTGGCCTTATTGATACCCAGTGCATTGACTTCAATATTCTTTAGGCTTGAGTTGCTAATTTCGAATAATCCCTTTTCTTTTAACTCTTTGAGAACACTTTCTCTTATTTCGTCTGCTTCAATGTGGAAGCCAAATTTAATCCATTCTTGGGAAAATAAGTCCTCTGGCATATCATTGCGCCAGACGTTTTCACTGCTTGTTGCCCAAAAACCTGTCTGGTGCTTTTGTGATAGTTCATACATCCATTGGACGTGCTCGGTATCTACAATGCTTCTTTGCACCAATTCCCCATTCGGTCCCCAGATTTCTCCACCGTTGATCGTTACTAGATAAGACGACAGCTCCAGCGAGATTACATAATCCCTTGCTGTTTTGAGACTGCGTCCGGTACTTAAAACAACACGTACCCCTCTTTTTTCGGCTTCTTTGATTGCCAGTCTATTTTCCTCAGATACCTCGTGTCGCTCATCCAGAAGCGTTCCATCCATATCCAATGCAATTAGTTTGATATCCGGCTTTTTATTAATCAACTTTATCCTCCTAATAATTGCTTTACATTTCTATATTGATGCTATCAATGGCCTGTTTTACGGTTGCAAAGGTTTTGATATTTGAAAAGTCCACTCCACCCTCAACTGCAGCCTGGGCGAGCTCTGGCCTCATTCCAGTAGCAATTGAATCCACTCCTAACAGCCGCAATACATTGTGAATATCAAAAATGTGTTTGGCAATCGTTGCATCTATTGTGACGATTCCTGAAAAATCAATGATTAAAGACTGTACTTTCTGCTCTGCTACCAACGGAATTGCCCTTTCCATTATCAACCTTGCCCGGTCATGGTCCATTTTCCCTACTAAAGGCAACACTGACACGTTTTCCTGTACCGGGACGACTGGAGTTGATAATATATCCACTTCATCCTGGACTTCCTTCATCAGTTTCGACGTTTGCCTCTCAAAAGCAAATACGGTTTCATTAATGCTTATATCAAGCATATTGTTCACTCTTTTATTGATCCAAATTAAATCTTCCGTGTTAACATCATGCTTTAAACTAATTTCTGCCATTTTATCAATGAAAACAATTCTTGTAGGCGGATACCTGAATAGGATATCAGAAATCCTGCCGCCTTTAGCTGCTTCGCGTTCTCCATTTTGCTGGCTCCATTCTAGAAGTCCCTGAGAAGTTGTTTCATCTTTATTCTTAATAGAGTCACCCAGGAATTTAAGATACTCAGTATAAACAATAATTGCCTGGTCAATTTCCTGCTTCGGTATCTCGACACCTATTAATTCAAGTATGGAACCTACCATTTCCTTTGCGAGTGTTTCGGAGTTTTGTTGTAATTCATTTGCTACTTCTGAAGTTGGATTCACAAAGGTCACTTCCCTTTTTCTTTTTACTTATTTTCTTTTAACAAATCACCAAAAGTACTTGAGTATTGTTTCAGTGTTGTTCGTAAAAATACTTAAATTTATTTTCAAAGTTTTTGAAAGGATTAGGCCGAAAACAATCGATTAATACGAAAAAAGCCTTTACTTATTTAATAATAGGATACACCTTTATTGATAATTAATCTTCTTAAAACCCATAATTACTTGCAAATAATCAACTTTTCCTAGGTAAATAATACTCCTGCTATTTAATAATTCAAGCCAGGGAGAAAGACTATCCATAAAATCAATATTCCTTGGATATTTTCGTCAACTCGAAGAATTGCCTTTCTGGTTTCATCCATTTTGTCCCTTTTTCAGAAACGAAATAAATCCCTTTTTCCAAGTCATAGTATACATCAATGGTTATGCTGCCAAAATCGATAACACTTTTTCCGTTATAATAAACTTGTTGCGGCCCCGCGCCGATAGCTCCATTAATTAAGTTGACTATCTGATCAATTGTTTGCCTGTCGGTCATCCTGAAGCAATCATCGCTTCGATCAGGCTGTTCGTTGATACAGATTTCCGAAACTTCTGTATCGATCCAAGGGGCAGCATTCAATCTCTCGTTTTTGTCAAAAACAACTTCTGTTTTATTCGAATTCTTAAAATATGCCGCGCTTAGTGATAAAACCCAGGGTGTATTATCTTTTTCCCAATAAGAAATAAAACCTGCACCATCCTTATTAGTATCAGATGAAGCTTGCGACATCCTCAAACTCCATCCGTTTTTTGGAAGCTCCTTTTTATAAAAATGAAGGATTTCTTCCCAATGATCCCCCTCTGTAATATAAACCGGACTTGCGGGTTCCAAACCTTTATAAAGAGGAATATCGGTTGTGCGCTCTGGTATAATGGGAAGTCCGTGATATTTTTCTTCCTGTGTCTTTTGCAAATAAAAAAATCCGCCAGCCAAAAGCAAAATGATAATAATCAGTAAAGCCAATTTCCAAAATTTCAAGTGTATCCCTCGCCTTTTCACATAAGCTTTTTTCGGTGTACTGTTGCTGGTCGTATTCGCATACAAAAACAAATTTTAATTAATGAGCCCTACTTTATAATAATGTAAAAAATGGTAGAATTGAATACTCATCGATCGCTTTATATTATTAAAAAGAGTATATTTAAAAAAAATTAGCGGAGGTTTATTTATGTCCAATAGAAAAGATGGAAGAAACCGAAATGAGATCAAATCCGGCCTGAAGGTAAATATTGTCCTTAAAACTGACCAGAAAACAGGAAAACTTACTCAAGGCATCGTAAAAGATCTCCTTACCAATTCCAGCACGCACCCCCACGGCATAAAAGTAAGGCTTGAGGACGGACAGGTTGGCCGTGTAAAGGAGATTTTGGAGTAGATAGAGGTTTATCAAATGGATCTTTCTATATGCTGTTTGAATGCCGGATGAAGTACACAGAAAGTTTCTTTAGACTTTAAAAAAAGCATTAAAGGGGTACCTTTAATGCTTAACTGCTCTTTTCTTGCACTTTTTCAACGATCAGCTTATTCAGCCTCGGTGCCAGCTGGAACATGATTGTTCCTATTATGGCAATTACCAAGATATAAATGCTGGCAAAAATTTTTAACTCTCCGGTTGCCAGCGCAGCTATAATTACGGAGAATTCTCCTCTTTGTGTGAGAGATAGGCCTGCCTTCAAGGAATCACTTCTTGAAAGGCCGTACCATTGTCCTCCAATATATCCTACAATCAATTTATGAATCAATGACCACAATACAAGAACAATCAATAGTCCTAAATACGGAATGTCACTTGTCATTTCAATATGAAGACCAAAGTTCAAGAAGAAAAATGGAAGGAAGATATTCCTTACTGGCAATGCCGCCTTTTCAACCTTTTCCTTAATTGAAAGCTCTGAAAGCATCATTCCTGCAAGAAAGGCCCCGATCACCTCTGACAAGCCGAGCAGCATTGCGATACCTCCGTAAGTTAGCGCAATCCCCGTAATCATCACAATAAAGATATCATCTTGGTCAATCTCTTTTAAAATTGATTCGGCCTTTTTAAAGACCACCCTTGCGAAGAACACCGCAATTCCTGCGAGAAGAACAATTTTCAAGAGGATCATCCCAAAATCGGTTACCGTAAATCCTTTTCCAGAAAGGCCAATCAGTACGGTTACAAGAATAGGCGCAATTAGATCCTCGAAAACCAGGATAAGGAGCATGAATTCTGATTCTTTGTTTTCATCTCTTTTTTTATCTACAAGCAGTTTTGCTGTGATAGAGGAGCTTGTGGCGTAGACAATACCACCGACAATTAATGATGACACCCAATCCAGTCCGAACAGCAGGCTAATCCCTGCAGTCACAACAATTCCGAGAAAAGCATCCAGCAAACCGCCTCTCCATACCTTGGCACTATTAGTAATAAGCCTGTTGACAGGAAACTTCATGCCTAATATGAAAAATAACAAAACTAAACCAATCTCTCCGGCAACTTCAATTACCTTAGATTCCTTAATAACCAAGGATAAAATGAGACCAAGCAAAATATATAATAATATATCGGGTATTTTTATTAATTTGATTCCGATCATACCAATAAAGAAAAGCACTAATAGAAACAGTCCAATGGCTAGAGTCAAATTCAATCTGCAACAACACCTTTTCAATTTTTAAATGCTATAACCTTCCTTTTTACTACCCTTTTATCTTAAAATCGACACTGGAAAATAAAATAAACAAAGGTCTTTTATTTAGTTTGGTTTAACAATTATGATAAAATTAGTTAGGTGAAATTATTGGAAAATTCTTATAAGGGGGAAGAAATGAACAGCATTTCAGAACAAGCCCTTGTACAACAGCAGCATAAGGGCATCACAAAAACCAAACTTGCAAAAAGAATTTTTTTCATCATATTTGGTGCTGTCTTGATGGGGGTTGGAATTGAGGAATTCCTAGTGCCGAACAAAATTCTTGATGGCGGTATTGTTGGTATCTCAATCATCCTCTCACATTTAACAGGCTTGCGCCTCGGCCTCTTTATATTTGTCTTGAACATTCCTTTCTTTTTCATTGGTTATAAACAAATTGGAAAAACTTTTGCATTATCCACCCTATTGGGAATCACGGTCTTATCTTTAACGACTAGCTTCCTTCATGATTGGCCTGTATTTACAGAAGATTTACTCCTGGCTACTGTATTCGGAGGAATTGTTCTCGGTGCTGGTGTAGGAATCGTCATTCGGTACGGAGGTTCGTTGGACGGTACTGAAATACTGGCGATTCTGGCTAATAGAAGACTGCCCTTTTCTGTAGGTGAAGTGATCATGTTTTTTAACATTTTCATCTTTGGGACAGCAGGCTTTGTGTTTGGTTGGGACCGGGCTATGTATTCCATCCTTGCCTATTTCATCGCCTTTAAAACGATTGATATAGTCATCGCAGGACTCGATGAATCGAAAGCTGCCTGGATCATAAGTGACCATCACAAGGAAATCGGTGATTCCATCCTGGCTCGTCTTGGCCGTGGTGTCACATATTTAACCGGCGAGGGCGCATATACCGGAGATGACAAAAAGGTCATTTTTTGCGTCATCACCCGTCTTGAGGAAGCCAAATTGAAATCCATTGTCGAGGAATTGGATGAGTCAGCATTCCTTGCTGTCGGAAATATTGCGGAAGTGCGTGGCGGCAGATTCAAAAAGCGGAATATCCACTAGTATTCAGCGAACACAAAAAAGCTCAGAAAATCTGAGCTTTTTGTTTTGATCCAGATGAATTCCTTCAGTAACTTTACAAATGCCGATTTTTCAATTCAGTTAGGCGCCAATAGAGAGTATACATTGGTATCATAAGATACCCCACCTTGTACCATATAACTTCTCAGAATTCCTTCTTTCTTAAATCCGAGTTTGATGAGCAGTTCATTTGAAGTACTATTATCAGGAAATACAATTGCACCAATTCGTTTTAACTTCATCTCATTCAATCCATACTCAACAGCTTTTTCGATTGCTTCTGTTGCTATGCCTTTCCCCCAATAGGTTGGGTTCAGCTCATAGCCTATTTCTGCTCTCCTATGTTTTGATGACACTGCATGAAAGCCAACAGTCCCAATGAGACCTTTTTGGTTCTTTAATTGAATGCCCCATCGTATCCCTTTATTTTCATAAAAGCCGATTTGGAAAGAATGAATAAGACCTCGTGCTTCTTCAATATTTCCGAACAATTCCGAACCATAATGTTTCATAACTTTTGCGTTGGAAAAATTAATAAATAAATCTTCAGCATCATCCTCAGTAATTTCCCTCAGAGTGAGCCGGTCTGTTTCTAAAATAGGAAATATCATATGTCCCCCAAATTATATATATTTCTTTTTTAATTCTATAAACAGACAAAAAAACCTTCAAAAAAAGCCGCCCATTTTGGACAGCTTTACTCAATCTTCCGCAGGAGCGGCGTCAACAGCAATTTGGTAGGCATCGAGCAATTGTGACTTTTCAATGTCGCTCTCCAGGCCAACGAGATATTGGTCGCCACCTTGCTCTTCTACTTTCATTAACACTGTTCCCTCTTCATTCCTGAGCATCGCGTAAGATTCTCCATTCATTTCAAATAACGCTTCCACCTCGAATTGCCTCTCCCTGCCCCTATCATCTTTAACTGTTACCAGGTCCCTGATTGAACCACCATCCAAAAATGCTCACCTCCAAAAATCGTTACTTTATCTTTCCCATCCTCAAACTAAATATGATTTTTTAAAAGAATGGCATCTCAAATCAAAATTCTTAATGAATTTTAAATAAACTTTTAAATTCATTTCTTCATTTTCATCTATATAATATTTTTTACACACTGTTTTTTGGAGGGGTCGTTTTTGAAGTCAGCAGGAATCATCATTGGCTCAATCATTGTTTCTTTTGCATTTAACCTTTTCTTGATCCCCCATGGAATCATGAGCAGCGGGATCAGTGGGCTATCCATCATATTATCTATGCTCACATCTATCAATACCGGGGTTTACAATTTCCTTTTGAACTTTCCCCTATTAGTTTTAGGGTATTTGAAACTGGGACGCAAATTCATCTTTTATACGATACTTTCCGTCCTTACAATTTCTATCACTCTTTATGTAATACCAGTATTTAAACTTGCAGAGGACCCGATTCTTTCCTCTATATTTGGCGGAGCGATTGTTGGATTGGGTATAGGAATTATATTTCGTTCATCTGGTTCATCCGGAGGCTTCGATATCATAGGGATGCTATTGGCAAGACGAAAAGACTTTCCAATGGGAACACTATTATTCGCAATGAATTCTGTCGTTATTTTGTTATCAGGCTTTTTGTTCAGCTGGGACGCAGCTTTAAATACGCTTGTTTCCATTTTCGTCCTTGGCAAAGTGATCGATAAGGTACATACACATCACGTCAAGCTGACGTTGATGATCATCACTAGAAAAGGCGAAGAAGTAAAGCAGCACTTGCTAAAGAATGTCTATCGTGGTGTAACGGTAATAGACTCTGTTGGCGGATTCTCAAACGAGAAAAGTAATGTCATCATCACCGTCATTTCCCGTTATGAGCTTACAGAAGTCAAAACACTGATAGAAGAAATAGATCCAGAAGCCTTTGTTAACATAACAGAAACCCTGGAAGTAATGGGACTTTTCCATAGAAAACAGCATTAAGAGACATTCAGGGAGCTGATAATTGCAGCTTCTTGAATGCCGGTAATATTTTTACAGGAAAATTTATCTTGAAATCCCCACAGATTCATCGTATAATAATTGAGTCGCTGCAATAAGAGAATTACTTTTTATCATGTCCCAGTAGCTCAGTACGGCTGAATTCGCATCTCCGAAATTGCTTCAGCGTACTCATCGAGCCGCTTCTTGGTTTGCTTTCTGAGATGAGGACGGGATAAAACGCTAATCTATTTACTTTCTCAAACTCAATATTAATACTAATCATGTCCCAGTAGCTCAGTAGGATAGAGCAACAGTTTCCTAAACTGTAGGTCGGGAGTTCGAATCTCTTCTGGGACGCTCAAAACCTTGATATATATCAAGGTTTTTTATTTTTTTCAGTTATTAATAAAATATGGTGCTTTTTATTCCGGTTTTTTGTGTCCAATTGTTAATGTAACGGCAAAAATCTTGTTTTCTTCGTTCCGTTTATAAATAATCGAGAATCCACCTTTATCTTCCAATGGATAACTTTTGCTGAATTTCTCACTTTACATGTTATTAACTGTTTCTCCTTTTTGTTTGAGAACTTCTTTTATGATGGTGTCATCAGGCAAGTGGTCCTTTAGGACTTGTTCCGCCTCTGCCGGCGTTTTTACCGGTTCATTGAACATCCCAATCCCCCTCTAATATTCTATAGTTTTCTTTATGAAATAAGTTCAAATATAATGTAAAAATTTTTAATTGTATGACCCTATTTATTTTTCACAAAATTTGTTTGATATCATTAAATAAAACCGGAATGTAGAGGTTTGGAGTAGTGATTTTGTCAGGAGAATGTTGTAAGTATTCATTGTTGCACTTATTCATTTTAGAAATCTGATAGATTTGGGGAAACTCTCATTAAAAAAACCTTTCAGGTAGCGAAAAACAGTATATTTTTAGGAAGTTGGAACTAATCCAGTGTTAAATGCGTCTATATAGGTAATAGCACTAATGGTTACTATTACTATTTCAATCTAATGAAAAGGGGATTAACAATTATGGTTTGTGGTATTTATACACCACAAGCAATTTAGCAAAAGGGGAATTAACATGAAAAATAAAAGAAAAGATTTGCCATATTTATTGTTCTTGCTGGTAATGCCTGTACTTGGGTTGATTTATAAAATTTTGAATAATAATCCTCGAGAAGCTGTGATTCTTTCAATCGAAATAGATGATAAGATTCCTTTCCTTCCGGTCTTCATTGTACCCTATATCATTTGGTACGCGTTCATATTAGGTTATCTAGTTTATTTTTGGTATAAGGATACTCGAGTTTATTTAAAAACATTGACAATGATTGTCATTGGCGAGTTAGTATGTTTCGTAATATACTTCTTCTTCCAAACAACCGTTCCTCGCCCAAATCTTGATGGTGATGGAATCCTTATAGACCTTGTCGGCATGATTTACAGCCATGATCAACCATATAACGCTTTCCCCAGCATACATGTATTAACTACGTTTGCCATCATTCTTGGCAATATCAACATTCGCAATAAGCATATCTTCCATTCGGTCTTCGTACCGGTGATGGGTTCGTTGATTATTATCTCTACGCTGTTTGTTAAACAGCATTATATACTTGATATGTTCGCTTCCATGTTTTTAACATCATTTATTTATGGAATTGTCTTTGAATTATTTGAATTTAAAGTTGCAGAAAAAAACGATACTGTTTATGTAAAAGATTGAAATCTTAAGTGCAAACAAAAGAGCTGCCATTGCAGCTCTTTTTTCAGTGCCTTAAGATAATCTTTATTTTTCGGTATCCTCTTCGCTCCTCACATCAGGTCTAACGGGATATAGTTCTTCAGACGCTTCTGTTTGATATTGGTACCCTTTATTCCCATATTGCCTTTCCCCATCTTCCAGAACAATGCCTGCCACATATTTATGGAAGAAGTATTCAAACACGGCAACACCAGCGGCAGATATCAAAGATGCCAGCAACAGACTCTCTCCATAAGTTAAACTTTCTCCCAAAACCCAAATGATCATAAATGCCAGTCCAAAGTCAGCTAATGTTGCGATTGTATTATTCGTTTTTGGCAATAAGAACAGGTCCCCAATTACATAAGAAGCTAGCCCAAGAACCAGGGAAATCAGGAAGACATTTGAAAAAGACATATCGTACATCAGGCCAAGAATGACATAAAGTAGTACCATGCTGGCAAGGAACTTTACAGCTAATGCTCTAATATGTTTCAAGCGGATTTCCTCCATAACCTTTAGTATTTTGCTTTACTTTGCGCGACTAGCTTTATTCCATACCTTTTTCTGTAAAACTAACGATATCATCCCAATAAGCAAGACTACGATTATGCTAATAAAGAAACCCATACGTATGCTCTTTTCCATTATCGTCCCGCTAACTGCAGCAAGAATAAGGGCGATTCCGATAAATGAAATGGTTTTTCCCCATGCTTTTAATTCCAGTAATTTCAGAGCTGAAATGATGATAAAAGCCCAATTGAATAAAATCAGGATTCCTGCGGCTGTAGTGATATATTCATAAATTTTGCCCGGAAGCAGCAAGGCCGTAATAATTGATGCAATCAAGCCAGCCACTGCCAGTCCAAGCGATGGAAGAGGCAGCTCTTTCATTTTTTTGATTTTCTTTGCGAAGACCTTCGGAGCATCCCCATCGCCGGCAAGCGTAACGAGAAGTGTGGTCACCCCGAACAGCGAAGCAGTCATGGTTGAAAAGCCTGCAACGATGATCGCTCCGTTGAACACATGAGGAAAAAAAGCCAGATTATATGGAGCCAGGGCTGTGACAAATGGACTTTCTTTATGATGAAAGGAACCATGAGCTGCCATAATGACCGCAAGCCCTAAAGCAAGAACGTAAATGATTACTAATAAAATCAGCATGATGACTCCCGCTTTTGGAGCATCTTCTTTATTTTTCAGCCTTGTTGCCATCAAGCCGATTACTTCTATTCCTCCGTATGCATAAAATGCATAGATCAATGACGACCAGAACCCTTTGAAGCCTTCAGGAAAGAGTTTTTGTGAAGAATTTGGCACGATTACTTGCTTCGTATCAAGATTAAACCAGCCAAATATAGCGGCAGCTGCTATTAAAATGAACATAATAATTGCGGCAGTTTTAATGATTGCAAATAAATCTTCTACCTTGTCAAATCCCTTATTCCCAGTAAGGACGACACCGATCGAGAGGATAGCATAACCAGTAGCGAAAATCCACAACGGTATGTTAGGAAACCAGAATTGTGACAAAATTGAAAGAGCAGTAAGCTGGCTTCCCATAATGAGGATATTGGAACTCCAATAATTCCAGCCACAGCTGAATCCAGCCCATTGACCATAGGCCTTCTTAGCATAATAGCAAAACGAGCCATCCTGGGGATCTTTTGCTGTCATTTTTGCCAGTAAATTATATACTACGTATGTTCCGATTGCGGCAAGGATGAAAGAAAAAACGATGGATGGCCCGGTAACTTTAATACCGATTGCAGAACCGAGGAAAAAACCGGTGCCAATCGTACACCCAACACCAATCAGTGACAGTTGCCACCATTTCAAATCTCCTTCATTGGAGCTATTTCCACATCCCGATTTTGATGATGGCAGAAAAAAATCCATTGTTTTACCCCCTTCCTCAACAAGTATTATCATTCGAGAATCAACTGTATTTTATGTATTGAACCATCAGGCAGAACAAAAAGCGCAAGCGCCTCGTTCAGCCCCGACAAGCGCTGGAGGGCCGACCGGTGAAGTCGTTCTTTGACTTTGTTCTTTGACTTCATTGGGCGGACCGAAATCGAAAAGTAGAGCCGACTGCCCAGAAACGCAAAAACTAGAGACTCCGACAAAGAAGCGCTGTTTGCTTCTGCCGGCGGAGTTGAAGTTTTGGAGTTTCTAGGAGGCGACACTAGACAATTCGAAAAGCGGAGGCGACTGCCCAACTCCGACAAGCGTTGGATGGCCTGACAAAGAAGTCGTTATTTGACTTCATTGGCAGGACCGAAGCGTCTCGAGGAGTTAGGACCCGCAGCTAGACAAGCGACTCGAGCTGCTCAAAGCTAACGCTTCTCGCAAGATACTCGGGGAAGTCTAATCAAGGATGAAAACTGGCTAGGCGCTGGAGCTGGATTAAGAATACTACATGTAGTTATCCACAACTAAATAATATTAAAATTGCTAAACAATGAAAAAAAGTCGAATCCCTGGGAATCGACTTTTCTCATTTTACTTCTTCCTCTTTTCTGATTCAGAGTCATTACTTAGTCCGGTCATCGTCCGATACATCTGGGTATACATACTTCCTTGCACGATGTTTTCAAGAAAGAATTCCCCGATGAGCTTTTTATACTCTTCATCTTCAAACATCTTCTTATTTTGCAGCTCCATTTCCGCAAGCCCTTCGTAGGTAGAAATCAGTGCGTAAGTGTGATCTTCACCTGAAATCGGCGATAAGAGCTCCACCTTGTGGTCATATTGTTCGTTTCGGAAATTTTGAATTAAGCGTAAGTTTTTGATGCCATCCGGAAATTTATCCTGTTTCATTTCAAATGTTTGTATAACAATAACTGACATATCCTATCCCCCTGTAAAATAACGATAGGATTAGATTTTTCCATTGTTAAACAATCTATACATTTGCCAGCCGGGTTCATCCTGTTTTAAATTTCAAGGGTACTTAACTCTCCGCCCACAGAATAATGAATTATATTTGCTTTTCAAACAAGGTATTGCGATCGTTGTATTTTGTCATTATTTTTAATAAAAACAAATTTAAAATTAAAATGGTAACACCTAATACAGCAAGTAAAATGGGCTTGATGACAAGAAAGCCCGTTGCCTGGCCTATGAAGAGAGCCATAATTGGCAGGATTAAGATTCCCCCAAGCTGCTGAGCCTCTTGGAAGCCTTTTGCCCTGGCAGATACAAATACATTCACCAGGATAGTGAAGATGGTTATCATCGGGGTTACCCAGAACATCAATATGAGCCAGTTGGCATTAGGGAAGATGAAATATCCATACATATTGTAAGTCAGGCTTACAGTTATAAATCCAAATAGGAAGAAGCTTACCCATGTAATAATAATTGATGGAATGAAGGCCGCAAGTACCTTGCCGATGAATAACTCCTTCACAGTAATGGGAGAAAACAAAAGGGTTTCCATTGTCCGTTTTTCCTTTTCACCAACAAAGCTATGAAGCGAAATCATCATCGCATTAATCGTTGGGATAAGTAAAAAAATCGAACCAAGCAGATAATTGACAGTAACGAAAATAATTTGATGTTTGATGCTTGGAAGACTCTCTATCGTTTCCCCACTCTTTGTATCTTTAAGACCATGTACCACCTTATTCACTAAATCAATCAAATCTGGTGACGAAACAGGTAAATTCTTAACCAGAAGAATTAAAGCTAATGGAAAAATCACCGAAAAAATCAGAGGCAATAAGATTAGTCCTAGCCACACCTGAACAGAACTGGTTATTCCTCTAATATCTTTAGCAGCAACAAGCCATATTAACTTTTTATTCATTTAGCCCCCTCCTAATTTTAAAGTATAGGGATTCCAAATCGTTATTTTCAATTTCCACATGGTGTATCCAAAAGTCACTGATGATTTTTTTCAGCAATGGGGTTATATGTTTACTTGAAGGCAATAGAAATTGCAAAGTATTTTTATCTTTTATTAATACTGGATAACCACCCCAATGAGCTTCAACAGGCAATAAGTTTGTAATAACCTTCAATTTGATTTGTGTGACATACCTTTTTTGCAGGTCATTAATTGTGCCAAAGTCAGTTATTTTTCCATCATTGAGAAAAAAGTATTCCTTACAAACATGTTCGAGTTGGCTCAAAATATGTGAACAAAGAAATATTGTTGTTCCTTCCCGTTCATTTAAATCCTTCAGAAACTTCAGCACTAAATTGATTCCCTCTGGATCTAGCCCATTCGTCGGCTCATCTAGGAAAAGGAGTCTGGGCTTATGAAGGATTGCCTTAATAATTCCCAGCCTTCGTTTCATTCCTGAACTATAAGCACCTACTTTTTTCTTCATATGCTCTTCAAGTTCAAACTCCTCCAAGTATCGGTGAATTTGCTTTAAATCGAAGTTTCCATATAGTTTGGAAAAGAAAATTAGATTATCAAGTCCAGACATTTCATGATACAGACCAGCATTTTCAGTTAGAATTCCTGTTGCCTTCCTGACTGTGTCTCCCTCGATTCCCGGATCCATGCCTAGGACTGACAACTTTCCGTCTGTGGGGTTGATCACACCATTCATGAGGCGGATCATTGTTGTTTTCCCGGAACCATTTGGGCCAAGAAGCCCTACAATATGCCCTTCTTTTACACTCATCGATACGTTACTAAGTACCTCCTGATCACCGAAATGCTTTGAAACCGCCTCTAGTTCTATTACATTTTGCGACATTCTGCTCCCCCTGTTTGCATACCGTTTTTCATAAGACGGACAATATTTGAAAAACGTTCAATAAAGTTTTAGATTGTTTTTTTAAAGGTGAAAAGTCATATGGTGTTGGCCGTTGTTCACTAGCCTAATCTGCCGACGATTGCTCCATTGAAGATCATAAAAAAGGACCAGAATTCACGACTGGTCCTTTACCTTAATTTATACAATTAACTCTATTGATGACTCAGTTTTACAGAATTTTGATTTTCAGGGTACTGATAGTTTTTTGGGTGACTTTTTTTCCATATTCTTGACTTTGAGGACACCAACAGGCTTCATTGGTGACCTATTCTCCCATAATCCTGATTTTCAGGGCACCAATAGGCTTCATTGGTGACCTATTTTTCCATAATCCTGATTTTCAGGGCACCAATAGATTTTTTGGTGACTTGATTTACCACGATCATTCCTTTTCGCTTCTTATACTTCCCTTCTCATTGCCTGGAGTACATCCACTTTAGTGGCTCGCTGTGCAGGACGCAGTCCGGACAGAATCGTGACCAGGTAGCAGATGATAAAACTGATGATTGGCAAGGTATATGGAATGTGGCTGAATATCAGACCTTCTGGCGGTTCTTCGCCGAAAGCCTGCTTAATGATCAGCGGCAGTCCAAAATTCACGATGAAACTTATGGCATAAGCGACTAGTGTTCCTATTGCTGCTCCAATCAGACCGATATAACTGCTTTCAAGAAGGAAAATCTTTTTGATTGTCTTAGGATTTGCCCCAATCGCTTTCATGATTCCTATGTCAGGTGCCCTTTCTGTCACAGCCATGGTCATTGTATTATATATTCCTATCGATGCAATAATAATCGCAATTGTTCCGATAAAAATTAATCCTGCCTTTACGATGGTGAACATCATATTAACATCCTTCAACTCATTTATCACAGAATAAGAGGGATAGTTATTGTCTTTTAAATGCGCAGAAATGTCTTTAACTGATTCCATATCTTTTGCGTAAATTTTTACTTGATCATACTGGTCAGTAGGGATAGTTGGGAGCTCCATGTCCGGATTATTAGGATCTTTCATCATTCCGCGTGGAGTCCCTGTGAACTCCTCGACCTGCTTTAGCACTCCTTCGGAAACAAATACTACATTGTCATAAATCCATTCCTTTGTTGGTTTCTTGCGGATTCCGACAACAGTTACTTCCAAAGGTTTTTTTACCTCTTTACCGTCTTCGAACTTGATAACTTCCATGGTGATTTTCTTGCCGACCAACTCGCCTTTATAGCGGAATTCTTCTTTTATCTGCCCCTTTTCATTGTAAAGATCTTCTGTTATCTCTTTACTAGGGTGGAGATCTTGGAAGAAATGATAACCTACAACCACTTCAGTTTCCTCTTTAGGAAGCCTGCCTTCGGACAGTTCAAGTCCTGCCTTTGTTTCAGATGGCATATGTGCAACTACTGCCTGGGCATTTGTCTGGTGTTCTTCTACTTCAAACTTATAATTTTGCAGGTTTTTCCTTCTTGTCACAGCTTTGACATCCTCTATTCCTTCAAAGAATGAAATATCATCATTAGTCAGCTGTCTGAAACCATTATTCGGCTCCTCTTTGCCAGGGACCTCGATTTCAGTCACAATTCTTCTTTCCAGCGTTTCTTTTACAATGGATTTATGGAGACCAAACCCCACAGAAGCAAGCACAATCAGGAATGCCACACTCATAGCCGTGGCTAGTATGGTCATGAACAACCGACTCCGATTCTTTTTCATATTTTGCCTGACGAATTGAAATTGATCTTTAAGCCTCATTTGCCAATACCTCCTCAACAACTTTGCCATCTCTTAATTCAATGGTACGATGGCCGATTTGGGCAACCTTGTCATCATGAGTAATGATTAAAAATGTAATGCCAAGCTCTCTGTTTAATTTAATGATGAATTTGAGTAAATCTTCTTCTGTTTCCGAGTCAAGACTGCCGGTCGGTTCATCCGCAAGAATGATTGGCGGATTGACAATAAGTGCACGGGCGATGCTTACCCTCTGCTGCTGACCTCCTGAAAGTTCGCCAGGATAGTGATCCTGATAGTCAGATAATCCCACCATATCAAGGATTTCATTTGTTCGTATTTTCCTTTCTTCCTCTTTGACCCCCTTTAAAATTAGAGGCAGTTCTACATTTTGATAGGCTGTCATGCTAGGGATCAATTGAAAGCTTTGAAAAATGAATCCCAGATGCTGAATCCGGAAGTCGGCAAACTTTGTTTCGTTTAAAGTAGATGTTTTGATTCCATTGATCGTGATTTCTCCTTCTTTCGGCCTTATAAATCCGCTGACAAGGTTGAGGAGTGTTGATTTTCCTGAACCGCTTCTGCCCACAATGGTTACAATTTCTCCTTGGTTCACCTTAAAAGAAACATCCTTCAACACAGGAATTATCGTTTTTCTACCTTTTTTGCCGATTTCAAAATCGTGGCTCAAATTGTTGATTGATATCATTGACGCACCTCTTCTACTAAATATTTGAATAAAATATATTTTTTACCATTAATTAAGCCCAAAAAATAGGCGATTGGTTAATCGCCCAAATAGAACTATTAGGCTGGGTACTTCTCTGACATAACTTTTTTCAGTTGTTTTCGAGCTCTGTGGAGACGTGTTTTGACTGTCCCTGATTTAATATTCAATTTGCAGGCGATTTCATCTTCTTTTAATCCGTATTGAAACCTCAATACCAACACTTGCTGGTACTCATTCGTCAGCAAGAACAGCATATGTTGAATTTCTTCTTTAAATAGGATGATTTCGACTTCCTTTTCTAGCGATTGGTTGTTATCATAATCACTGAAAATTTGCTCCATAATGCTCTGGTCAGAAGGAAGCCATTTTCTTCTTTTCTCTGCCCGCAAATAATCAATTGCAGTCCTTGCCGCGATTGCTGCTAACCATGAACCGATTTTATGTGTATCTATGATGGTATCTGCCTTTTTGTATGCCTTTATGAAAGTCTCCTGGACTACATCTTCTGCTAGATGTCTATCTTTAGTAATACTGAAAGCAATTTGACAAAGCTTTTTCCCGTGGATTCTATAAAGCTCGTCAAAATCAATCTTAGCCATATCCATCCCCCTTGCCCTATAACTAACATTTGCAAGCTTCACTGCTTACAATCTTTGTCTAGTGTTTTTTACTTAAAATACTCCTTGATAAATGCTGGTGCATCTTTATCGCTAAATGTACGAATCTCTTTGTGATTACCTGCTTTGTATACGAAAATTGCGGTATACGGGGCTTCATTAAACCAGCCATAACCTGCATTCTCGATCGAAGAGAGCAATTGGTCTTGTTCACTCAGTTTAAGTGCGTTTTTATCGTTCATAATACGATTAATTATTTCTTCTTCAGGATACTCTTTGAATTGTTCCTGTTCTATTGAATCATTTGTCACGACAATATAGTCTATATCATCAGGTGTCACAATTGCTTCTTTCAGCATGTCGTTTTCCTCCAGCCATGCGATGAAGCTTTTATATGAATGCTTTAATGCTATATGGTCATAATCGTTTATGCCTGACATAATTTCAATCGATGAGGTGTTACCTACTGTATAATAATCAATTGTAAATGGTTCTTGCTCAATTTCCTTTTTAAGGATTGCAATAGCCTGGTTAATTTTTTCCTTATCGGTAATTGTCAACTGGCTATCAGTTATGTGTTTGTTTATTCTAATAGAGGTAATGTCATCTGTATTCATCTTAAAAATAGGCTGATGTGCATGCTTATACTCTAAAGATTCAAATATCTCTCTCATTTTGGGCTCGTAATCAAATCGATCGATGGTGTACTGGCGTACCAGTTTATCTCCATTTTTCAATTCATAGATAAAGAGAGCAAATTCCTGTGATTTCATTCCTTGTTCATTCTTTTTTTCATTATTGATGATACTCTCGTGGAACTTTCGGACTGCCTCAATATTTTCTTGCTGGAATAGTGGTTTGGGAGCAAGTCGATCATCCGCGTCCATATAAACATGATTCGCGTAGGTGACACTTTTAATCTCATCTAGAGCAGGCACCTTATTTTCGTATGGAGCGAACGCTTGAGTCATGAGGATCAAGACCGCCATCGCAACCGCAAAATATCCAAGGCCTTTTACTTTTCCAAAGACCCTCCATGTTTTCTGAAGAACCATTTCGGCAGCGAAGTATCCGATGATCCCTCCAGCTGTGTATCCAAATATCAGCCAGGCAAATTTATTCTGCATTGCATCGAAATACATGCCACCTAGAAGCATCATGCAGAAAGCTGCTCCGTATTTAAAAACTACTTTCAAACCATTAAAAGCAATTGCTTCCGATGCTGCTTCAATATTCCTTTTTTTATAGATAAATAGGGACAGGACATATGAGACCAATACAAAGACTGAATATAAGAGAACTGCCTTCACAGATATTGACTGACCCTCTAAAACAGTCAGATGTGAAATAGGCGAAAGATATTCTATATTCCTAATCTGATAATAATCACTAGGAAAGCCATACAACATAAGTCCAAGATTATAGATAACCAGCAGAGTGAACCCGGCCGGAAACAGTAGCATGATGTATGTCAAGACGCCCTGGACCACCGAAATACCTGTGACCATTGCTATAAAAACTCCTGACAGATAAAATACAGCGTTAAATAACACGACGATTCCTGTCCATCTGAAAATATCGTCCATCTCGAAATATAAATTCAGGTCATACACACTGTGAATTAAAGAAGTAGCCATCGCAATCAGGATGACTGGAATTATCAGAAATACAAACCCTGTCAGTGTATAAAAGTGGAATATATCCTGCCGTTTCAATGGCAGACTATGGATTAAATCTGCTGCCTGCTTCACATGCAGAAAACGATAAAGAAAGATTGCCATAACAACTGGCACTGTAATAAACATGATGAACTGTATTCCAAAATTGAAATCAAATAATCTTTCCACTGGCATGAAATCACGGTAGTTCTCACCGGAATACATCATCATGATTCTTAATGGAATCGCGAAAAATAATGCCAGGAAGTAAATGACGGATATCCAGCCGACGTTTCTTCCAACCTGGAGTACCATTTCTTTGTTAAACAATGATGTTTTTGATTGCATAGCCGATATCCCCCATTTCATATATAAATATCTCCTCTAAGGTCAATGGGAGGATATCAAAAATAACAGGGTCGGTTTGATTGATAATCTTCTCGATCTCATCCTCTTTCCCCCTGATAATACATACCATGACACTTCCCCTTCTTTCGCAGTGGAGCATTGCCAGTTGATTTTCAAGGTGCTTCGGTGTTTCTCCCTTATAAGCTACTTGAACCTTATGTATATCAGATTTGAGGTCATCAAGGTCTTTTTCCAAAAGAAGTGACCCATGATGTACAATTCCAATATGGTCGCAAATATCTTCAATTTCACGCAAGTTATGGGATGATATCAAAATCGTCATTTCCCTGTCTGCGACATCCTGTATCAATAGGTTTTTAACCTTTTTCCTAGCCACCGGATCCAATCCATCCATGGGTTCATCAAGAATCAATATCTCAGGCATCGTCGATAAGGCGAGCCAGAAAGCTGCTTGTCTTTGAATCCCTTTTGAAAAGGTATGTAATTTTTTGTTCATGCTGAAGCCGAATACCTCGGCTAATTTCATAAATCTTGCTTCATTCCATGAAGGGTAAATGCTTTTATAGAAATTCGCCATCTGCTTGACTGTATACTGAGGAAAGAAATATGGCTGGTCGGATATATAAAATATCTTTTCTTTTAAGGCTTGGTTTTCGAAGACCGCTGAACCTTCCAGAAGCACCTTCCCAGAATCCTGTTTATAAATTCCAGCAAGCAATTTAATGATGGTAGTTTTACCTGCACCATTCGATCCAATCAAACCGTATATTGAGCCTTTATTAATAGTTATATTGACATTTTTTACTGCCTCGTGTTTTTCAAATGTTTTATTTATATCGATCATTTGAATCATCTTGCCCGCTTCCCCCTTTCAAACCATCAAGGTTACCAATCATCTCATGTAAATCTTTCGCAGTAATGCCCAGGTAAAATGCTTCCTGTAGCAGTTTTTCCAGATCCTGCTTCACCTGCAGTATTTTATCTGCATCCTTGCCAGGTTCCATCGCATTGACAAAACTCCCCTTGCCTTTTAATGAATAAATGAATCCCTGAACCTCAAGCTCTCTATATGCCTTTTGGATTGTATTCGGGTTTATTGTCAATTGCTGTGCCATCTGACGCACAGAAGGCAATTGTTCATCAGGTTTGAGCACTTCATTAATGATCAGCTCTTTCATCTTATCTACCAGCTGCTCGTATATTGGTTTTCGGCTCCTCAGGTCAAGCTCAAACATAATGACCCCCTATCTGTACTAAGTGTACTATTATTATTAATACAGTTAAATTATATGCCAACCACTTCCAAAAAGATAGGGGATATTTTCTTAATAATTTCTTAAGAAAAATTAAGAAATCCATGCCTAACTCATGATGGTGAACTATATAAGGAATGGTTATATTATCTATTTAGTGTAATTTTACACAAATAGTATATGCTATAACAAGGCTTTGAGAGAAAAATAATTCGACAAAAAAAAAACACCCTAGCGTAGCTAGAGTGCTAATTTATAGCAGATAAAATCGCATATTTCTTCTGTTTCTTTTTGAAAAAGACATCTATCTAAAACTTTTTGTGATGGTAAATTATCTTTGGTGGTTTTCGCATGTAATTCTTTCAGGTTCATCTTCTTTGCCTCTGAAATAAGCAATTGCAGCCCTTTAACAGCAGCTCCCTTGCCAGTAAATTGTTGTCCTACCCGATAACCGATCTTGCCGGATTTAGTTACCCAATCAATATCGACAAGGTTCATTCTACCGATGATTTGTCCATTTCCGTCTTTGATTAAATAAAACAGAGACCTCCTATCACCCTGTTCCTCCAATAACTCCTCCAAGATTTCACTAAAATCTTCAAATCTAAAATACGAATCTGGTCTTGGAGGGACAAACCTTTCGAAAAAATTTTTGTTATCTTTCTCAAACGCGAACAATTGCTCCGCATCATCCAGTGACAATGACGATAAATACAGGTTCATACTTTTTTACCCTCCAATTTTGAAGTTACTTTGAAGATGTATTACATCAAACAATCATGATTTAGACTCGATATCTAGGCATATTTACTATTCGCCATGTTTTCTCTAAAACCTTTCCAACAAACACCAACTAATCCAAAATACATTAAACACCACCTGCTTATCCATAATAAAATGGGAGGTGAAGAAGTTGAAATGGTTATTAGCAATTGGACTTATTCTTTCTAGCAGTACAGCAGATAATCATGATGAAATAGATCTAGTTTGGGATGGTGAATCAATTGTAGAAGTTCAGCGATCAGACTTTTCGATTCCATGGTTTGGGTATCCAATTCTAAACCATACAATGCTTGAAACATTAAATAAACAGATGACTCTTCAAATTAAGAAGGAACCTACAAATGCAGGTTTGGATGAATACGGGAACATCATACCAGAAGAAGTGGGATATATTCTTGATGAGAAAAAGTTCAAGGGAAAATTCACAGCAAGTTTTTTTGAAAAACATCATTCACGATTAGAAGTGCCGACCTTACCTGTATATCCGAAGGTAGACAGCGAAATCATTGCCAATATACGAACAAATCTAATTGGCCATTACATAACATATTTCAATAGTAGGAACAAGGAACGGACCCATAACATTAACCTTGCTGCGGAAGCAATCAATAATCATGTTGTTTTTCCCGGGGAAACCTTCTCCTTCAATAAAACTGTCGGCAAACGTACCGCCTCACGCGGTTATCAGCCTGCACCCATAATTGTTAGAGGAGAATTATCAGAGGGAATTGGCGGAGGTATATGCCAGGTATCATCAACACTTTTTAATGCAGCTGATCGCTCTGGCATGAAGATACTCGAGCGGTATTCTCACAGCAAGCAGGTTCCCTACGTCCCACCTGGCAGGGATGCAACTGTCAGTTGGTATGGACCTGATTTCACATTCAAGAACAAATACAACCAGCCTATTTTAATCAGGGCTAAAACTTATCCTGGAAAAATGATCGTTATGATTTACTCATCTGATGAAATCAATATAGAAAAACGCAAAATTCCCAGTACGGATAGTAGTATTATAATACCTGAAGAAGCCATATGATTATAAAAGGAATCCTCGCCAAGCAAGGATTCCTTTTATTTTACAGGAAAACCTTTACATTGTAGTTAAACTTTACGTACACTTATGGTAATAGATGGTTTTTATATAAATATATTTTCATAGGATGTGAGCTACTTGCCTAAAAAAAAGAATACAACACCAATAAGGGTCAATATTCTATTCTTTTCAGTCTTTATCCTCTTTTCATTGCTGGTACTTCGCCTCGGCATTGTCCAAATCGTCCATGGTGAAGACTATAAACGCGAAATTAATCGCAAGGAGGATGTGACAGTCAATAACCCCGTCCCGCGAGGAAAAATGCTGGACAGAAACCATAAGGTTATCGTCGACAACAAACCACTGAATGCTATTACATATACGAATGAAGGTGCTTCCCAGAAGGAAATGCTCCAAGTAGCTGCGAAGTTAGCCAAAATCATTGATAAAGATACAGATAAAGTCCGAGAAAGAGATATGAAGGATTTCTGGATGATCAAGCATCCAGAAGAAGCAAAGAAACTTATAAAAGATAAAGAAATGGAGCTTTTCAGAAATAAAAAGCTGAAAAACAAAGATTTATATAAACTACAGCTTGAGAGAGTTACAAAAAACCACCTTAGTCAACTAACTGAGCAGGATATTGAAGAGCTTGCGATTTTCAGCATCATGAACAGCGGCTATAAATTCGTGCCGCAAATCATCAAAAATGAAGGTGTCACACAGGAAGAATATGCGCTAGTCAATGAAAATCTGTCACTGCTTCCTGGTGTTAATGCTACAACAGACTGGGACCGCGAATATAAATATGAAGACGCATTCAAACCTGTACTAGGAAGAATTACAACAAGCAGTGAAGGTCTTCCTGCTGAAAGACTTGATTATTTCATGTCCCGGGGCTACACACGTAATGACCGTGTTGGGAAAAGCAATCTCGAACTGGAATATGAGGATGTACTTCAGGGTAAAAAAGAAAAAATAGTGAATGTGACCGATAAAGCCGGCGAACTTCTGGAAAAGGAATTGGTTTCAGAAGGACAGCGCGGAAAAGATCTTGTCCTAAGTATTGATTTGGATCTTCAGCTTGCTGTCGAGGAAATAATTGAGAAGGAATTATGGGCTGCCAAAAGATCTCCAGGCTCAGGTTTACTTGACAGGGCATATGTGGTTTTAATGGATCCAAAAACCGGCGAAGTCTTAACAATGGCAGGAAAAAGAATAGTCAGGGATCAGAAAACGAAGGAGTATTATTTAGAAGATGATGCTCTAGGAAATATTCTCAATACTTTTAATGTGGGCTCTGTCGTAAAAGGCGCCACTGTTTTGACAGGATATAAAACAGGTGCCATCAATCCTGGCCAGTCTTTTGATGATCGCGGTTTGCAATTCAAAGATACACCTTTAAAAAAGTCATATAGCTATTTAGGCAAGCCAAATGATATAACCGCTCTTAAATTGTCATCAAACGTATATATGTTCCATACTGCCATTAAAATTGGCGACGGAGTTTACAGATATAATGATACACTTAATCTTGATCCTCAGGTCTGGGAAAAGATTCGAAATTCATTCGCTTCATTTGGATTAGGAGTCCGTACTGGGATAGACTTGCCAAACGAACAAACTGGTGCTAAAGGCGCTAATAAGCCAATTGGTAAAGTGCTGGATTTGGTCATTGGACAATACGATACTTATTCAACTATGCAGCTGGCACAGTACATTTCCACTATTGCAAATGGCGGCTATCGGATGCAGCCTAGAATCGTGAAGGAGATTAGAGAACCTGCCATGAATGGAGAACAGCTTGGGCCAGTTTATATATCCAACCCTCCTAAAGTACTTAATGATATCGGCATGAAGGGAGAATGGATGAATCGAGTGCACATCGGTTTTAAAAAGGTAATGCAGGAATCAGGTGGTACAGCTTATCGCTATTTTGGCAATGCAACATACTCGCCTGCTGGGAAGACAGGTACGGCTGAAGCTTTTTATGATGGGCCTCTCAGAAAAAAAGGAGACCCACTGATACAAACAATGAACCTGAGCCTTGTTGGTTACGCACCATCTGAAAACCCTGAAATCGCTATGGCAGTAATGGTCCCGTGGGCTTACCAGGGCAGTGTTGACCACGGTGCTAACAAGAAAATTGGCCGTGCTGTGATGGATGCATATTTCAACATGAAAAATGGAATTGAGCAAACTACTGATAAAACAGAGGAATAAAAGGCCAGTTTCTATAGTCTGTATGTTTTCGCATCTAAAGAAAAGGTTCTGCTAATAATGACTGAAACTAAAAAAAGCTGTGCCAGATGGCACAGCTTTTCTTAGTTCTTACTACAACTCTTTCGCAAGAGAAGGCTTATTCATTTCAAGGCTTTCAAATGCAGCGCCAATTTTTTCTTCACCCTGTGTGAATTTTTCATCAGCAGCATCAAAAGCTGGAGCATCTTTCTTTAGCTCTTCTGATTTCATTTTATACGATTCTGCAATATCTTTAAGAGCAGTTTCAAGATCCGCTTTTTGATCCTTTAAATCTGCAGGCACTTCAAGTCCTTCTACCTTGGTTGCAACAGCGGCTGCTGATTCACTCGCAGCTGCCTTTTCTTCAGGTGTTGGCTCCTCTGCTCCCTCATATGCATTTAAATCCGCATCAGCATCATTAATTGTCCTTACGATGCTCATGTAAAATTTATACATAACACTCTTTGGGTTTGCAGCAGGTTTTTCAGCTTCCTCTGTTTCTTTATTTTCAGGTTGTGCTTCTTCTTTTTCTGCTGAACATGCAGTCAACCCGATTGCGATTGTGATCGCTGAAAGTAAAATCCAAAACTTCTTCATCTTTCTTCTCCCCTTCATACTATATATCGCTAAATGTGAAACCTAAATTTCACACAGCTTTTTCATTATAAAGGGATTATTTAACAAATACAAATTATTTATGGCCAACTTTATTAAAAAGTCCCCACTTGCCCAAAAGCAATAACGAATTATTTATTCACCGCTTTACCATGATAAGGTATTCATTATTATCAGTTTTGAATTCAAACGCTACTCTAAATCCCATGTTTTCATATAACTTCATTGCCCTCTTATTAAACTTAGCGACAGTCAACCTAAAAATTGTATTAGCATTTAAAGGTTCAAGTTCATTTAAGATAAAAGAAAAAAAGAAAGAACCTTTCCCCTTTCCAGTTAACTCAGGATGCATTCCAACTCCTACATCAATTGCTGGTTCGATATATGCACCTGCCCCTCTCCCAGCAGGAACCTGGGCTGAATGCCCACTGCAATAAAACCCAACTAATGCCCCGCTTTCGTCCTCTACGGCTATATAACCCTCATTCATTAATTCACTTATTGCATCATCGGTGACATCATTATTATATAAATCATACGGCGGCTCATACTTCCAACTTAAAATATCCGTCGCAAGAACCTTCGTCATCTTTCTGCTATATAACTTCATCACTCTTCCCCCTAGCTATTTATAAAAAGAGTTGTCTTATAAATAACTATAAGACCTTATATTTTTTGAGTGGTTTTTTTTACAAATAAAATCTATTACTATTTTGTCATTTTTTCGTAATAATTGGTTTAATAGGTTCAACTGCGGGAATATAAGTAGTAACAGAACAAAAACAATTAATGACAGGAGCGATTACATAATGATTACTACATTTGCATTACTTGGAGGAGCTTTCGCAATCGCCGCTGGATTAAATTTCTTCGCAGTTAATGAAAATGCATTTATAGATGACGAAGCAACCAACTAAGAGACGCTGTCCGCAGCGTCTCTTTTTCTGTGGATTTGAACATTTTTTGTATTTTTGTTTAGGCGCAGGAAATACTAGAATGAAAGAGAATTAGTTAAGCATAAGCGTCTAGCCTCATATCTATTAAGGAGGTACGTATACATGCAAACACCAGATATATTATCAGGTGAACAGATTATTTTGTGCAAAGTTAAAGAAAAGGATTTGGACACATGGTGGGGCCTCATCCACAACGACGAACATCCTGAATGGAAAAAATGGGATGCACCATACTATCCTCTAAGGCGAGAAAGCCTTGACAAGTTTAAAGAACAAATGACGAACCTCATCCATCAGGGCTATGACAGAAAGTACCTAATTAAAGTAGACGATGAAATTATCGGAATGGTGACATATTACTGGGAACACGAATCTTCACAATGGCTGGAAATTGGGATTGTTATTTATTTGCCAGAATATTGGAATGGCGGGTATGGGACAGAGGCATTAAAAATATGGATCGCCCACCTATTTGAAACTTTCCCGATTCCGAGGATCGGCTTTACAACCTGGTCCGGCAATTCCAGGATGCTTACCGTCGGTAAAAAACTGGGAATGGTAGAAGAAGCTCGAATTAGGAAATGTCGACTCTATAATGGAAAATACTATGATTCAATAAAAATGGGCTTATTAAGGGAAGAATGGGAAGCTCAGCAACATTCATGAATCGGTGAAATGCTAAGGACTCTCAGCTAGGCAAAGCAATTTAAGCTGTAAAAAACAGGCTAAAAAAGCTCGTAATTCCGAGTGTTTTTAGCCTGATTAATTTTATAGTATTCTGGACATATAAAATTCATCTTTATATTCACCATCGACAAGCAATGAATCCTTCTTGGTACCTTCTAATTCAAAGCCCATCTTCTTGTACAATGAGACACCTGCCCGATTCTCTGTCATCACCGTTAATTCCAATCTGTGAATCCCAACTTCATTCCCCCAGCTTAAAAGCTCTTCAAAAAGTCTTGTGCCAATTCCGGAGCCGCGAAAACCTTCCTTTATTCCAATAACAAGATAAGCTGTATGCCTAGTACGATTTGTACTTCCTCCTTTTGCAATTAAATAGCCTGCCAGTCCACTTTCAGCTTCTGCCAGGAAAATATTTGAGTTTTCCTCAGCCCTAAGAGCCTGAATCATTTTTCTTTGAGCCTCAGGATTGAATTTCCTTTCACCAGGTCCATACAACATGAATTTCGTTGTTCTTTCAACTTCTTGTATGAGTTGTGCAAAATTATCTGTATCTCGTTCTTCGGCTTGTCGGATAATCATATTAAGTTTCCTCGCTATCTTATACTATTTCAAAAAAACAGAGGAAAAATCCTCTGTTTTATGAAAAGATACTCTTTATGCTTTCAATTAATTCCTTAAAGAAGTTCGAGACTGATTCCAGGAAGCCTTTATCTCCAACCGCTTCCTCGATTCTCTTCTGGATATCAGTAGAAAGGTTTTCTAACTGAGTTTTCACATTGTCAAAATTGATGTTCAAATCACGCATTTTATTGAACAAGTCAACAAGTAGCTGTCTGTCTTCAGGGCTAAGCTGTATTTCAAGGGACTTTAACTTTTCATCGATTATTTTCTCGATATCTTCTTTTGTTGCTGGGTTTTGAGCAGCAATCTCTTTTTTGATTTCTGTCAGGAGCTCACTCACCTTATCCTGATCAAGCCCCTCTTTTTTTGCAAGTTTCGTTGCCAGGTTCAATTCCTGGTTCGCAACCTCTGTTCGATCCTTATCCAGGGCCGTTCCATCACCCTCATCATATGCCTTATAGATTCCCACTAATGCAGAGTGGCCAGTTACCTTGACAGGTGAAGCGACATCCACAATAGCGTCCTCTATTCCTGCAGTCAACAGTGCGTTGGCATACATTTCGTCGGTTACTTCAGTAATATTCTCCGGAGTGACCTGGTTGATCACCAGTCCTTCGCCGGTATCCTTCCTGGTAATCTTGGCAGATGAATACATATTTGAATGCTCATCGCCGTCGATATAGGTTACGAGATCTTTTCCTGTAACGACAATTTCCTTAACTTTTGAAGGGTCTTTTATCCCTAGTAAATTTCTAACTTCACCTTTTTGCTTCTCTGACAGTGCTTCTCCATAAACCACAATTGGTGGGCCATACTTCTCATTTATGACATCCTCGTCATTATCATTGGAAGCAAATGCAGGAACAGTATAAATACCCAAAGCGAAAACAAACAGGCTAAATAAAACAGAGATTTTCATCAAGTGCTTAACTTTCATTAGTTGTTTCTCCTTTATCACATTTTTTTACCTATTTACCCTTCTTACATCAGATAGAATCTGATGAATGATTTTCCATCAGTTCTGCTCTTTTTCACAAGTTCCCTTATTAATACGAATATTTCCGTGAAAAAGTTTCATTAACAAGCTCCTGGATAAGAATCAATAGTTTTGTTTCATTTAATTATCACAAGCATATTACCTTATAAAAATTTCATTTTCATTTAAAAATCTTAGATGCTCTGTCGATGAACCACCACTTCCAAAACCATTAGTGTTTGGGTAAGAGGGATACTCAGTGTTACCGTCAGTTGATGTTGACTGCCAGCCAAAGTAATATTGAGCCGGCGGAAAAAAGTCAGCAAAAAAAGATTCAGGTTTCATTGCTGCCATAAGTTTATTTTCTGCTTCCAAAAACTTTTGCCAATCTGAAGGAATTGAAATATACCCATATGACTTCTCCCCAGCCTCTGCCCTGAAACCCATTTGTATACCGGGATCATAATGTTGCCTCCCTTCACTGACGGAAAACCCTCTTTCTTTAATTAAATATAACGTCAAATAATCCAAATTATTCTCCGGATGAAAATTCCACATAATATAATGAGAAGAAGGGTCATCAGCATCAATCTTCCAGATCTGCGGCATGCTTCCGGTAGAAAAGCTTGATAATTGCCACTCATGCTTCTCCCACTCCCAAAAGCTTATACCATGGCCTTCTTCTTCTGTAACGAAAGGAATATACACATGCTTATCATCAAGAAAAATCGTGTCCTGTATTTCCGCAATTCCCACTCTGTTATATGGATCATTCAAAATCGCCTTTATTTCCGCCTTATCTGGAAAGGCTGCTGGAGGAGCTAGATAATACCAATATAAAAATCCGGCAGAAATCAGAATCAGGATAAGTAAAATAGGCACAAGCACCTTTTTGCGCATTAAGTTACTCCCCCTTCTTCAGCAAAGATTTTTCGGCACGAAAATATACTTGCTTTTGGCCAGTTGAGATTAATATTCCTTTACCATCTTGTTCAATAAAAATCATAGGCTCGATACCGCTCCCCCATTTTGCCTTAATTCCTATAAGCTGATATGGAAATCTTTCTTCAGCTTTTGAAAGTTCACCAGCAGACTCAAAGGCTTCGTAATACCATTTTTCACTATATACTGATTCTTCCTTGAAACTGTCCAACTGAACAATAAGAGAATCCTTGTCCAATATATTACGGCCAGCCGAGGGATGCGTTTGAATTATCTTTCCTTTGTTGATATCAGAAAGATAGGTTGATATCTCGCTGCTAGAATAAATGACTGAATTCACTAGAGGAAGAATGAGCGACACTGCTAAAAATATATAATTGGCGAAGAAACCTAACCAGGCATATTTCCGATACTTATCCCAGCTTATGCCCTCTTCTTTACGTGAATAGATTCCATATAAAATCCATACACCAAGCGGAAGGATGGCTAATTTTATCTGTTGGTCTATATATGGCAGGTTAATAGAAAAAGAGAATAGACCCACGAAAATAACAATTGCCAGTTTCCATTTTATTGGTTTTAAATCCTGCTTACTATAGATACGTCTTGCCAGAATGAAAATAGCCCCCCATGCCACTAGATTCAAAACAATCCCTGGTGCGTTCATCTATTCACCTCATTTTCTTTAATGCTTTATTTCTACCTGAACGCATTGATCATGAAATACTTTGTCAGTGCCAGGTATTCTCTTATATAGGATTTCAACACTGCTTGTATTGGCGTCTTTGCAGCCAAACCATTAATCTTCAGTTCTTCATCGTCTGCGATCATCTTGGCACGGAAGATATGGAAGTCATTCGTCACCACTAAGCCAATCTCAGCCTTTTCAGGAATTATTTTTTTAGAAAATCCAATATTTTCGTACGTGTCAGTAGACTTGTCTTCGAGGATTATTCTTGATTCTTCGATCCCATGTTGCATCAGTTCCCTTTTAATACATTCGGCTTCAGATATGTCTTCCCCTGGTCCTTTACCTCCGGAGGCGATCGCAATAGTATCGGGATTTTCCTTTAGATAATGTGCTGCATGGTCAATACGGTATTGTAGAGCCAACGAAGGAACTGTTCCTTTGACCCGCGCTCCTAGTATTATCATATAATCAGCATTCTTCGGCACATCCATGTTAGCGTACTGGAGTATTTTGTATTGAAGGTATCCTACATAAAACAAGGAAATGAGAAGTCCTGCTATCACAATTTTTTTGATTATAGATTTCTTTTTCATAAATATTAACCCTCCAAATCGCTACTCTAATATTACCATCCTTTACCATGGAAGGTTTGTAATTTTCTTAAAAAAGTGGATAACTTGATAAAAAATAACATATCTCGACTGATTTTTATATTAAAGTCTTGGCAGTTTTACCTAAAAGTGTGTATGGTGGTGTTTCTTCACTTTCTTTGCCGAAAGTCAACTAGTTTTGTCAGAGACAAAGGAAATCCAAATAAAAAAGCGAAATTTTATTAAAACAAGGAGGGGATATGATGAATACTAGCGCAGTAGCAAAGCTGCTCGGCGTTTCACCGAGCACAATTCAACGCTGGGTGAAGCAGGCAAACCTTCAAATGGAGCGGACGGAGTTAGGACATTATCAATTTTCCGAGGAAAGTATCGAGATCTTAAAAGACATAAAAGAACAGCTTAATAAAGGAGTTTTATTGCAGGATTTAAAAGTTAAAGGAAGAAAGCATAGAAAAGCAACAATTCCTTCAGTTAAACCAGATATGGCAATGGATAAGCTAATGAAGCGGATGGAGGATTTCGAAAACAGACTTAACCGAAAGGCTGATGAAGTTGTATCTTATCAAATCCTTCAGCATCGCAGGGAAATTGAGGAACTGCAAACTGAGGTAACAAGGCTGAAAGAAGTGATTACAAGCATGGAGGAAGCCGCAGCGCAGCAGGAACAATTAGCCAAGGAGGAAAATCAACCCTCTTTAACACCTATTTCTTCCTTAAGGAAATTCAGAAAACGAAATATGATCAGTTCCTTTTTTGGATTTTAATTCGGCACATCAAGGATGTGTTCTTTTTTTGTGAATTTCACTCCTTAAAAGTAACAATGTTTACGAAAAAGACAAATCAAAAAAACAGACCCAGCAAATCTGAGCCTGTTTTAGATATCCTTAGTTAGACTTTCTGTACGTTTGTCGCTTGAGGGCCACGCTGGCCTTGTTCAACATCAAATGTAACTTCTTGTCCTTCATCTAAAGATTTGTAACCTTCGCCCTGGATTGCTGAGAAGTGTACAAATACATCTTCCCCGCCTTCACGTTCGATGAATCCAAAGCCTTTTTCGCTGTTAAACCATTTTACTTTACCACGTTCCACAATTGTTGCCTCCTAGCGATTAAAAAAATTGCAATTTAACCTTGCGTGATTATTATATCCGTCTAAAAATATTTTAAACCAAAAGAGAAGAATATTTTTGACGAAGGTTTAGCTGCATAACTTTTTATAGGTTGCCTCATCACATATGACAAACATCTCTGTACCCTCAGGGATTTGTTCATTATGTTTCCTGGCAATATCAAGCGCGTGTCCATCTGATATGAGTGTTGCCCCCAGATCAAAAAGCTCCATGGCCGCTTGCTTGTAAGTAGTCCAATGCGGCTTCTTTTCGATTTTATAGAGGTTTTCTCCTTCCATATTGCTGAGCAGTTGTTTGAACAATTTGCTCGAACCAGGAAAGATCGCTGCCTGAGCCATGAGTTTAGATACTGATTCATTGGATAAAATAAATTCATCAATGTTCGCATGCTCGAACAAAGCAATATGCTTTTCTTTCATGATTTCGGCAATCGTATATATATTTCTTTTTGATTGTTTCGAGATATGTTCTACCCTTGATGCTATAAGCAAAGTTTTCCCATCAGCGTATTCAGGAAACTCAATTCGATCATCTGTAAAGACCGCTACTGATTTGGACTCAAGGATATTAGCCTGAATTAGAATTTCTTCTTCAGCAGGGTTTCCGCTGACAAAGTGTACTCGGTCATGCTGCACTGGCGACTCATTGCTATGATCGACAATGACTATATCGCACTTTTTATTGGAGTTCAGGATTTCCTCAACAACATTACTAAGTTTATCTTTTGAGGAGCCGATCAGAATATAATGGTCCTTTCCTTTATACGCCAACTTCCCTTCCTCCTTCATTTTTTTATACAAAGTCAAACTATCAAAAATTTTGCCGATGATAATACCCATTGCCCCAATTCCGACTGTATATAGCAGTACCATCGTGAAAATTCTGCCTATATCACTGCTGGGTGAGTAATCACCGTAACCAACCGTCACGACCGTGGTCATTGTCCACCAAACTGCATCAAGGTATCTTGGAAAAGTTTCCGGTTCAAGTGTCTTGATAATCAAGCTGCTTAATAGGATCACTCCAAGAACGATCAAGGTGATCTTCAAAAGACTGACTTTCATCAGTTTTGTAAACAACTTTTGTAAAATCCACATGAATTGACCTCCTTTCTCTTAAGACAACCCCACTGGTAAAAAGCAAGAAAGGTTGTTTGTTATTTGTCCTCCGACACGGTAACCGAGCGCCGATGATTTTCCGTTAACAAGAAAACTCCCCGTCAAAACATGTCCTTTTTGCTTACCTTTTTCTGAATTGTATGTAACAGTGGGCAGTTCGATATACTGCTGAAAAATAGATGAAACATCGTGGTAATTTTTATGTTTCTCTTCCATTATCAATTCACCAGTGGAACTGTATATCTCGACTGTGTCTCCTTCTCTCCCGAAGATAGGCTTTTTGACAAAAGGAAGCTGCTTCGTTAAAAACGGCTCCGCTTCCAAATAGGTAGGCAGGAAATATTCGTTGACCCAGTCATGCTCTTCGGCGGTGAAAAATGGATCATTATCTTCATGTAATCCCCATATTACCGCCTGCACAGCCTTATTCTGCAATAAGAAGGCAGACGGAGGATTGATCATTGCCAATTTCTTTGTTTTTACAAGTTCAAGCAGCCACATACCGATTTTATTTCCAGATTCGTCTTCATCCATTATGAGGCTTTCTATTGGAAAAGTTTGCCGATAGAGGATGTCAATCTTGCGTCCTGTTTCATCATATAGTCCAGTCCCTGGTATGATCCTTAGTTTATCTAATGCAATGAACCTGGAAGGGAGGCCATATAATTCTTGCAAATATATAACTGTATTTCGGTCTTCGATATTGTCTTCATGTGCAGTGAAAACAACATATGGTTCAATTTCGTCCAGCCATTTTGCAGATGCAGCGACAGCAATCCGGACAGCTCTGGCCAGTTGATCCTCCATTCCTTCATTTGGATTCCTGAAGCCAAATTGAGTAGCTACAGAACCATTTACGCTAAATAATTCCTTAACGAAGGTTGGAGTATCAGAATTGATCTCAATGCACTTGTATGTATTTTCTGTTTTAATCAGGTCCAGCCTTGCGATTACACTTTCATCATTTAATGTCTTGAGCCTTATAAAATCGAGGGTTTCAACGGGATACCCCAGTTCACTCAAGGTATCCAGTTGAACATTTCTCAAGAGCTCAGTAACTTTAAAAAATATTCTGCCGATTCTATTAGTACAAAGCCTGATTGCTTCTACTTCTCCCTGATCAATGGTGGATATATCATATAGAGCATATTCTTCTCCATACAAATCAGGCCAGAAGTTCTTTATTCCACTATAAAAACCTTCTCTATTTGCTTTGTAGTTATTCATGGAATGCCTCCTATTCCATGTCGTTTTCACCAATGGATTTAAGATACAGGACGTAAACTCCCCGATCTTCATCCACTTCAGTGGAGGTAACAGCCATTTGCCCGAAACCAGGAACATCAATAATATCCTTTAAGAGATAGCGGATTACATCAAGGTGTGTCCGACAAGGAACGGCAGTTAGCAACTTGTAATTCTCACTTTCCTTGAATCGTCGGAATTCCACGTGGATCCCCATCCCCCGGTAACTTGTCTCGCCAAGGACATTATTGTTCCTGCCCCTGTCCTCAAGAACGAGTATTTCCTCATCCCCAGCCATCTCATTGGATATCAATTCATACTGGCTTCCTTTAATAATGAAATAAGTGCAAAGCTGGCGGGCATAAAACTCATCTATTCCAACATTCGGGATCGTATATTCGTATAATGGTTCATAGTTATCTTTTCCATCATGAACAAAGTAAGTTAGTTTTTTCATGGATGTTTTCTCCTCCTAATAAGAAAGGCTTTTTGCAACAATCCAGCCAACAGAAAGGGAAAGTGAGAAGAGAATGACACCCACAGAACGGTTATCTTCTTCAATCGCTTTTTGGAGATTATATCTGACCGTAACAACCTCAGCGACAAAGAATACAATGATCTGCGTAAAAATACCAATGGATCCCCAGATAGCCATATCAAGAAGGGATAGCGAATATTCTGCTGCTGCTCCCAGCACGATTGCAAGTCCCAGCATTTTCCCTCCAAGCGAAAGTGCTGCTGTTATATTTCTTTTGCCAATCAGTTCAAACTCCTTAATTTTTGGAGTAGCCAGCACGAATAAGCCGACACCTGCCGTAAGCAAAAGCAATCCAAGTCCTAAATAAGCGGCAAAATTCAAATATAAATTCATCTTTGTTTATCTCCCTTAACCGCCAGTAGTGCTTCTTGACCCGCTGCCGAATCCTGAACTGCCCTTTGGCGAAGTATTTTTATAATTGCTGTCCAGTCTTGCTCCTTTGAATGATGAACTGTTCTTATACTTCATATAGTCATTGCTCTTATAGAGTAATGATCGGTTCGCAAAGAACATACCAGCGAAAAAGTAATGCCCAAAATATGGAGAGTTATTATCATCACATTCCCAGACACCGTCTTCGTTGTCCCATTCCCAGTCTGTACAATCGGTCCCTTCTGGTACGGGAGGGATATCCTGGTCCTGCTCAGATTTCCAATCCTGCTCTTCATCGCCAGATACATCCGGTTCCCAATCCCTGTCCGGAATGGCCTGTGGGTTGTTATTGCAGCCAGCGAGCCCCATCATCAAAGCCGTAGCAGAAATACTCGCGATCACCTTTTTTGTTTTGCCCATTTATTTCACCTCTTTCTTATTGACGTAAATATTTACGGAAGACCTGGGAAAAAGTTTCAAATTTCTTCTCACTTTCCAGATTACAACCTTCTTCTTATTTTAACACTTTCCACACGCTGTGATGCTGAATTCTACAATTCGTTTGGTATGCACTATGCATTATAGAGTGAATGACGAATGTTCGTTTTTTCCTTTTAACATTCAATCTTTCCCATCAAAAAACTCCTCGAAATTAAATTTCTCAATTTCCGCGTTTCCCAATGCGATTTTTGCTAAAATAATTTCAAATAAGCATAAACCTGCTAACATAAGAATTCCTGCAACCATAATGACAGCTCCTTTAAAATATGTTTGCATATACAATAATTTATGGAACGCGTTTCAGGTCAAGAATAAACTTTGTGAGGTTTTTAAATGGCTAATATCAGAGAAATTGCCCGAATGGCAGGCGTGTCGGTTTCCACTGTGTCACGGGTGTTGAATCATCATCCATATGTAAGCCCAGATAAACGGGAAGCAGTTCTGAAAACCATAAGAGAACTGGATTACAGCCCTAATATTAATGCTGTTCATTTATCCCGGGGAAAGACAAATATGGTAGGAGTCGTACTGCCTACGATCAATCACCCTTATTTTTCAGAACTCCTGGAAGGAATTGCTGAAGAAGCAATGAAGCATAATACCCAGCTGGTTCTCTTCCAGACAGGTTATCATCAAGAAAAAGAATTCGAAGCGTTAGAACAACTTCGAGGCCATCTTATAGATGGTGTTATATTTGCTTCACGTGCAATTCCATTTGATTCACTTTTGAAGTATAAAAGCGCGGGGCCAATTGTGTTATGCGAAGACTCTGATCAAGATGATTTTCCATCTATATCAATTAAACATGTTGCCGCTTTCAACCTGGGGTTGGAATTTTTAATATCAAAAGGTCATAAGCGAATTGCCATTTGTCTTGGGAGACTTGAAGGAACAAATAGCCAAAAACGCCAGAAGGCATACGAGGAAAAAATGAAGATGATTGGTCAGAAGGTACAAAAGGAATGGATTATTGGTAAGTGTTTAATGATTCAGGATGGGAAAAGAGTTGTGAATCATTTTTCGAAAATGAAAGAAAAACCTACAGCCTTTCTAGTGGGAAATGATCAAGTAGCAGCCGGAATTATTACCGAAAGTGTAAAACAAGGATTTGCTGTCCCTGAAGATGTAGCCATTTTGAGTTTTGATAACCATCCGATATCTGAAATTATGGGAATAACAACAATTGACATCCCCACTAAACAATTAGGTTCATATGCCTTTAACTCATTTATTAAGCGGTCTGGTGATAGTACAAATGCAGAGAAGATCGCCCTTCCATTTACCTTAATTCAACGACAATCTGTTTAAAGAATAAAAAGCGCAAGCGCCTTGTTCAGCCCCGACAAGCGCTGGAGTGCCTGACAGTGAAGTCACTCTTTTACTTCATTGGCAGGACCGAAATTGAAATGTATAGCCGACTGCCCAGAAACACAGCAACTGGAGACTCCGACAAAGAAGCGCTTTTTGCTTCTGCCGGCGGAGTTGAAGTTTCGGAGGTTCTAGGAGGCGACACTAGACAAACGTCTCGAGGAGTTAGGATCCGCAGCTAGACAAGCCGAAATGCGGAGGCGACTGCTCAACTCCGACAAGCGTTGGAGGGCCTGACAGTGAAGTCGCTCTTTGACTTCATTGGCAGGACCGAAACGTCTCGAGGAGTTAGGAGCCGAAGCTTGACAAGCGTCTCGAGGAGCTATCTGCTGCAGCTGGATTAAGAAAACTCAAAATAGTTATCATCCACATCGAAATAATTTTATAATTTCCTGGATAATCAAAAAACCTGCCATTCAGTCGGCAGGTTCCTTATTATCAAATAATGCTTTTCCGATCAATACGTACAATGTTATCATCTGTCATGTAATAGTCATGGGAATCCAACAATAGCTCTTTTAAAGATTCAGGTACCCTATTGGCATCATAACCACAAATTGTGATTAAATTTGTGGCCTGAAGCATTGCGTCTGCTTCTTTTTCGTAATCGCCAAGATTCTGGTAGATTTGTTCTTGATCTCTCCATTCAACATGAGCCCAAGTCTGAATAGGAATATTATTTTCCAAAAAAGGTGAAAGCATGTTATCTAAATAACTAAGAATAGTATTCTTATTAAAGTTGCCGCGATAGCAGTAAAATTCATAATTATTGATTGTGTGAATCATTTCCTGTTGTTCCTTATCAAACTCAGCTTTGATTCTCTTCTGGAGTTCAGGCATAATCCGGTCATTTTCTATGATCATCACGTGGTTGCCGAGTCCAATTGCCGCTGTAACATAGACTATTAGGTTATCAACATATTTCTCTTCGTTTTCGAATGAGTAAAAAATATGGGCACCATTTTCTTTAACAGTAGAGATCAAGTCCTGGATTTTTTTGCGCATTGTATCAGTCTCCTCCGAATTCAAGGGAAACAAACAATGAATTCACATATTCAAAATATACCCTTTATCATAACACACTTCTATCCATTAATCGATTAAACTTGTTTAAGATTCAGTCACACCCAATTATATATATACGATTAGGGTTTAAATATCCCTTTATTATCCCAAATAAGGTTCTTTAATTATAAATTTTTGAATTACTCAAAAGATCACCATTTTTCACTGGAATTATTAAAAAAACCCACCGAACAATTGCATGATCGGTGGGTTTAGTATTATTCCATAATAAAAGTCTTGAGTTTGCTTGCTTTCTCATTTAAATTACTTAAAGCATCATGGTATTCAGTTTCTAACTGGCTAATAATCTCCGATGCAGATTGTATATCCTTAATAGCTCCAACTCCCTGCCCTGCTGACCAAATATCTTTCCAAGCCTTGGCATTCGTCTCTCTCTGCATCGAATCAAAATTAACATTATCTTTTTTCTGGAGGGTTTCAGGGTCCAGTCCTGCCCTGACGATGCTTGGCTTTAGCATATTCGCTTTGACACCAGAAAAAGCATCGGTGAGAATAAGGTCTTCTTGAGTTGCATCTACTACCATTTGTCTGTACTCATCATTCGCCATACTTTCCTTTGCCACAATGAATCTTGTCCCCATGTATGCAAGGTCTGCTCCTGCAGCCTGTGCAGCAAGTACGGCTTTTCCGGTGGTGATTGATCCTGCCAGAACAATGATTCCATCCCAAAAGGTCCGTACAGAATCTACGAAAGCAAAGCCATTCAGTTCCCCGGCATGGCCTCCTGCTCCGTTAGCGACTAAAATAAGACCGTCTACTCCTGTCTGTGCAGCTTTCTTGGCAAATTTCACATCACTGACATCTGAGAAAACAAGGCCACCATATTCATGAACAATGTCTACCACTTTCTTAGGACTCCCGAGTGACGTGATAACAAGCTGAGGTTGATGCTTTTTTATTAAGGCAAGCTCTTCCTCAAGCCTGCTGTAAGTACTATGTACCACCATATTCATAGCCCATGGTGCGATTTTCCGTTCTGGCTCTTGTTTTTTTGCTTCTGCTAATTCGTCATTCAACCTGCCCATCCATTCATCTAGAACTTCAATTGGCCGGGCGTTTGGAGCTGGAAATGATCCAATCACTCCGTTTTTGCAGCAGGAACTAACCAAATCAGGACCTGAAACAAGGAACATTGGAGCAGCTATTGCAGGAACAGATAGCTGCTCCCACCAGTTTTGTGGAATAACTTTACTCATCGTATCATCCCTTCTACATTTCTAAATTTTCTGAATATCTTTATCATAGTTTAACTTACCGGATTTTTCAATCTTGACGAGGTTTTATTATTTTAAAAAAAGAATCCCCCACTTAATGCTAAAGGGGTCTCTTTGGAAGTGCGAAATTATACATAACAGTACAAGTAATGTAGAGAAAAGAAGTGGTGATTAGCAATTAGTTCATCATGCTTTTTAACTTCCGAATTATATAATTCAAACTTTTATGATGGAATTACACTGTCAATTTTAGATAGGGAGTTTTCAAAGAAATACCCGATGGGATAAATAGTCGGAAAAATTCCGCTTAATAAGTAAATTGCGCTGAAAAAAGACTAAATAGACGGAGAAATTCCGTCTATTGATTCGAAAAACACTAATTTGGTGGAATTTGCTTGGTATAAGAGAAAAAACTCCGCTTATTTAGCCAAAAACGTGCTCCATTCTGAATATAACCGGAAAAACTCCGCTTATTTTACTTTCGCTGATTTCTTATTTATGGACCAGACTTCTTTCTGCTGGTGCATCTATTTTATGTTTGGAAATTTGCAATTCCTATCAAATTCAAGGAAGTATTTACAAGCGTTTTAGCATGTAAATTAACAGCATTAGAATGTCCATTCTCACTTTACTAATTGGTATGCTAATAACAGGGTTAATTATCAAATAAAATTGTCATAAACGTTCCTAACCAATAAAAAATAGCATGCTAAATTGTAAGCAATTTAACATACTATTTGATTTGTTTTTTCGCGTTTTGCACTCCACAAGAGAATCCTTCAACTCAATGTGAAGGATCTTTGCGGTATTTCTGCTGAATCTTTTTTAAGCTGTTTAGAGTACGGACAAAAATCGTATCATTTCCTTCTTGAGGGTTCTTTAAATACCTGCGCCAAATAAATTGACTTCCTTCTTCTATCAGCAGCAAAACAACGATTGGCAGCAGCAATAGCCAAATCCAGGTCCACATATTTCAGGCTCCTTTCGGAAGGATATATTATCCTATTCAATTCTTTACCTCAAAATGTGCGAATGCTAACATTAACTGATTTAGTTTGGGTCCTTATATTCCATTGCCCTTTTACTGTCTCTGTATCCTTTAGTGGTTGGATCTTGTATGACCCCAAGCATGGCAAGAATCATGAAAATACTGTTTACCAACATCAAAATCTCATTCTGGATTTCATCCGTCAATCTGAAAGTTGTCCACCCCAATATATTTAAACCTTCCAGTACAATTTGGGCTACTATCATTAATTGTGAAATGAAAGCGATAACCCAGGCTTTATTTTTGAACCTAACACCCCAGTTAAACATAAGTCTCATTCCTTCCACTACTTCATTTCTAATAATATATTCGGCAGAAGGAATCGGTTGTCTGCTTTTGTCCCGCCCTATTTAATTTTTAGCTCTTTTATTTAATCTTTCTAAAATATCTTCACGGTGGATGAATATTATAATCATTACAAGTACGGCTGAAATAAATACAACTAGCGGCTGGGTTCCCAGGAAGTAAAAAAATGCAGGAATCAAAACAAAGGAACCAAGTCCTGCAAATGTAAAACTTTTAAAAAAGGGATAAAACAAAAGAAAACCAACAATGATAACCAAAGCTGTTAGCGGTTCAAAGGCGAGCATCCCTCCGATAAATGTAGAGATCCCCATGCCACCTTTAAATTTCAAGGTAATCGGCTTAACATGGCCAAGGATTCCAAACCCCAATCCGCCCAATAATAATTCAGGCGAAAGTTTAAAATATTCGCCAAGAAGGATTACAATTGCCCCTTTTAGAGAATCACCAAGAAAAGTCAAAACGAATGATACTTTTCCATGGACCCGTCCCGCATTCCGCGCCCCTACGTTGCCGCTTCCCTCGACTCTTATATCCTTTCTCCCGAGTAACCTAACAACGAAATAGCCAGCCATTAAGCTGCCAAGAAGATATGAAATTAATAAATAACTGAAAATAGGCATGGCAACACAACCTGTCCTAACAATATTAGTAGAGTTTATTCGGTATGAAGCCGATAAATTCCTGCATAGATATTCCCAATAAAAATACCCGGCCTGAGAAGACCGGGAAGTATTTCTAACCTTGCTTACCTACTTGGGTTCCCTGGTCAAGCAAACGGGAATCCACATCTCTTTCAATTTTCATATAGAAAAAGAATAATAAAAAAACCGCGCCTGATAACAATCGTAAAACAGCAGCGAGATTCATAGCCGTTTCAATTGAACTTAACTGAAGCAAATACACACCAACCTGCGGTGCAATAAAGCCTATAATCGCTAAAAGAATGTTATATTGTGCGATAAAACTTCCACGGTTCTCCTCCTTCGTCACTTCAAGAAGCTGATTAAATAACAAAAGAACGGTCCCGGAAACAAAAAGGCCGGAAGTAAAGTTGACGAAGGTTAGGTAATACATATTTTTCGAAAGGATTGTTAGGAATGGCGCTGATGCCATCCCGACCGCAGTAACTGCCAGCATCTTTCCATTGCTGTGCTTATCAGCCATCCTTCCCCACCACTTGAAGCTTATGATCTGACCCACCTGATTCGCCACAGTTATAATGCTGATCCAGAAACCAGTCATATGAGCGACCTTGATATTATATATATTGAACAGAGGCCAGGCTAGCTGCCAGGCAAAGTTGAAAAACAATCCGCATATCAAGAAGTAAATGAACGGTTTGTGTTTATAGGCGTCCCAGCCTAAATTTAACTTTTTCTTGCCAGGTACCTTTTCTTTCTTCGGTTCTATATGTCTATTTAAATAGATAACTTCTGCAATACCAAATAGAAATGCTAAAATGAAGAGGATTTGATATGGCAGAGGATTTGATTTGTCAAACCATTGAAGCCCTATTCCAATCAGCAATGTCGTAATCATACCAGCAATGGTCAGTATCCTGTTCCTTTCACTAAAAAAACCGCTTCTGCGGCTGTCTGAAATAAGGTCCCCAATAAATGACTGCCAGCTAAGCATTGCGAATGAACCTGGAAGATTCATTAGACCAATCAGTAATACAAATGTCCAGGCCCTGTATTCTTCAGGCAGATAGATGACCAAAAACATCCCCAGCAAAAATAAACGAGTGAACAAAATCGAGAGACCAGTGAACCTCTTTTTTTCCTGCAGCCTGCTCATAATCACGGTACCAAGAATCATTGCAAACATGCCTATTATTTGAGGCAAAGAACTAATTAATCCTACTTGATAATTCGTAGCACCGAGAACACCAATTGCAAATAAGGCAAAGTAGTTATTGCTCATACTCATAACAACCGTAGAAGCGACACCATTTATTATGCTATTCTTTTCATTCCTCTTTGTTATTTGTGAAGGACTTTCCATACATTCCTCTTCTTTCGAATCATTTAAATTATTTTGGATATCGAAATATCCACCTAATTTTACTCCTTCTGGTTTTTGCTGGCAATAGGATTTTTCCACAAAAAACAAACTAAGAATTTTCTGGAAATATAGGTTATTCGAAGTGCCGTTTTTAATAGTTTCTTGTTGGTTGGCTTAATTGAAGATGCTTTCTCGGATCCAATAAAAAAAGGAGCACATGGCCCCCTTTTCACTTGTCCAGGAAATTATAAAACAATTTCGTTGTGGATAACTATATATGGTTTTCTTAATCCGCCTACAGCGCCTAGTCCCTCGAGTCGCTTGCGCTTTTTGTTCTTATTTATACGTTCTTTAAAACCAATTTCAATCTGTTATTACGTTCGCTTCTTTCTTCTTCTGTCACTAGGTCATACTTCTTAAGCAAGTGGAATACTTCATTCAAAATGCCCTGTGTATGTTCTTCCTCAAAAAATTGGTTGAACAATGGATGAATTTCCTGAGGAAGGAATTCCTTTTGTGATTGGTATTTCTCCTGGACATCCTTTTTGCTGTGGTCAATATTGCATTCTCCCATACTGATCCCTCCTAATATGTATACCAATAGAATAACAGACTCTCTTTGTCTTTACCCAACACTTTTAGATATATTCCCAACAAAATGCTTAATGATGGGAAGGGAAAAGGCCAAGAGACCTTGGCTTTTATGTCTAACCGAAATGTATAGTAAGATAAAGCATTGAGATCAAGCCCAGTATAAAGGAATACGTCGGGAATTTCACTTGATGATCTGCCTGGCTTTCTGGTATCAATTCTTTATAGATGACAAAGAGCATCGCCCCTGCTGCAAAACTCAATCCATATGGTACAAGCCCTGCTACTTCGGCAGCGAGAAAATATCCAATTGCTGCCGTTAATATTTCTACAGACCCTGTAAAAGTAGCAATCATAAGTGCCTTCATTTTAGGCATTTTCTGATGGATTAAATAAAGGCCTACAAGGAATCCTTCTGGCGCATTTTGCAGACCGATTGCAAAGGCAATGATAGCTCCAAGGTTTTCTAAACCCGAACCATAGCTAACCCCTACTGAAAGGCCTTCGGGTAAATTATGAAGTGTAATAGCTGTAATGATTACTAATGTTTTTCGATCAACACCAGATAATAATTTAAAGTCACTTGTGTCGAGGTCTCAAGTCTTAGAATGAATGAGATTCAATACAAAAGTCCCTAATAACATACCGATGGATAGAACCCAGATATTTGATGAATTCAAAGACTCTGGTATCAAACTGAAGGTTGTAGCCGCCATCATAATTCCTGAAGCATAACCAAGAAGTAAAGACTTTAACCGGGGTGAGACATTATTTAGAAATAAAACTGGTATTGCTCCCAAACCTGTTGCCATCGCAGAGATGACAATTTCTAAAAAAACTTCTGCCATAACTTTTTTCCAGTGCCTCCTAATTTACAAAAGTAAAATACCTTTCCCCTTAAATCAGGAACTTACACTCGGAGAAAAATTCTCCGATGTCAATCAGGTGCAACCAATTCAACTTTCATACGATCTGGTCCTTCGAAAAACACGGCATAGTGATCTGCCCCTCCTGCAAAAGGGTGTCTGTCTTGATAGAGGATGGGAATCTGTCTTTCTCTTAGTTTTTCTGTCATTTGATCCACATGTTGCCGTGAATCTGCATAAAAAGCTAGATGATTCAAACCAACTTGCGAGCGGTGATATCCCGCTTGAAGAAACCTTTCTTCGGTTTGAACGAATACTATATAAGTCTTTTTAAATTTCCAACTTATGCCGGTGTCCCATTTCTGGTAGACTTCATATTTTAACTCGCTTAAAAACCAGCCCCAAAATACGTTGGCTTTATTTAAATCGGTTACATTGATTTCAACATGATGCAGCATTCTTTCTCATCTCCTGAACAATTCTGTTTTTATATTTTCAGCATAACTATTGGCAACACTAGGATGAAATTTTGTGGAAATTGCTTTTGATTCTTATTATAGCAATACTGTTTTATTTCCATCACCTATCATTTGTTGATTTGAATCATCTTTCTGACTCCTGATATCCCAGGCTCATGGGTTCTGCTTTGATTCCTGTCCTTCTTTGCTAATATAATAATATTAGGTTATTTAAGTCATTGGCGGATTTTATTACTGAGAACACACCAATCGAATTAATTAATAGCCTAGAAAACGTTTTTTGGGAGAATTTATGATACGTACAATTTCTGTTAGTCCTGATGGGAATATCCAAACTGGTCGAAGTATAAACTCTTTGGTGTCAGACAGTAGTCATTGGCATTGGATTGACTTCAATGAGCCGACAGATGAAGAGATCGAATTATTAAAAGAACCCTTGCGATTCCACCCTTTATCTATTGAAGATTGTATCCATACCCTTCAAAGACCCAAACTCGATTATTATGATGATTATCATTTTTTTGTTTTCCAGGCTCTGAATGGTGAATCCATGCAAAAGGAGGAGGTTGACCTATTCCTTGGACATAACTATATCGTTACCTACCATAGTGTCAGCATGCGAGAAATTGATGATGTTTGGCAGAGATTAGAGCTTGCGAAGGCCCCCGTGGAATGGAACCCATCGATTGTTCTCTATCATGTTTTAGATAAAATAGTCGATAATTATTTTCCTCATGTTTATCGAATTGAGGACACATTGAATGAAATTGATGAGAATTCAGCTGACCGCTCGATGGAGGAATTGCTCGAAGATTTATTCGATACAAGGCATGAATTGCTCTCGTTAAGGCACACCATCACTCCAATGAGGGATTTGGTATACAGGATGATTAATTCCCATCGTCTTTCAGGAGTACTTGAACAAAAAGAATATTTCGCGGACATCCATGATCATTTATTAAGGTTAGCTGAAAAGGTGGATGCGAGCCGTGAACTGACAACTGATATGAGGGACAGCTATTTATCGATCAATTCACATGAAACGAATCGAGTAATGAAAGTACTTACTGTAATCACAACCATTTTCATGCCACTAACCTTCATAGCAGGAATTTACGGGATGAATTTTCAGAATATGCCTGAACTCTCCTGGAAATTTGGTTATTTTGGAGCATTGTTCGCCATGTTTGTCATAGGTATGACCATGTACTTCTGGTTCAGGAAAAAAGGCTGGTTTAAATAAAGGAAAAACCATTGAAGACACATGCTTCAATGGTTTTTTTCGTTTTGCTTTTCATCATCTTCCTGATGATTTATAAAATCTTCGACCAGACATTTACTGCTTATGACGATGCCTGATAAGAAAAAAGTAATCGCAAACGTCAATGGGAAATAAAAGTACGCTAACATCGTAGTGGCAATCGTCCACAACAGCCAGAAATACTTTTCACGATTTTCAGCCATTTACCTCTTCTGCCTCCCAATAAATCTGGCTGATCGCGTCCGCTAACGCTTCTATTGTGTTTTTTAACTCCTTCATATTGTTGTCAACGCCGCCAACCTCAACTACTAATGTGTTGGCGTGCAAATCTTGATTATATATTCCATCAACGCCAATTCCTTTTTTAGGCAAAACTCCCTTACTGATTCCTGGATAATTTTTATTCAGGATCTTATGAAGTTCATTTGCAAACTTCAAATTCTGCTGGAAGTTCTTATTTTCCTCGCCAATGACAAAAACTAATCTGGCATAAGGCTCGTTATTAATGGTGGCTGTTGTTGAATCCTTTCTGACTGAATCCCGGTGCAGGTCAATAAAGTACTGTAATTTCTTATTTCCAGCCATGGCACTTTGAACCAATGACCGTGAAATCTCATAAGACTTGTGTGTGAGCCAGCCTTTCCTATCCAACTCTTGGCCAATATTGGTCTTATCCACGCTTGCTCCAATTCCCCTTTTTTCCAACTCTTGACCTAGCAAATCACCTACAATGGTGATGTTTGTTTTGCCATCAACAGCCTCATTTTCATTCTCTGCTCCCTCCAGTCCTAACAAGGGCAGGTATGATTCCCAGCTGTGAGTATGGTAGATGAACACTGATTTCTCTGTTGGCGGGGAACCTGAGGATACATTTCCACTGTTCAGCTCTTTTAATTCATTCGCTGCCATATTCCTTTCCTGCAACAGAACCTCCATTGGAGGGGCAGATTCAATTGGGATATCCGTGAAATCAACACCTTCCTCTGCAATAAGGAAGCTTGAATCAAAAGCCATGAAACCTGGAATTTCACTTCGGATCAGACTCCTGATATCATTCATCTCAACATTCGTTAGCAATTTGAATCCTGTAGAAATAATCGACAAATCAGCATTTGACCCTGTCAATGCATGTCCAATCAATGGGTTCTCATAACTGATGATCCTTAAGAATACCTCTGCACCAATATCTCCATTTACTTTGAATTTGAAAAAGCTGATGTTCGAAGATGAAATGAATCCCGCTATCAGAAAAAAACTGAGTGTACAAATTAATATAATGAAACCTGACAGCATTTTCCTATAAATATTGATTAAAATCCCTGTCATTCAATCACCCTTTTGCTTGTGATTCCGATTTGAAAGTACTATCTCTGTTAATCCATAAATATGTATAAATGCAGAATTTAGACTAAAAAACGCCCGGACAGATGTCCAGACGCTCAGTTAGAAATATTTCTTTTTCCAAAAAATGAATGCGGTTAATCCAGCCAATAACACAGCCATACTAATTGCCAGGAAAAACGCAAATGGATTGTGCTGAAATGGAAGATCCACGTTCATTCCATAGAAGCTTGCCACCATAGTAGGAAACGAGAGAATGATTGTTATAGATGTCAGGAATTTCATTACCATATTGAGATTATTAGAAATGATAGAGGCAAATGCATCCATCATACCACTTAAAATCGAACTGTAGGTCTCTGCCATTTCTATGGCCTGCGTATTTTCAATGATGACATCTTCAAGCAAATCCTTATCTTCTTCATACATTTTCAAATAATTGAAGCGCATGATCTTCGCAAGTACGACTTTATTGGACTTTAATGACGTCGTAAAGTATACCAAGCTTTTTTCCAAAGCAAGAAATGCATATAATTCCTTGTTCTTCATCGACTGATGGAGCTCTCGCTCAATCTCATTTGTCTTTTTATTAATTTGTTTGAGATACCGTAGATAATAAATCGAAATAACGTAAAGGATTTGCAGTGCAAATCTCGTCTTCTTAAAAGTATAAAATTCCTTGACCCTGTTTGACTTGAATTCATTCAATACAGGTGTCTCTTTTAGCGAAACAGTTATGATGCAATTCGCAGTCTGGATTATGCCGACTGGTATGGTTTCATAAATCGGAAAGCCTGAATCATCATGTGTAATGTACGGATAGTCAACAATTATATAAACAATACCATCTTCTTTTTCTATTCTTGGACGCTCTTCATCATCAAGGGCATCCTTTATGAAGTCCACTGCGATTCCCGTTTCACCGGCAACCCTTTTGATTTCATCTTCAGTAGGATGCACCATATTAACCCATGTGCCTTTGGAGATTTCTTCTACACGTGCTAAATGTCTTTCTTCACTGCTTTTATAAATTTCCAGCATTGTACCAACCTCCTCTTTTTTTATTGAGGAAGCCAACTACCTTTTTTCAGAGTTGATAGTCTTGCAGCATTCAATAGTATCAAATCTATTAGATTAGCGACTTCCCCGGACCTATCGGGATCAGGTTCTTTTGAATAACCCAAAGATACCAACTCCTTTCTATTTTCACCTCTTACATCTTACTTCCGTAAGAGCGAAACTACAATGAGAACATTAAATATAAAAATAATAATTTATATAAAACAGTCGACATCATACCTATTATGGTATACCCTTAACATAATTTAATACCCTTAATGGTATTGAAACGAAAGCAGGAGGAAAATTTTACGAAAAACATTATTACAAAATCTCTCATTGCTCTTGCGATGTTTTTATCTTTAGTTGCTGTTGGACTTCCACAGCAAAAAGCTGAAGCTGCTACTACAACCGCAGATGTTTTAGTAACAGTAGGCCAAATGGGTGCTGATTCATATTCTCAAACATTGGATGGTGTTCTTTACACAGTAGACCAAATTGGCTTCATGGCTGATAAAATCCTGTGAACTCAAGAGCAAATCGGCTTCATGGCTGACAGGATTGTTTACGTAACAGAGTTTTCACAGGATAACACTGTAAAGGTCATCTATATGGCTACTGCTCTATGGCTAACTGGAACAAAGAACTGGAACAAAGGATGGCGGATACACTTATAAGGTATCGCTTATTCCAGTGGCAATGCTTCCTGCTGGCTGGTAAAAATTATTCTGTCAGGTAAATATAAGAAAAAAGTCTGGCTATAATTAAAGTGGGCAGACTTTTCTTCTATTTAGGTTTTCCAGTTATCAAAAAGATAATTGTAGCTAAGCACTTATAAATTCAAGTCTAATTTAGACTTGATTTCCTTTAGATAGTGTACAAGTTACAAAGTATTCGAAAAAAGTCTTTTCAGTGATAAATTGGCGGTATGTTTATGGCTGATTGATTCTTTAAAGTAATCTGCAGGGATTTCCCTTCTGTGATGGAAGCAAAAAATACATCCTTCAAATTATGAACCGACTCTTCTGCTAAGCGTTCCATTAGCCACTTCTCATCTAAGTTAAGCTGGTAGAGAATTTTTTTATACAATTTACCGTCTATAATTAATGGCATAGCCAAATCATCAGCAGTCCTGGTCAAATTCATATCCTCCAGAGTGACTGTCGCTTTTTCTGCTTTTTTCATGACCGTTAAATTTCCGTTAGCTTCGAGGATTCCTATTCTTACATCCTGGACATTAAAAATATCTTTCTCTCGTAACATTAACAAAATATTATCGATTGAGTACTGTGTTTTTCGTAAGTTTTCCACAATGAATTTTCCCTCGTTAATGACCGTGATTGGTTCAAAGGTGAGTATACGCCCTATTTTCCGGCTTTTAATCTTCATGTAGGCTACCAGTTTTTGAAGCAACGCTATTAAGATAATGGCAATTCCAGTATGTATATGTGGAATCTTCGGGTCTGCAATGTCCGCCCCAACGACCGCACCAAAAGCCAATAAGATTAAAAAGTCAAAAATAGGCAACTCTCCTATTGAGCGTCTCCCCATAAACAAAGTAGCAAACAACATCAACGGCAGAATAGTAACCACCCTGCCTAAGAGAATTAACGTTTCTTCTAAAAGTTTCATTAGTCTCCTCCAATTGTAAGAATCCTTTAGTTAGTTTTGTTGTATTTATTTCATTTATACCAAGAGCTACAATTTATATATGCCCCAGACTCTTTCTGGAACTCAATAAGGCTATTAGCATGAATTTCATCTCATCGATTTTTCAAGCTTAAACAAATAATATGACCCCTGACGCCAGGTGAATGGCTTCAACTTTCCTGAAATACAGTAAATCATATATAATGGAAGGTAAATTAATGAACACCTAATTTTGGCAGCTTGAATATACACTGAAAAGCTTCACTTAAAAGGAGAAATTATATGCAATTACTGCAAAGATTTTGGGAGGCTGTTGTTCGATTTTGGAAACGGCGCCACCTGACTCAAATTTTGTTATTAATCTTATTGGTTTTCATATTACTGTCGATTCTTTGGTTTGCTTTTATCGCTAGCAGGGCAAATGTCCAGACTCTGAAGGATGGATTGAGCCAGGCAACTACCATTTATGATCACAATGGCGACGAAGCAAGCAAACTTGCTACCAACCGTACCGGTGGAGTATCGATAAAAGATATGCCAGAGCATGTGCCAAATGCCGTCATAGCGATTGAGGATGAACGATTCTATGAACATAACGGATTCGATATTAAAGGTATCGCACGTGCTTTTTTTGGAAACCTTTTAGCTGGAGGCATTACCGGTGGTGGCAGTACCCTTACCCAGCAGCTGACAAAAAATGCTCTATTATCTTCAGAGCGGACATATAAACGTAAAGTAGAAGAATTATTTTTGGCGGTAGAGATCGAAAAGGTATATGAAAAGGACGAAATCATAGAAATGTACTTGAACCAGGTGTATTTCGGCAGTGGCGCTTTTGGGATCAACAACGCCAGTAAAAAATATTTTGCAAAGGATATTCAGTATGTCACTATAAGTGAGGCTGCACTGCTTGCAGGCCTGCTAAAAGCACCTTCTGCCCTGGATCCTTATAATAATTATGAAGCTGCCATCAAACGCAGGAATGTTGTACTTGCCAAAATGAACGAACTAGGAATGATAACAGATACTGAATATAAACAAGCTAAATCTCAAAAGATTGTATTGGAAGACGGCGGCGGCTCACTCGCTGACCGTAAGTATCCTTCTTATGTAGATGCGGTTTTGGATGAAGCAACAAGTAAATACGGACTTACCCAGGATGAAATCATGACAAGAGGCTATCGCATCTATACTGAACTTAATCAGGACATACAAACCGGCCTGGAAAAAGTATACCAACAGGACCATCTATTCCCTGATCGAGCCAGTGATGTTTTAGTACAGAGTGGATCCGTTCTGCTTGATCCCGGGAATGGTGGTGTCCTTGCAATGGTTGGCGGACGAGGCGAGAAGGTGTTCAGAGGCTTCAATCGTGCAACCCATCTCAGGGCTCAGCCTGGTTCGACAATGAAACCCCTGGCCGTTTACACACCGGCATTAGAAGAAGGATATAAGTATGATTCCATGCTTGTTGACAAGAAGATGTCTTTCAAAAATTATAGTCCGAAAAACTTCTCTGATACTTATCAGGGAGAAGTGCCAATGTATGAGGCAGTTGAAAAATCAATTAATATTCCTGCAGTTTGGCTTTTGAATGAAATAGGCTTGAATAAAGGAATTGATGCTGTAAGAAGATTTGGAATCAAAGTTGAAAAAGAAGACCAGAACCTTGCCCTCGCCCTCGGAGGAATGCATAATGGTGTTTCTCCCTTAAAAATGGCCGAAGCTTATTCTGTCTTCCCAAATGGCGGGAAGCGTCATGATGCCCATGTAATCACGAAAATTGTCGGTCCAACAGGCAAGGTGATTGCAGAGCATGATGGCTCAACAACGCGCGTGACTTCCAAATCAGTGGCCAATGAAATGACGTCTATCTTATTGAATGTTGTAGAAACAGGAACTGGTAAAGGAACAAATATTGAGGGTGTGGAGATCGCAGGAAAAACAGGTTCTACACAGCTTCCTTACGCAGATATCAATGGAACAAAGGACCAATGGTTTGTAGGATATACACCGAACATTGTCGGAGCAGTATGGCTTGGATATGATAAAACCGACCGCAAGCATTATTTATCCAGCAGCAGCTCAAAGGATGTAGTGCCACTGTTTAGAGCGATCATGGAAGAAACAGTGCCCCACATCGAGCAGGAAGAATTCAAAGTCCAATCAATCAACGATCGGCAGTCCGGTGCCATCGTTGATTATGAAGAGACAGAAAAAGCAATTAAGGAAAAAGCAAATGAACTAGAGAAAGAGTTAAAAGAGCGTGCTGGCCAGGTTGAAGAAAAACTAAAAGAAGAAGCTCCAAAATGGAAAAAAGTTTTTGAACAAATGCAGGAAGACGCCGGTAAGGTTGGCGACAAAGTGATAGATAAACTTAGAGAGTGGCAAGGGGAATAAGTTTAATTTCGAGCAGCCTAATTGGCTGCTCGATTTTATTAGCACCCATCCCTGCTGCCAAATAGTGTTTTCAAAACCCGATAAACAGGTCATTAAATAAAAGCGATTAGTGACCTGATGATCCATATTTTTGAAAGCAGGTCACCAATACCCCTAATTGGTGACCTAAAAATCAATCTTCTCGAAAAACAGGTCTCCAATACCCCTGATTGGTGACCTAAAAATCCATTTTCTCGAAAAGCAGGTCACCAATACCCTTGATTGGTGACCTAAGAATCCATTTTCTCGAAAAACAGGTCTCCAATACCCCTGATTGGTGACCTAAAAATCCATTTTCCTGAAAAACAGGTCACCAATACCACCCATTGGCGACCTAAAAATCAATATTTCCGTAAAACAGGTCATCAATACCACCCATTGGCGACCTAAAAATCCATTTTCTCGAAAAACAGGTCACCAATACCACCCACTGGTGACCTAAAAATCAATATTTCCATAAACAGGTCACCAATACCACCCATTGGCGACCTAAAAATCAATATTTCCGTAAAACAGGTCACCAATACGCCAAGCTCTTAACCGATAATATGCAAAAGAGGTAACCAATAGCCAAATTGGATACCTCCATTACAGTTAGAATATTTTAGAGTAAATACAAGTATCCCTTAGCTCCCCTTCAACAGAAAGGGAATCATTCTTTAATATTCCATCGAGAGCAAAGCCTAATTTTTCAGGGATTGCCTTGCTTTTAGTATTCAATGTATCACAGCGAATTTCGATTCTTCGGGCTTTAAGCTCACGAACGGCAAAGTCTGTGATTCCCTGGACAGCCTCTGTCATATATCCCTGCCCACTATATCGAGTGTCGATCCAATAGCCGATTTCGAACTTGGGAACTTCCCAGTTAATTCTATGTAAACCGGATGAGGCGACAAATTCCCCGGTGTCTTTCTTAAATACAAGCAACCTAAGGTCTGAACGATTTAAAAAATTTACATACCCTTGTCTAATCACTATTTCCGTTTCTTCAACCGATTGTTCTTTTTGGGCAAATGGCATCCAAGGCTGAAGTTCTTTTAATGATGCATTGATTGATTCACATGTGACAGCACCATCACCGGGCAGCGGCATCCTGATCAAAAGCCGGTCCGTTTCAAACTCAGTTGGAAAATCCAATAATATAGGATTCACCATCCCTCTCCCCTTCCACTCTTCAAATTAAATAGAGCGGCCCGAGGACCGCTCTTTAATTTATTCTGCTTAAATACTGATATCCCTCTTTTGGAAAAAGAAAAAGGTGAGCATCATAAATACTGCGTAATACACAGCAAGTATGGAAAGCGAAACTGGTAATGTTATATCCTCAAGAATCCTATCCTGGAGAGCATAGACTGTCAAATCCAAATGCGGGAAAATCAATAATTTCGCCCAAGCATATTTGTCAGCAAGCATCAGGATAATCCCACCTAGTGTCGATGAAAAGAAAAGGACAAAGATACCTATTCCAACTGCAAGAGCCTGGCTTTTAAACAATGTTGACAGCATAAAAGCAATCGTCATGATGATGAGAAGGCTTGGAATGAAGTAAAGCATTTTTAACAAGAATTGTGTACCGACAATTGCCACTTTTCTTCCTTCGAGCGTAATTTCAAACATCTTCATATTGAAATCACCACTGCCAAATAGGAGCAATCCAATTATATAGCCGGATACGATTAATGTAAGGACCAATAATAATGCATAAATAATGACAGCTATGTACTTTGACAGCAGGATTCGCCATCTTTGATGCGGACGGATTAAAAGCTGCTTGATCGTTCCATCTGAGAATTCTGCCGCAACATTGGCACTGCCCACAACTACTACGAACAAAGTTACAAGTGAACTGACACCTACCACAACATCATTCATAAAATGCCAGTTTGTTTTCGCATTCGGATTAATGTCCTGATCCAGAAATTGCTGGGTCTGCTCAATTTGGTTTTGAATCATTTTCTTTTCGTCTCCGGATGCAGATGCCATCTGGTTTTCAAGCATGGTAATCTCAGTCTGTGTATCCTGTTTCCAATTAGGGTTAGGATCTGCACTGAATTTAGAATAAATAATGCCTGCGATTAAAACTGCCAGTACAATAACGATCATATATATCCAGCTGGCCATTTTGCCAAAAATTTTCATTAATTCATTTTGTATTAAAGGAATCATACCATTTGCTCCTTTTTGTCTTTATTTGTGATTTCCAAGAAGCGGTCTTCAAGCGTTGCCTTTACATTTAGAATTTCAAAAACATCTATATCATTTTCAACAAAAAGTTTGTTGATCATTGGAATTTGTTCTTTTCGCACGGATAAGGTCAGGCGCGTGCCTTTACTCGAAGTCACTTTCACATCTGTCATGTGTTCTGTTAAGAGCTTGGAAGCAAGAGCGGGATTGGATAGTTCCACTTCTATCGTCTTAACCTTTTTAGCCTCTGATGGTTCGTTATCATGCATCGAAGATATGTGGATCAGTTTTCCCTTCTCAATAATCGCAAATCGATCGCACATTAGCTGCATTTCTGATAATAAGTGCGATGAGACTAACACAGATGTTCCCTGGCTTGCGAGCAAGCGTAAATAATCACGGAATTCACGAATTCCTTGAGGATCAAGTCCATTTGTTGGTTCATCCAGTATGAGAATAGAAGGCTTATGTAAAATGGCTTGTGCAACCCCCAGACGCTGGCGCATCCCTAAGGAATATGTACGAACTTTATCATTGATTGCATTATCAAGACCTACCAGCTCGGTCACTTCGTTAATCCGCTCTTCAGTAATATCGCTTAATGCCATACGAGCGTAATGCTTGAGATTTTTATATCCACTAAGGTATTTATAGAACTCAGGGTTTTCTACAATAGCACCTAATTCATTCATTGCATCTGTAAAGGAATCATCCAAATCATGTCCATTAATTAGCACAGTTCCTCCTGTACGATTAATCAGACTAACAATCATTCGGATAATCGTTGTTTTCCCTGCACCATTCGGGCCCAGGAGTCCGAATATTTCACCCCGTTCTACTTGAAAACTCACGTCATCAACAATTGTTTTTTTACCAATTGTCTTTGTTAACGCCTTTACCTCAAGGGCAAACTGCGACATAGAATCTCCTCATTTCATTAAAATATTATATTTCATTACCTCACAAAGATTAATACGATGAAAGTTGTAAAAAGTTACAAAAAAAGCAAAAAAAGATTATCATCTCAAATCCCTCTATTTTATTCTGTATATTGACCAACCTTAATACAAACGATATAAATGATATTCATATGAGTATCAAGCGTTTCAAAAATCTAATCATGAGGTGATTGTATGAGTTATAAAGATCATTTGGATCCACACTCACAACTTTTTCACCACTCTAGGTCAAGGCGCAAGCATACAAACTCGCAGATAAATGGGGAAACTCAGGTTGCACAAAATGTTCTAATTGCGAGGAGTAACGCAAAAGCGCACCGCATGTTTTGATTTTTTGAAACCAAAAAAGGAAAAGGCGCATTTACGCGTCTTTTCCTTTTTAATAACACAATAAGCTGAAAGAGCATTATAGAAAAATAAAATAAATCAACCCCGCCAAAATAATCCGATAGATAGCAAATGGCATTAGTTTAATTTTATTGATAAGTCTCAAAAAGAACCTTATGAAAATTAACGCGAACACAAACGCGCTGATAAAGCCTACGGTGAAAAATGGCAATGCATCAATCGTGAAATACTCCCAATTTTTCAAAAGAGAAATGCCGCTGGCGCCAAGCATGATTGGAACCGCCATGATGAACGTGAAATCGGAAGCCGCTCGGTGGCTCATACCAAGAAGAACTCCTCCGGCAATTGTAGAACCTGACCTTGAGAATCCCGGCCATAATCCTAGACACTGGAACAAACCTACTCCCAATGCTTGTTTATAGCTGATTTGATCAACATCTTCAGTCTTGAGTTGTTTTGGTTGTAAGCGGTCTGCGAGAATTAATAGAAATGCACCTACTACTAATCCGATTATGACTGTTTGTACCGAAAATAGATATTCGTCAATGTAGTCTTCAAATAAAACACCTGTCAACCCGGCGGGAATCAAACCAACAATCACCTTAGGCAGACTTAGCCTCCCTTTGGAATCTCCGAATGAAACACCTTTTTTAAGAGCTAACAGGTTAATGAATCTTTCCTTAAACACAATGACTACTGCTAAAATAGATCCTAATTGAATGACTACTTTGAAGGTATTTGCAACAGGTTCTGTAAATAATTGTTTAGAGTGCAATAACAGGTCATCAACAATAATCATATGACCAGTAGACGAAACAGGCGCAAATTCAGTCAATCCTTCTACTAACCCTAGTATAAATGCCACAAATAATTCCCAAATGTTCATGAAGTGGTCTTGCTCCTTTTAGTGTTAAATTAATATGTTGGGTACTTGCCATGTTCCGAAAACCTTACTAAAAAATTTTCACACTCAATCATTTTTATCTCTATTTGGAGATTTAGTCAAGAAAAAAAAGCAGCCTCATGAGCTGCTTTGAATCTGATCCTTAAAAACAAAGGATTTTTGTCCGATATAGTTAGTGATCGTGTAGATGATTGAACCAAGAAGTATCGCAATATTTTCCGTTTCTATATAGAAATGCCAAACTGTAATGGAATTCATGGTCCCAGTTATCTCTCGGCTGACCGAGAAGGAAAGGAAATAGCATGCCATAACCACTAAAAAAAACCTTGGTCCCCCAATTTGAAAAGGAACACTGCTATTAAATGTAAGAGTTCGATTCAATAGATAGCTAACAGCTGCCCCTATAGCATTGCCAGTGAACGTCGCATACCAAAATGGCCATTCCAGTCCATTTTTCAGTAAAAGCATTAGTCCCATTCCAACAAAGGTATTCAGTACGCCGACAAGCAGAAATTTAAAGAAAGGAGGAAAGTTTGCAAAACTTACGACAATTCTTTGTGCCAGCTGGTTAGTTATTCTCAGATAGCTTCCGAGTTTCAACGATTGACTCATAATCTGCCCCTTCCATGTTGATCAATTTCCTTGATACCGGCAGGTTGAAGAGGTCGACATCGATAATATACTTGGGCCTCCGCTTAGTTTCCTTATAGATTTTGCCAATATACTCACCGACTAAACCCAGGGCAATTAACTGCAGTCCCCCTATTAGCCATATCGATGTGATCAACGAAGTCCATCCGAGTTCTGTGTTACCGAACAGCTTCAATGTAAGAAAGTATAGACCGAAAACAAGGCTTACAAAAAATGAGATACACCCAACAAGCATAACGAATCTGATCGGTGTAACGGAAAATGAAGTGATTCCGTCAAAGGCAAACGCCATCATTTTTCTAAATGGATACTTCGTTTCCCCCGCAAGCCTTTCCTTTCTTTCATAATAAACAGAGGTTGAATTAAAACCTATTAACGGTACAATACCACGGAGAAACATGTTGCTTTCAGCAAAATGCTCCAATTCTTCGACCGCCCTCTTGCCCATCAAACGAAAATCCGCATGATTAAAGACTAGTTTGACTCCAAGCTTGTCCATTAGCTTGTAAAAAGCTTCTGCAGTAAAACGTTTGAATAATGTGTCACTCTCCCTGCTGCTGCGCACACCATACACAACTTCGTAACCTTCATTGAACTTCATGACCATGTCGTTAATGGCATCGATATCATCCTGCAGATCAGCATCAATGGTGACCATGCAATCAGAAGCCTCTTTAGCTGAAAAAAGTCCGGCAAGCAGAGCATTTTGATGCCCTGCATTCCTCGAGAGCTTTAGTCCTTTTACAATTTCGCTATTCAAACTGGCCTTATAAATCAAATGCCAAGTCCTATCCTTGCTGCCATCATCGACGAATAAGATTTTGCTTTTTTCTGATACCATTTTATCAGTGACCAGTTCTCTAAGCTTTGTTGTTAACTGATTAATAGTCTCTCCCAAGACTTCTTCCTCATTAAAACAAGGAACAATAATTGTTAAGATCGGCATATTCATTGATTAGCCTCCTTGGTGTTATAAAGCTTCATAGAGGTAAATTTTCCAGGCGCTTTCCTTTGAGGTAAAGACTTTATCGAGCTTTAGGTTATTTTCCAATGCGTTATCGATCGGAACAGAAGAAAAGATAAATTGTCCCCCCATTTGTTTAAACGGCTCTAGATTTAAATCAATATTTTCGATTCTTCTGTTTGATGTTTTTTTGAACAAATAATGCTTTCCCAATTCATCGGTAAAAAGATAACAGCGTCCGCCCCACTCATCAAAATAAATTCGGATCCGCTTATTTTTCTCTAGTTCTTTTTCGATAATTTTCCTGAATTGATATTTATAACTCAAAGGATAAAAATTATTGTAGGTATCCAGTGTGTAAAAACCATTAAATTGTGCAATCGCTGGATGTAAGCCTATACTGGCAATACGATAGCTATTTTGAGGTTTTCCTATGTGATTTTTAATCGCGTTAAATTGTTGCTCTGCATAAAACTCCCTGACACTTGGCTTTTTACGATGAACAATCTCTTCATTAGTAAACAGCAGCAATAGAATTTGCGCAGCCACTAACCATGGGACTGCTTTTCTCAAAAATTTTTCATCCCAGAGAATTTTCAGGCCAATCGCAAACAACAGGTACAATACTAATGGACGCAAAAAGTGATACCTGGCAAAATTAAATGTATCAAGAAAATGGAATTTCTCCGTTAAAGGTAGCCACCCTTTATAAAACCAAAAGGCATACCAGGCAGATAAAAAGAAATTCAGCACAAATAAGAAAACAAATATACGCTCTTTCACCCATTTCCTTTGCTTCCAAATAAGAAACAGTGCAGCAAATATGACCGGCAAAATAACAAGTGTATGTACAGTCATTACATGGGTATGCCCAAGCAAGAAATTTTTAAAGGTAAGTCTGACAGAATGCCAGAAAGACAGTCGGGCATGAAAATATTCATCCCTGCTATTCGGCTCACCATCAAATAGAAAGGAGTATAACAGTCTGTAATCAGTGATTAAGTAAACAGCGGTCATATAAGCTATTGCTCTGAAGAAACTCCAGTTCCATCCTTTACCTCGAATAACTTCACTAAGCCAGAGTAAACCCATTGCACTGAGGAAAAAGAAAAAGCCCAGAACAATGCTTGAATAAAATGGCAAGAGCGTTAGAGCAAGATAATGCAACCCATTACCTCTTCCATTCCTTATATGCAATAAAGCCCAAAGTGCCAGAGGCATACCCAATGTGCTAAGCATCCCGGAAGGCCAAAAAGGGGTTAGGGCAAATGCAAGTGCAGTCCCGATCCGAATCAGGCTTTTATCTTTTCCCTTAATAAAGTGGTCCTTCAAAACCAGGTACATTCCAATGAAAGCAAAAAATCTGGTGATTGCCTGGCTTATTCCATAAGCAATCATCGTTGGGAACCAGACATATAACCACACAATCATGCTGTACTCGGTTCCCAGTGCATTTCTTGGCAGTCCATTAATGATTTGAGGAATCCTGGATTGTAATGATCCGGCAATCTGGCCACTCTCAGCAAGCACCTTATACCATGCCAAATTCGAGTCAAGATTGTCATGTACCCGGATATGGGCATCGTCTCCTAAAATGAAATAGGGGGATAGGAAGAGTGATATCACAATCAGAGAAAACACGATGAATATTCGCTCTTTATCCTGAAAGTAAGACAAATCACATTACACCTCAAATTTCATATTTGCTTTAATTAAGGTTTACACATTTTTAGAAACTATTCCCTTAACTGCTAAACAATCAGCAAGTGATCTATTGACCTTCAAACAAGTTGGAAGTTAAAAATCATTAAATAAAACCAGACAAAAATTATGGAAAGAAAAAGCGCAATCAAAGGATTCCTATAGTGGAGCCTGAGCATGGGGTACATCGTGCTGTAGAAAAATACTTCCCAGCCCATAGACCAGCCGTGGGCGAATTTGATAGCTCCTATTCTGAGTGCAATTGCCTCTATAATGATCGACAAAGATATCCACTTTAAGTAATACCAGAACCTTCTAGTTCTTTCTTCTGGAAAACTCCCTAGAAACAAAACAATCATGCTTGGGTAGAAAATAAACGTATAAAGTGTTTCCGTGAAGAATAGACTGATGAAGTTCTTGTCAAATTCCCACAAGTGTTTGTTTCCGATGTAGGAAATATACTCATAGAAACAGCTAAACAAGGCCCAGTAATAAAAAGTAGGTAAAAACTCTTTCCACTTTTGCCACTTCCCTCTTCCGACCGCCAATGCGACCCCTCCTGCAATCAATACAGCATGGAACAAGCTCTTCCCTCCCTTTATTACACCTCGTCTAAAATCCTTTTTTAATCCTGTATATTCAATCAAATCTATTTTCTGCCAATCACCATGTTTTATGTATCATCATGTCAGATGAGTTGAGATCCAAAGGTTCTCCAAAAAAAAGCTGTACTGGATTTTAAACCAGTACAGCCTTACTAACCCTCTTCTGTTAAATTGTTTTCTGCCTCAAGGATGAATAGATCTTTCTTTGACTGCAGGAACATGAATGAAGTCAGGGCAACAGCCAGCAGCAGCCCCAGTGCCGAGAATGCGATAGTGACTGTTTGTAGTTTCACTAATTCCGCTAAATAACCTAATAATAATGTTAAGACGATTTGGACCATTGCCTGAAAGAAGGCAAACGCACTGCTGAACCTGCCCATCAAGTCAACAGGTACATTGTTTTGGAAAAATGTTGTGTAACCGGTAAACGAGAATGGAGAAAAGAATCCAATAATTATAAAGCCAATTACAGCAAGAGGTACCGTGTCTGGAGAAGCAAGATAGAACATTAAGTATCCTGTTACAGACAAAAACGACCCCAATCCCAAGAGCATTCTTATGGAAAGACGATTCGCCAGTGCTGACACTGCAAATGAACCAACCACATACCCCGCTCCTGTAAGACTTACCAACAGTCCGTAATTCTTTTCGGACAAGCCGACAACCTTCTGAATGAAGGTTACCTCCTGAGAATCAAGTGCAAATGAGATTAAAGTAATGAACTGAAAAATCAGGAAAACCACCATAAAACCTGCTGCTGTTTTCCCAAAATTGAGCACAGCTTTCCAATCCGCTGCAATCATTTTCATCGTGATTCGATCTCTGTATTGTTCATTAGTTAACCTTTCATCAACATCTGGCAGGAAGAAAATTGCTACAGCACATAGAAAGAAAGTTACTGCATTAATATAGATACTTGTACTTATGCTTCCATACATGATCAGCAGCCCAGACACACTCGGTCCAACCAGCATAGCCCCGGATGTTGCAAAGGAAAAAATTGAATTGAAGCGTTTTCTCTTTTCAGGAGGAACAAGCTTCGTTATGTAAGTTTCTGAAGTAGGGCCAAAAAATGCACCAGCAATATTAGTTAAGAACATAATTATATAAATCGGAACTAGCGAAGTAAATAATGGAATGATTGCTATTAAGATACCACGAAGAACATCTATGAAAATCATTAACCTTCTCTTATTGACCCGATCAATGACGCTGCCAGCCCAAGTATTGGTTAGGAGGATCGCCAGCGGCCGGATGATGAATAATCCTGCAATCGCAGCAGCAGAACCTGTTAATTTTAATACCAATAAATTTATAGCCACAAAATAAATCCAATTACCAATGTTTGAAATCCCAATTCCCAGAACCAATAGCATGGGATTCTTCCAGCCCTTCAAACAGACCCCTCCTGAGTGCACAAAATAAATGTCAGAATATTATTTAAGTATTTCTCTTTTCATCCTATCTTTACCTTCCAGAAGTTTCAAGTAGCTATTCAATTAATTTTGTAATTTTTACCATTTTAATTAATTGTCACAATTTGTCCATATAAATTTTCCCAATATTAAATACAAAAACCCTTCTATACCCGCATTTCCGACCCCCATAAACCTTCCGCCTAATTATTTCATTTATTTACCACTGCGAGTCATACAATTTACCCATTCATAACGTTGATATATTACTTATAATGGTATTTAGAATTGATAAGGAGCTGAAACTATGAATTCAAATCCGAAGTTTGTTTCTAAGATACTCCCGCTTTTTGCGGCGTTTATGGTAATAATTACGTTAGCAGCGACATTTGTCGTTCAAAATACTGATGATAAAGTTTCGGTCCCATTTTCTTCGCTTGTCAAGACAATTGAAGGTCTAAATGGTGGCGAAGCAACACTAATTGAAAAAATGGATGGAACACTTGTACTTGAGACAAAAGATTCAACATTTGTTTCCCAAGTCCCTCCCGGCAGCCAGATGGTTGAGAAATTAGTAGAAAAATATAATATAAACTATGAGTATATGAACAACAGTAAGTATGGTGCTTGGATCCTTGGTGGGGTGTTATTGCTGCTGATGGGTGCAGCGTTCGTGATCCAAAAGAAAACAGGAGGTATTGGCACAGGCAATAGAATGAAAAATAGTTTATCGAAGCCTAACCCTCTGCCTTCCATTACCCTAGCAAATGTAGGTGGATTGCAAGAAGAAATGAAAGAGGAAATCATCCAGACTCTTTCAATCTTGAAAAATCCTGATAAATCATCAAAGATGGGCATTAAGCCTCCAAAGGGGATTCTATTATACGGACCTCCAGGGACAGGTAAAACTTTGCTTGCTCAAGCTATTGCCCGTGAATTGAATGCCAACTTCTTTTCAGCCAGTGGATCTGCATTTAATGAAATGTTCATTGGCGTAGGTGCATCGCGTGTCCGCAGCTTATTCCAAAGTGCCCGAAAGCAAGGTCCGGCTGTAATTTTCATCGATGAAGTCGATGCTCTTGCTGGCAAGCGTAAGCCCCACGGCGGTGAAGAAGGTGAAAAGACATTGACAGAGCTTCTTGTCCAGCTTGACGGGGGACATTCTAACGATGGCATCCTATTCATTGCTGCAACAAACAGAAAAGACATGCTTGATGATGCATTTTTGCGCCCTGGACGTATCGACTTCTCATTCAACGTCCCTCTTCCTGATACGAAAGGGAGAAGAGAAATCATCGATATCCATATTAAAGGTAAAAACCTTGCTGACGATGTTGTCGCATCATTGGATGACCTGGCAGAAAGTACTTCTGGATTCTCAGGGGCAGAGCTGCATTCATTGTTCGAAACCGCAAGTAGACGGGCGTTAAGGAATGGGCAGGATTACATTTCGAAGAGTGATATAGATTATGCTCTTGACCGAACAATACTCGGAAGCACGTCCCGCACTCTTCAGGATGCTGACACAAAACGCAGGGTAGCAATCCATGAGGCAGGACATGCTCTTGTATCAGCTGTCACTAAACCCGGATCAGTCCGGAAAGCAACAATCATTCCTCGGGGACAGGCTCTCGGTTATGTGGCTCCAATTCCAAAAGAGCTTCAATTGTCCACACACAGCGACTTAATTGACCGGATTGCCATGATTCTTGCTGGCGGTGTCGCTGAAAGAATGATTCTTGGTGAGCACAGTATCGGGGTAAGCGGTGATGTCCAACAGGCTAAACAGATCATTGAGCAAATGGTTGACACCGGATTGCTTCAGGAAGGTTTCTCACTTACATTTAGCAAAGGCTTAAAAGAGACAAAAATGCAGGAGCTTTTCGATGACGCTTTAGAAAAATCCGAAATGATCATTAATGCGCACCAGGATCAATTTGAACGATTAGTGGATGAATTGCTAAAGAAAGAAACACTTGAAGGTTCCGAAGTAGATGAGATTGTCCAGGATAAAACTGGATTTCGTGAAGATCAATATAAAATGGCTTAAGAACAAAAAGCAAAAGCGCCTCGTTCAGCCCCGACAAGCGCTGCCCGCCTTAAAGCGCCACGTCCTGTGGCTGGCGGGTCTAGCACGTCCTGTGCCTCGGAGGGCCGACCGGTGAAGTCGTTCTTTGACTTCATTGGGCGGACCGAAATAGAAAAGTATAGCCGACTGTTCAGAAACACAGGAACTGGAGACTCCGACAAAGAAGCGCTTTTTGCTTCTGCCGGCGGAGTTGAAGTTTCGGAGTTTCTAGGAGGCGACACTAGACAAGCGACTCGAGGGGCTAGGCGCTGGAGCTGGATTAAGAAAACTACATTTAGTTATACACAACTAAATAATTATTAAATTACTAAAAAACAACAAGAATAAAAGGCTTTCCACAGGAAAGCCTTTTTTATTTCTCCTCAAGAGCCTGGGCCAGGTTTGTTCGAACTTCTGTTTCATTAAAAGAAAGTCCGAGCTGTACGGCTGTTTGGGCAATTTCTGGCCTGATTCCAGATAGAGTTGTCTTCACGCCTATAAGTTTCAATGCATCCAACAGCTGGAATATCTTGTGTGCAACCATTGTGTCTATCATCGCCACACCGGATAGATCGACAAACAAATGGTGTATTCCCCTTTGACTGCATTGTTTCAGAGTGTTTTCAAGGATCATTTTTGCCCTGGATGTATCAATATCTCCAATAAGAGGCAGCAAGCCTTGTTGGTTGCTCAAAGAGATGACAGGTGCACTTAATTCGTTGATTGTCTCCTGCTGGGCTTTCAAAACGGTTTGTGAGTATTTATATGTAGCTTCAACAAATCTTAAAATGACTTCATCCATTTCTTTAAGGATGACGTCATACCAGTCATCCACTTCTTTTCTCGTTATCTCTGGATGTACCTCCGCAAATTTTCGGACATAGTCAAAATACTGATTCCTGACGTTCTTAAATTCCCTGATAACATAATGGATAGGCGTATTAATATGTTCAATATCACTGGCAATTTCGATAATCCACGGTTCAAAGTCCTGGAAAAATTCTTCTTCCCCTTTTTTAAATAATTCAATAAAGTGCAAATGAAAATCATGGTTTTGCTCTTTTAAAGTTTTTATGACATCAGGTTCATTTGAAGCATAAACACCTGCTGTTTTAGTTTTATCAATATTTTGATACCATTCTTCTGTTAAATTACGGGTGTTTTCTTTTAAATATAAATATAAGTCTTGATTCTTGTGCATTGAGCTCCCCCCATCTGGAAATGCACTACTTAGTCTGTAAGAAATGTGCAAGGTAGTTGTGCTTTTGAATTATATCAAAGATCTTCCCGTTTAAGAAATTTAAAGTGGTTGTTAAATCAACCCATGTAATATCGGTTTTATCTATCTGTTTTTAATCTAGTCTGTGTTTTTCCTTTAACTCAGGGGGAGCCATCTTTATTATTTGTTGGAAAATGATAAGCAGCACACCTACATCATCTACGATCCCTATCAGGGTTAAGAAGTCGGGGATGATATCGAACGGCAGCAGAAAATAGCCGATAATCAAACCAACTGAAATTAATTTTTGCTTTACTGGGACCATTTTAGAAGTAAAGAACTCTATTAAAAAAGGGAAAAATCTTTTTACTTTAAATATAAGCCTAATTCTTTTGAAAAACTTTTTCATAAAAAACCTCCTTCATACTAGTAATACCCTCATTCACTTTTATGGAATCTTTAAACATCTAAGCAGACAAAAGAACTGTAACGCTTTATCTTTATACGTAGGAATTAAAGATTTGTTTCAATCAGAAACAAATAAACAGCCAATATCAATTGGCTGCTTCCGAGCTTTATAAATCGATTTACTTTTCTTGCTGATCGCAATAGTAATGAATTGCTTCTTTAAAGAAAGCCGCTAGTCCTTGTTCGTATTTGTCTATATTTTTCGTGAACCGTGGATCATCCACATATAAATCCCCTAGACCACGGTATATATCCAGTGTGCAATCATAATAATGATCAGTGATAAACTGTCTCCAATCCGCTACTGCCCGCTGTACTCCCGGGTCTTCAGGACCTTGGTCCATTCCGGCAATGATCCGGTTATAAATTTCATCTGTCTTATTCTTGATTTCTCCCCAATCTTCAGAAGAATACCCAGCGGTCCTCTTTTCTACTTTTTCGACAGGCTCCTTTCCGTATCGCTCCTTCGCTTCCTCGCTATATTTCTTCTGATGTTCTTCGATTTCCTTCATATCAAACCCTTTGAACATATCTTTATTCTCCATTTGATAACCTCCTTCTATTGAATCAATTGTCATTTCCACTGTCCGGATGATCTCTTCAAGACGCTTTTTTTTTGCTAAAAGCAATTCTTTATGCTTTCTGAGATTTTCGTTACGGTTGAACTCTGGCCGATCAATAATGTCTTTGATTTCATGAAGAGAAAAATCCATTTCCTTGAAAACTAAAATTTGCTGAAGGCGCTCAAGATTTTTATCTGAATAAAGTCTGTACCCAGCAGAGGACACCTCTTCAGGTTTGAGTAAACCAATACGATCATAATGATGCAAAGTACGCACACTTACTCCTGTCGTTTCCGCAACTTCTTTTACTTTGTACATATCTCGATCACCTCCACATTTAGATCGTAAACTATGACGCAGTGTCAGAGTCAATATATTTTTTAATTCCATATTCTGAAAATTCATGTATAATAGAGAAAACTTTTAAGGAGACATGTAAATGTATACGTTTACCAAAGATTCTGTCGCCGGCTACAAGAATTTGCGAGTACCATTTCAGCTTATCAAACAGAATAAGCAAGCAAGTTCCCTAGCTGTCATGCTGCCTGGAAGAGGATATACTGTCCAGGGACCATTATTTCATTATTCTACTGGAGTCTTTTTAAATAAAGGTTATGATGTTCTTCATGTTAACTACGATTACAATACTGTTCAATCAGAATCGTTAACCTTGGAAGAAGAAATCAAGCAAATCACGCAAGACGTAAATTCAGTACTTGACCAAAATCTTATCGACCAGCCATACGAAACTTATACTTTAATCGGAAAATCACTGGGAACCATCGCGCTATCTTCAATAGTAGACCGGATTTCATTAGAAAACGCAAAGGTTATCTGGCTTACTCCGCTTCTTCAATTGGATTATGTTATGGATAAGATGCTTTCATCGTCACAAAATGGTCTTTGCATCATTGGTGATGAAGATCCATGTTTTATATCTGATAAATTTGAGAAACTTAATGAAAAGGAAAATATGAAGACACTTTTACTGCCTGGAACAGAACACAGTCTCAACTATGCAGATCGGCCAGTTGATTCGATTGATGTCCTTAAAAAGGTCATAACTGAAATTAGCAACTTTTAATGTAATGGGGGATAAGCATGAACCAGCTGGAGAAATACTACAAGAAAATTGCAAATCTCCCTTTAAAAGAAAGTTATAGTCGAGGCGAATTATTAACTTCGGATTTTATGATGGCCAAGGAAAATAACATTGAAATTTACTATTGCACACATAACGAATATGTCAATAAAAAGGCCAGAGTGTTCATAATAGGAATTACACCCGGTTTTCAACAAATGAGTAAATCGATTGCGGTTGCCCGACAATGTTTAGAGGAAAACCTTTCACTTGATGAGGTATCTTATATTTGTAAGCGTGAGTCAAGGTTTTTTGGGGTACTTCGCAGAAACATCATTCAATTGCTCAATGATTTAGATCTGAACAACGTGTTGAATTTGGAATGCTGCGAGGAGCTTTTTAACGTTAAAGATTACCTGCTTCATACTACTTCTCTCATCCCTTATGCTGTCTTTATCAATGGCAAGAACTACACTGGACACAGCCCGAAAATCATGAAGAATAAATTATTGACTTCTTTTCTGGCAGAATACTTTATGCCACAGGCTGCCGTACTTCAAAATTCATTGATTGTCCCGCTTGGTAAAGGCGTCGAGGAAATCATAGCCGATTATACGCGAGCAGGCATAATCAACGAAAATAATGTCTTGTCCGGGTTCCCACACCCTTCAGGTGCGAATGGCCATCGCCTTCATCAATTTAATAATAATAAAGAAAAAATGAAGAGAAAGATTAATGATTTTTTTCAAGAACGATAAAAGACCAATAATCTTGGTCTTTTAAACTTACTCAAATGGAATTTCTTCCTGATATGCTTTTTTGTATTTGTTCAGCATTTCTTCTTTATGTGCATCACTTTCGATCATTATGTCTCCGTAAACCGGAACAACTGTATGCCAGTTTTGCTCCTCATTCATCCTGGATATAAATAAGTAGCTTTCTCCTTCTTTGAGCAGCTGGTCATTTTCCGCCAGTATCAGGTTTTTTCCTTCATAACCCCCTTGCTGGTTGACTGTAACCTTACCTTGCAATTCACCCTTAATGTTCTCTGCTACTTCCACTTTGAACTGTGTTTCAAGCAATCCATATTCATCTGAAGATCCTGACATCTCAACTACCTTTCCAATGAAAACATGATCAGCCCAGCCGACGAGCCTTTTAGTGTCTGTCACATCAAAGGCATAACTTGTTTGAATCCTTTGGATGACAGGATTTTTAGGAGGTTGATCAGAAATCAATCCCGGACCGGCGATTCCCAAAGCTATCATTGCAACAAGACCTGGGGCAGCGAAGGCAAACCATTTCTTTCTGTTGCTTTCCCCCATCTCAGCTTTTGCCTTTTGAACCCCTGCCTTGCTCCGTTTGCTTAATTCTCTTGGTATATCAATTTTGTTCATTTCTGTATGAATTTTATTGCTCATATGCCTCATCTCCCTTCAAATCTTCTCGAAGCTTTGCCAACCCGCGGTACAATATTGTCTTTGCTGTACCTAATGGGATATTTAGTGTTTCCGAAATCTCTTTTAATGTCATTCCTTGATAAAATCTAAGCAGGATCACACTTTTTTCATCCTCCTGCAATTCATCGATCATTCCTTTTAATGTGATTTCTGATGTCAGATCTTCATTGTGGACTCCGGAAAGATACTCATCAATATCAGGCTTTAGCGTCACAACATTCTTCCTCTTTCTAAGAATGTCGAGAGAACAGCTGATGGCAATTCTCATCAGCCATGTTTTAAAGTATTTGGGTTCTTTCAGTTCCTTAATGGACTTGAATGACTTGTAGGCTGTTTCCTGAACTACATCCAAGGCGTCATTCTGGTTTTTCACATATATAAATGCCATTCTGTATAGATCTTGCTCATATTCCTGGAAAAGCTCCAGAAAGGCTCTATCATTACCCTTCTGTGCTTTTTTTATCAATTTCAACAACAGGTGCACCCCCTTGTTCTCTTTCTTAATCATTAGACGGAAGTTTCGCCTGTTTGGCTTTACTTTCCTTTGAAAATATGAATTTTTTTAATATAAAAAAACATCCCGCAAGAAGCAGGATGTAACCCTAAATAATCGTAAAGCTTTTCCATACATCGGGCAGAAGAGACTGATATTTGAACTGTAAATATCGATCATCTATTAATAAAATCGTGCCGGTATCTTTTTCTGACCGTATGAGTCTCCCGCCAGCCTGTAGCACTTTGTTCATGCCTGGATAAACATAGGCGTAATCATAGCCATTTTTTCCCGTAGAGGAAAAATGCTGCTTGATTAAATCCCGTTCAAAACCTATCTGGGGCAGACCAACACCCACGACAATTACTCCATTCAGTCGGTCACCCTTTAAATCCACTCCTTCTGAAAAAATACCTCCCAGGACGGCAAATCCTACTAATGAACCTGATCCATCTGCTTTAAAGGATTCCAGAAACGCTTCACGTTCGGCATCTGCCATTCCTATACCCTGTACAATTGTAGGAATGCCGTGATTGCCAAGATTCCATTCTTCCAATATCGAATTAAGATATTGGTAGGATGGAAAGAAGATTAAATAGTTGCCTGGATTACTCTGAATTGTCTCAGACAATGTTTTAACTATTGGCTTAATTGAGTTTTCTCTATCTTTGTATCTTGTCGATAGGGACTGAATCATTACATTGGATTGTTCACTTGAAAACGGGGAAGGAATACGGAGAACATAATCATTTTCGTCTCCACCCAACATATCCATGTAATAACCTATTGGACTCAAAGTCGCCGAAAAGTAGACACGGGACTTAAATGTTTTGCCTGCTTGTTTTATTAGATATGAGGGATCAAGGCAAAATTGCTTTAATTTAACTTCATTCCTTTGAACCTCTGCATATAATATGAACCTTTCGTCAAATAGCTTGCTGATTCTTTGCCAGTTCTGCGCAGCGAAATAGGTTTCAAGCAAAAGCTCAGAATTCCCTGGACTCTCTCTTAGCAATTCTTTTTCGGCATGGTCAATAAATTCCAGCACTAACTGATTTATCTCCGCAAGTGGTTCCTTGAACTCAACCGTTTTTGACGGTTCAGCCTGTTTCCTGATTTTGATAAAAAAGTCGTTAAGCTGCTTGGAAATATCATGTAAATCCTTATTTCTCCCTTTATACTCTCTTTTAAGCTGCAAAAATGGCGCCTTTTCCAAAGTGGAGGAAAACATATCCCTCCCCCTGTCAACCAGGTTGTGGGCCTCGTCAACAAGAAGCACAGTTTCCTTTTTATGATCATCAAATAAACGCTTTAAAGATACTTTTGGATCAAATATATAATTATAATCGCAAATGACTGTATCAGCTGCATATGCAAGATCCAGAGAAAATTCAAAAGGGCAAACCCTATGTTTGAGAGCGTATTTTTCAATACAAAGCCTGTCTAAAGAGTTTTCATTATGTAGAATATCGAGTATCGCTTCGTTTATTCTGTCATAATAGCCATCCGCAAACTCACAATGCTCCTTGTTGCATATCCCTTGTTCAGTAAAGCAGACCTTGTCCTTTGCCGTTATTGTTACTACATTCATATGAAGGCCTTTGGCAGACAGTTGACTGAAAGCTTCCTCTGCTGTTTGTCTTGTCGTTGTTTTGGCAGTCAAATAAAAAAGCTTTTTCAGGTGGTTTTCGCCAATTGCTTTGACAGACGGAAAGATTGTGGATATTGTCTTACCGATGCCTGTAGGAGCACTAGCGAAAATAGTCTTTTCTTCCTGGATTGTTTTATACACCGAACCAGCAAGCTGTCGCTGTCCCTTGCGGTATTGAGCAAATGGGAAATCCAGATCTTTTATACTCTGGTTCCTTTTCAATTCATGCAATAAACGCAATTTAGCATAAGGAGCAAATACAGAAACCATGTTCAATATGGCTTCCTTTAGCTCACTAATTGTCCGGGTTCTTATGAATCTTTTCTTTTCACCGGAGGATTTCTGTACATAAGTAAGCTGGATATCGATACAATCTAGTTCATGTTCCTGCATGTACATATAGCCATAGCATTCAGCCTGTGCCCAGTGTGCAAGATTGCTGTCCTCATTAATCACGTCAAGACTTAAAGAGGTTGACTTGATTTCATCGATGATAATACGACCGGCATTTAAAAGAACTCCGTCACATCGTCCTTCAAGAATATAATAAAGTGTTTCATACTCTATTTCTGTCTTTAAAAAAACTTCACTTTGATCATGTTCGTTATATGTATTTTGAACTTCACGATGGATTCGTGAGCCTTCAGTAAAAGATGAAGCAGTCCTGAACCCAGATACGATACTCCCACTTCTATGTACGTACTCAGCCAAAGTTCTTACCGGTATCTTGATTTGATTCTTCATCCAATCACCTGGCCCATAAAATATATTCTCATTATAATTATAGTACATACGTTCTGATACATCCAATAAAAGAACAAAAAGCGCAAGCGCCTCGTTCAGCCCCGACAAGCGGTGGAGGGCCGACCAGTGAAGTCGTTCTTTGACTTCATTGTGTGGACCGAAGCGACTCGAGGGGCTAGGCGCTGGAGCTGGATTAAGAAAACTTAATGTATTTAGCCACACCTTGATAACTTTATAAATTCCTTAACCATAAAAAATCCGTCCCAGTGAATTCTGGAACGGATTAATATCTTTTACCAATGGCGTGTATTTTCAAGTAAACGATCAATTTCAATTTGGTTCAGTGTAAAACTTAGATCAGTTTCAGCTATCTCCGTTGTCTCATCCAACAGCTCGTCAATATCCATGCTAATTGTTCCCATACCGAACCTCCTCATTTATTTCAGCTAGACAGAATGTATGTCTGGCTTCGTGAAAATAGTTCGTATATTGTATGAGGGTTCTGGGGGTAATTTAACGCAGTGAAAATTTTCCCAAGTTGTTAATGATTTGAAATCAATACTTTAAGACGTTTTACAAAAGAAAACTCGAAGACACAAGAATCACTTTATATGGAATCATATAAAGTTCTATCCATCTTAATTTTACCCTTAAAAAACAAAAAGGCCTATAAGGCCTTTTTGGTAGCTACTCATGCTGGAGGTAAAATTGGCGGCATGCCCGCAACTAATACACCTAGTGCTATAGCACTTGTCATTAATGCAGTTAACATCTTTTTCATATGAATTTCCTCCTTAATTGATTTTTTCTATATATTTTACTGCTTGATCAAATCTTCCCATCTGTCGATAGTGATTTGATAGCATTTTGTAAAACCAAATTAATTCTTCACTTTTACCATCGCTTTCTTCAAGAAATGGTATTACCTTGGTTTCTGAGTAGTCGAACGATTTTTCTGGAGCATCCAAAGTCATTAAATAATAATTTGCTAACATTCTATACTTTCGGTTTTCCGAATCCTTAGATAATTTGAATACTTCCTCAAAGGCTTCCCTAGCTTTTTCTTCATTTTGCAGCTCATATTGGATTTCTCCAATAGAATATAGAGTAATTAGATAGTGTTGTGTTCCTTTTCTTTGTAAAGATAAGCTTTTCTCAAAAAAGAAAATGGCCTCTCGATAGTTCCTAAGCTTTTTTTGAAGGTATCCCATATTGTGATATATTTCAGGTAATAATTTCTTTTCCTGTAGAATCTCTGCGTTTCTGATGAGATTTTTATAGCAATCCTGGGCTTCTTCATAGATCTTAGAATTAGTGTAGTTGATACCAAGCAACATCAACACATGTAGGATTCTTTTAAAATTGTGTTGTTCCATAAATTCTTGCAGTGCCATCTTCCCATAATAAATGGCATAACCTAAATCTTCCGGAGAAGTTTTAGCCAAAGCACGATGATATAGTAATTCTCCATCAGGTATGTCGAACTTTGATCCCCTGCCAATGGTATCTAAAATCTCATCTGCTTTCTTATATATTCTCTTCTTTAATAACATTACAGCATGCAGATAGGAAAATAAAGCCATTTGAGGTTGGGAAAATATTTTCTTTTGTTTCTTTAATAATTCATATTGTTCTTGGGCTTCGGTAAATCTATGTTTGAATATTAAATACCTGAATTTGGTAAGTTCATATGTATGTAGATTTGAAGTGAAAGGAATAATTCCTTCAAATTCCTTAAGCATTTCCATTGCTGTATCTGCTTCTTCATCTTGGATATAATCAATTTTTTCATTAAGTTCAACTATAAGCTGCTTAATCTGTCCTTCATTTTCCGTAATGGATGAAAGGTTGACACCAAGTCTCTCAAGCAATAGGCCCATTGTTTCTTCATTGGCTTCCTTCGAATTGCTTTCGATTTTGCTTAAATGGGGAACTGAACATATGCCATTAGCCAGTTCCTTTTGTGTCAAACCTTGTTGGATCCTATAAAATTTAATGAGTGGTCCAAACTGCATACGTTCACCTTCCGTTTACTTTTAATCTACCATCTTTTCAGACGTTTTAAACAGTCCGAAAGTACTATTTTTTAAAAATTCTATATTTTATAAATTATTTCTTCATATAATACAACAATTTATTAAATAAAGCCACCCGGATCGATCAACCCGGATGGCTGGCAAAGTTGTCATCTTACATTATCTTACGCGTGGGAAACCAAAACCAGATGCATAATCATCTCCAGTTGCAGCTCCTGTTCCACCTTTGATGTCATAAAGCTTCGCGCGTCTTTGGATTTCAGAACGAAGCTGAGAGTTACTCCAAGACTTATTCGCAGACCATAGCTTGGCGGCAAGACCAGAAATGTGCGGCGTTGCCATTGATGTACCGCTCATTGTTGCATAGTTACCATCTACAGCTGTTGAATAGATACCGCCGCCTGGTGCTGCAACTTCAACATCCTTTTCCTGGATGTAGTAGTCGCCGTCAGTATATGGGTTACCACGAGAAGAAAAGTCAGATACTTTATGTGTTCCATTTACGAATGCATTATCCAGCGACGCTACCGCGATCGCATTAGTTAAGGCTCCAGGATATCCAATCGTATTGGCGCTTGGTCCACTGTTACCTGCTGCCGCTACAACTAAAGCTCCTCGGCTGTATGCATAGTCAACTGCACTTGCAATCATTGAATCCTTACCGCTTGAACCTAATGACATTGAGATAACGACTTTAGTTCCTGTACGTACACCTTCGTCTGCAGCATGACGGATTGCACCTGCGATATCATCTGAATATCCTGAACCATTATCGCCTAATACTTTGTAGCCCCAAAGTTCTGCTTCAGGTGCGACGCCATACACTCCTGCTCCATCATATCCACCATTGGCAACAGCTGTTCCAGCAACATGTGTGCCGTGGCCTTGACGGTCAGTACATGATCCATTGACCAATGAAGAATATGATTGGGTGAAATCCTTACACTGTTCAACATTGTCAGTCAAATCAATGTGGTTTCGGTTGATGCCTGTGTCAAGAACAGCAACCTTAATTCCATTCCCACCGCTAGTAGATTGAATGTAGTTATCATTATAGATCGCTTGAATTCCCCAAGGAGTCTGGTCAGATGGATAAGATGCCTGAGCGGTGTAATCACCTTTTCCTTTACCATTGCCACTCCCTTCAACACGAGCGTCAATTGTGTGGATACCAACCTGAGAGACTTCAATATTTTTGTTCTTTAACAATGCCTGATATTGCTTGCCGTTTACTTCTGCTGTAAATCCTTGATTGCCAAAATCCCATCGCTTGCCATATTGTTCTTTCACTTTCGCTTTTTCTGCACTCGGACCCTTAATTAAAACTCGATAAGTATCCTGGCTTTCTTGCACTCCTGCTCCAAAAGCCCCTGTCGCAAACAACGAAACACCCATTGCTAAACTAAGTACAGCGGATCCGAGAATTCTCTTCTTCTTCATTCTTTTGCTCCTCTCACCTTTGAAAATTTTACAGCTTGCCGGCTGCAGAAATAAGTATATTTTAAATTTTCAGCCAATATCAACTCTTAACTGAGCCTTTCTGTTTGGGAAAAATGAAATACAAAAACACAGTTTCGGCGCATATTTGGAAGCGGATTACCATTTATATTTCCAATTTAAAAACATGTTACCGACATGATAGTTAATTTCTGATCAATGTTTTACTTCCTTATATACCTTTAAATTTAGTACGGTATGCGATTACAAAAATGCAAAGAAGAACTGGTAAATCCATGAACCGAACATATTGGGAAACCGCTTGCTTTAAAAAGATTTCATAGAAAAAAAGACCCATAAAACAAGCTCGAATTCACATCATTTCTCGATGTTAAATAAAAAAACACTCCGATAATTTATCGAAGTGTTCATTCTATATTGACTTGTTAAATGCTTTGCTGAGACTATTTAGGAATGGTACATCCGGGACTGTTTTTGAATTATTAAGATAAAAAGCATGATTTGGCTTAATCCCAATAATACAAGGCTGAAGCCCCATTAACTGCAGTTCCTTAACAAGTGAAACGAATGCTTCTACTCCATCGTTTGTTAATTCTCCGACACCATTAAAATCGAACAGAACCTCTTGATAGTCCCCTTCTTGTGATTTTTCCAATACCCTCTTTTCATTTTGGCCGATCAATTCAACATCCAGGTTCCCAAAAAGAGGCACCAATGCCGTTCTTTTAGTTAACTTTATGAATGGGCAAGAAAGACTTTTAATCTCGAAAAGAGTTTTTTCAACCAACTCTTTCTTTTCAAGCAGCTCTAGATTTGTGTCTGCCAGCCGTTTACGGTGTTTATCAACAATACCTTCTAATTCCAGCAGGCGGTGGTCCTTTTCAATACAAATGATATGACCCCTATTTCCACTCCAATTTACACTAATGTCAAACAGGGCATATGGGGATTCTTTGGTCTTCATGGTCAATTCCCCTTCTGCCCTGCTTTCCTTATTTCCCAATATATATTTTATTTTGCCATGATTTTCCCAATCCACTAGATCAAGGAAATTTTTACTAATATAAAATATTTCTGAGCTTACTTGAGAAAAATCATGGATATTAAATTCACGATCTATTAAAAAATATGGCTGTGGCAGATATTTAAGATCCGACATTTGAATTCACTCCATGGTGATGACTGTCAAGCCAATCTATTATGTCTTCAAGATCCTTAAGGAAAAGTGTCCGTTCAGAGCCATATCGTTTAAATTCATACTGACTTAACAACCGTCCTCCAATAATTACAACTGGGTGGTTTGGAAGCTCTTCTAATTCTTTTATATAAGGTCGAAGTTGTTCTGCATGGTATAAGATTGAAAAAGAAAGGCAAATAGCATCCGGTTTCCACTCTTCAGCTGCTTTTTTGACATATTCCAGCGGAAGGTTCGGACCATGGAATTTAGTTTCCCAGCCGTATTCACTAAATAGCTGGCTAGCCATTTTCAAACCAAGATAATGCTGTTCATTTTCAACACAAAGAAACATCGCTTTTTTCCCAATTGGGGATATTTGCTTATCTTTTCCATTTTGCCAATTGTAACGTGCCAATACATAATCACAAGTAGAAGTTGCCAAATGTTCATCCGCGACTGTGATTTTGTTAGTTTCCCATAAGTGACCGATATGCCTCATTGCAGGTGTAATGAGATTTTCATAAATATACAAACTGTCTTTCGAGGCCTTTCTCTCATCTTCTATCAGTTTCCAAGAGGCATCCTGGTCGCCTTTGAGTAAAAGCTGCGAAAGCTTTATAGCCTTTTCCATGTCACCTCACCTCATTCATTTATTATTGCATCATCTGATAACGAATTAATCGCGCTTTCAAGCATGTTGATAAATACTCTGGAAAGTTTGTCATCATCTGACTTTTCTAAAGCGCCGATCAATCTTTGAAAATTATCAATTAGATGTTCTGTTTTCATTCCCCTGGAGGTAAGGATTCCATTAAGCCAATGGGCATAATCAACGAAGTATTTTTGCTCATCCATGCTAGCAGCGGTTTGGAGATACTTTATATGATGCTCATTGTCCTCTTTGCACTTTTGCCTTCCGCGTTCTCCATATTTTTCGAGCAAGATAGGATAATCCCTATAAATGCCGTCGGTAACTTCTTCGATAATTGAATTGATTAATGAATGATTCATTCAGCCACCACCATGTATCGTCCAACACTTGGACGAATTGATGCTAGTTCCTGGTCTGGATAATTCTTCTCAAGTTCATGAACTTTCTTATATGCGTCACTTGTAATGTACTTTATATAATTTTCCTTTGTATCCCAGCAGATTTGAACGGTCAATTCTGATGGTGTTTGTTCGTTTTGAAGCAAATGAAAGGAAATGAATCCTTCATACTCATCTACCAATCTAGATCTTTTTTGATAGATGCCTATCACTTCATCAACCTTGCCTTCTGGTATGTTCACAGTTGAATGAACGATATACATACTCCATTTCCCCCTATTTCCTTTTAAGACATAGTGCAATTATACATTTCTAGTAGTATTCATTCAAATTTATGACTTTAAAAAAAGACTTGTATTTTTCTAACATTTAAAATAATATACTTAAAAGCTTTGAAAGGGAGAAAATGGTATGATTAGAAAACTAAAAGCAAGTGATAACGAAAGGGTTATGGACTTTTTAAGAGATGAAGCTGCATTGAACCTCTTCATAATTGGTGATATTGAGGCGTTCGGCTACGATTCTGATTTCCAGGAGCTATGGGGTTTTTTTGGAGAAGATCATGATTTATCAGCAGTTTTGCTTCGGTTCCACAACTCTTTCATACCTTATGCTAAAACTGGCACAGTACCCGTGAAAGAATTCTCCAAGATAATAAAGTCATTCCCTGATAAAATTTTCTTATCTGGAAAGAGTGATTTGGTTGAAAAATTCGAGAATATACCCGGGCTTGAACTTGGTAAAAAACAAGTAACCTATTTCGCTGAGTGTAATACTGATGAGTACTTCGGACATACAGACTATGAAATTAAGAAAGCAAATCCTGAAGATGTTGACCGAATCATCGAATTAAGATCTGGGATTGAAGAATTTTATCCAAATCCAAATGCGCGAGAAATCATATTGCAATCCCTCAAAACAGGTACCGGCAGAACCTATTACCTTGAGCAGGAAGGACAAATGGTTGCCTCAACATCCACGGCTGCAGAAAACTCAATGTCAGCAATGATCGTTGGGGTATGTACTCACATCGATTATCGACGAAAAGGACTTGCAACTGCTGTAATGCAGAAACTTTTCAAAGACGTTATGAATGAAGGAAAGATATTATGCCTCTTTTATGACAACCCTGACGCAGGCCGGATATATAAGCGGTTGGGCTTCGTGGATATCGGGATGTGGACCATGTATCGTTGAGAACAACAAGCGTAAGTGCCTTGTTCTGCCCCGGAATGCGCTGTCCTGCTAAACCGCCACGTCCTCCCAAAAGCTACCGCTTTCGGTCGTGCGAGGAAACGCTTCGAAGCTTTCCTTGTCCTGTGGCTGGCGGATCAACACATCGTGGGCCACAGAGGGGCTAGGCGCTGGAGCTAGATTAAGAATACAACATGAAGCTTTCCTCAACTGAGTAAATGTCCTCACCAATAAATAAAGCTGGATGTGAGCCATCCAGCTTTCGTCTTATTGTCTTGCTACCTTGGCGATTGCATCGATTGCCTTCTGGATTTGATCTTCAGTTACATCATAATGGGTTACGAACCTAACAAAAGTGGGCCCAAACGTACCCGAGATGACTCCTTCAGAACGCAGTCTCTCGACAAAAACATCAGAAGTGATGTTCAAGCCTTCTACATCTGCGACGACTATGTTTGTTTCGGGCTGCCTGGCAAGCTTCATTCCAGGGATCGCTTCGATTGCTTCAGCCAAAACCCTCGCATTCCATTGGTCTTCTCCAAGTCTATCCTTCATCTTTGTCAGAGCAATCAAACCAGGGGCAGCAATGACACCTGCCTGCCTCATACCGCCACCAAGGCGCTTTCTCCATTTACGCGCTGTCGTAATAAAATCAGCATCACCGGCTATGATAGAGCCAACCGGAGCTCCCAGTCCCTTTGAAAGGCATATTTGAACTGTATCTGTGTTTTTAGCAAATTCCTTCACATCAACACCTGCAGCTGCTGCGGCATTGAACAATCTTGCACCATCAAGATGAACAGGCACTTTATTGGCTTGTGCAATACTATAGACTGCTTCCATATTTTCGACCGGAATGACTGCTCCTCCTGCGCGGTTGTGAGTATTCTCTAAACAGATCAGGCCTGTTTCAGGATAATGGATATCCTCAGTTCGAATCGCATTAAAAACATCTTCTGGCTCCATTGCTCCTCTGAGACCTGGAATGGTCCTGGTCTGGACACCTGCAAGGGCAGCTACAGCACCTGATTCATAATAAAAAATATGGGATTCTTCCTCCAATAGCAACTCCTGCCCTGGTCGACAATGCGTTAGAACCGCTATTTGATTCCCTTGTGTACCACTTGTTACAAACAGGGCTGCTTCCTTGCCTAATATTTCAGCTGCAGTTTCTTCCAACTCCCTGACTGTAGGATCCTCTTTATAGACATCATCACCCACCTCAGCAGAGTACATAGCTTTACGCATTTCCTCAGTAGGTTTCGTTACAGTATCACTTCTTAAATCAATCATTATTTTCCCCTCGTTCCTATGTAAATTTTTTATTTATTCATATTTTAACAACTCAACCTGCAAAAAACTAACAGTTTCTCCTTGATAGCATTCGGGTATTCCTTATATAAACACTAAATAAAGGAGGAATACATTATGAATATTGAAAAAGTGATGACAAGAGAAGTAGAATATTGCAGCCCTGAAACACCCATTCATGAGGTGGCAGCAAAAATGAGAGATCTCGATGTTGGTGTCATGCCAATTTGTGAGGGGGACCAACTGACAGGACTTGCTACCGACAGAGATATTATTCTGAAGGCTGTTGCTGATAACACTTCAATGGAATCACCCATATCTGAGATAATGACAACTGATCCAGTGAGGGGAACTGTCAATATGACTGCCGAGGAAGCTGCGGACTTGATGGCGGACGTACAAATTCGCAGGCTCCCAATCGTTGAAGACGGAAAGATGATTGGAATCGTTTCATTGGGAGACCTTGCCGTAACACATAAGCTGGATGATGAAGCAGGACAAGCTTTAGAGGATATCTCAACTCCTTCAGAACCCGAGAAGTAAATTATCGTGAAATAACCCGTCAGGAAAAACCTGGCGGGTTATTCTTATTCAGAAATTTTTCTGAATTCCATGCCCTTTTGCTTCATCAAATGTTTTAATGCTGCTTGAAAGGTTGAAAAAGATTCTGCTTCTAATTTTATTCCATCAAGGACCATCCGCTTGACCAATTCTGGATTCATTCCTACAAATAAGGTTTTGACACCCATCAATGAGATCGCAGACGCCATCTCATGAAGCTCCCTTCCTATTTCTTCAAGGCATACATCCTCAATTCTTTCTCCACTTATATCAGTTAAGTCTATAATTGCCGTTTCAATGTCTTTATTATGGATAAAGTTAAGAATTTTTCCACGTATTTTATCAAAACGCTCTGATCGAATTAACCCTGTAATAGGTATCAATATTGTTTGAGGAACAATAGAAGGTATAATTGGCGCGGACATTTCAGAAATAATCGTCTCATATTCTTGAATTTTTCTCTCTAGCTCCTCGAGCCTATCTGTTTCCAAAATTCCAACCCCCCGGTGACGTAAAACTCTCCCTGCTTTTACTATGATACCTTTTGAGGAATTTTTTGTATAGAAAAAACTGCTTCAATCAAAGAAGCAGTAAGTAAAAGGTCACCCTATTGATTCTTAATTTATAACATTTATTAAATGCATGATATCTTCGTAAATCTGCTCTTGATATTCATTATCACAACATCTTTTATAATCATCAATCAAACGTCCGAGTTCTTTTAGAAAGATTAACTTTTCCTCTTCATTAATCATGGTGAAATTCTCCTTAACAGGACAAAAGTCATGTGTGTGGTCTAACTCATCATAATTTACTGATTAAAACAACAATAACTTTTCCAGACTATATTATTATATTTTGTATATATGGAGAAACTATTCATAATGAAGTTCAAAAGTTTAAATTAGTTTAAGAAAGGAGAACCCATGTTACATAATATATTCAGGCTGTGTATGCTGCTAATATCTTGGTCGACATTATTGTTATACCCCAAACGTTTATTAAAGCGGTTTCTTCCTGTCACGATATTTGTTACAGCATTAGTTTCGATATTATTGGTATTATCACACCCATATAAACTATGGAAAGTCTCAGGTGGTATCGGAACCCGAATTTTCAATGATCTTAGTTTTACTCTTGGCCCTTTTTTTGTTACAAACCTCTGGGTGTTCCGCCTGGCCTACGGAAGCCTGTGGCAGTATTTAGGGATTAATCTTGTGATTGACTATTTATTAGCATTTCCCCTCACAAAGCTTTTCAAGAAAATAGACATATATCAATTAGAGAGACTGAAACCACTGCATTTTCTCAGTATCATTTATTCATTTGCTATTTTCGCTTACGGATTCCAGTATTTTTTTCAAAAGTCTAGAAGATAAATGCAGCTCATCTCAGTTCGCCTGAATGCTTGAATTCAAAAAAACCCTTCCAATAAATTGATGAAAGGGTTTTTCGTCTATTCTTCATCTGTAGTGATATTCTCCATGACCAGTTCGACCCCTTTTGCATTCTCGATATAATTGATTACAGGGTCAATTTCGTTTCTAAGTTTAGGAGTCAACGGCAATTCAATTCTTTTATCTTCATAAGTGAATATCACTTTTTCAGGTGTTAAGGTACCACCCTCTTTTTTGTTGATTTGTTTCATTGCGGTAATTTCTTCCCATGAATATTCAGTTTGTTCTAATTTCCAGAGCTCATCATAATACAAGCCATCCTTGTCCATATAATAATAATTGTCAATACTTAAGTAACCACCTGCAGCCAAGAACAACATAGTGAAAGCAGCGGCAATAAAAACATTGAAACTTCTCTTTCTCGATTCATCAGTTTTGAAAAGATAAATGGCCATGATGATCAGTAACACGGGTATAATCAGTAACACCGCAATCATTGTTATATATGATGACATCGGGCTGTCAAAAAACCAATGCGAACGATCTAGGTAAACTGAATTGTGAATAAATGATACGATAAATATCCCAATTGGTACAGATGCGAAGAGCAGGATAACAGCGACTGTTATAAGCAAACTCCCGGCACGGTCAGCATTATGTGCACTCAAAATCTTGTTCCCCTTTTCTTAATCTCTATATTTCCATAATATATATTCAACCACAAGCAAATAATTCCCTGCTTAAATTGGAAACTTTTTTCCTATCAATTACGAAAAAAAAAGCCGGAATAATCCCCGGCTTGTTTTGTTCTTATTTTCTCAAGTTTTCCTGATCCTTTAATCTATTCTGCTGGTCGGGAACTCTTCCTTGATCCTTGAATTCATCTAGCTTTTTATCTTCACCAAGTTTTTCTCGTTCATATTCAACCAAGCTTTGGCGATCTTTTTTTGAATTATCCATGGAGCTTTTCCCTCCTTAGCATTATTATTCATGCTATTCCCTATAAAGAATATAGCCAAACCCGCAGGCTGGATACATATGGAGGTGGAGATCTTTTCCTCTAATCATTTTGCATTAAATTTGATTGAGTTTTCATGTGGCTATTCAGCATCCAGATACAAATCGTCAACTAAAATATAAACTTCTGCCAGTCCACTAGGTTTACATAAAGCGTTAAGATGGTAATTAGGATAACAAAGGGTTTTAACATCAAGTAAAACAAGAAGAAAGGAAAATGTATGATGAGAGAAATCACAGTAACTGTAGACTTGAAGGGGAAGAATTATTTAACCAATGTCATTGCTGACCGTGAAACATCTGAGGAAGAAATCCTGGAGATGGCACGAAAGCAAGTTCAAGAGCAATGGCTCTTTTAAAATAAGGAAAAGGATGTTCGGCTTCTATCGCTGAACATCCTTTTTTGTTTTCTTGAGGGAAATTTAACACCAGAATGGTATTGCATTTTAAACGGGTGTATTTAAGACAGCTGTAACCAATTGCCTCGAGCAACAATGGTTTACAAATTTAAGCGTGGTAATCGAAACAGTGGATATTACTCTTCACTCTTCATATAATTCAATTGGTAATCCATCAGGATCAGAAAAGAATGTAAATTGCTTTTGAGTCAGTGGATCAATCCTGATTGGCTCCACTTCCACACCTAGCGTTTCAAGATAATCTACATATGAGGAAAGATTTTTCACAGTGAAAGCGAGATGCCTGAGACCAGCAGCCTCAGGGTAACTCTGACGTGCTGGAACGTCTGGGAAAGAGAACAATTCAATTTGATAATGACTACCAACACTTAAATCCAACTTATATGACCTTCGTTCTTCTCTATAGATCTCTGAAATGACCTTCAAGCCAAGAGTTTTTGTATAAAAATCTTTTGACTTTTCATAATCTGAACAGATAATGGCGACATGATGTATTTTGTCTAGCTCCATGAAAATCCCCTTTATCTCGCCCATTTGGTAATCGTAATTTTTGTGCCAGTTCCCGGCATAGAATCAATGTCAAAACTGTCCATTAACCTTTTAACTCCTGGAAGTCCTGCACCAAGACCGCCTGAAGTAGAATAACCATCCTGCAAGACCATCCTTATATCATTTATGCCTGGTCCATTATCAGCAGCAACTATTTGGATCCCTTTCCTACCATTCTCTTCTAAGACATCAATAGTAATCTGGCCGCTGCCAGCATATAAATAAATATTTCTTGCGAGCTCAGAAATTGCTGTGGTTATTCTTGCCTGGTCAACGCCACCAAATTGGAGATCTTTTGAAACCTCTCTCCCTTTCTGCCGGGCAAGCACTATATCAAATTCATTATTAATATTAATAATAATCGGTTCTGTCATTTGGCTAACCCTCTAACAATTGGCTTAATATCGAAATTCCTTGCTCAAGATCCAGTGCAGTATGGACATTTTCCAATGTTATGCCAAGCTCTATTAAAGTAATGGCGACTGCAGGCTGGATACCTGTAAGGACAGCTTTCGTGCCCATCAGGCTTGTCATTACTATTACGTCGCCCAATACTTTTGCAATGAACGAATCAATCATATCGACTGAAGTTAAATCGATTACAACACCTTTTGCTCCTGTATCTTTAATTTTATTCAACAAGTCCTCTTGAAAAGTCAATACCGTCTGGTCATCTAGTTCTACTTGAATTGAAACCAATAAATAATCTTTTAATTTTAATATAGGAATTCTCACTTTATATGCCTCCAAATCATTAAACTCACCAGAATTCACTATGTACAAATAATTTTAATCCTAGATGGTCTACATCCAAACACTTGCACGTTAGCAAATAAGAATTTAATTGGATTATACGCTATATATCAAGTGGTTTACAAATTAAAAGCTGTGCTTTATAAATGAAATGCTAAATAGTTATGAATAATATAAAAAGATAAAAAAACCTCCATTTAGGAGGTTTAATTATCTCTACAGCTGGGTAAAAGTTAAACAATCAGATTAAAATGTGGTTTTTGCTCCAAGGTAACGCGGCTTCCAATAGGAGTTATTCATATCACTGATTTCTACTCCTCTTGAAGATCCAGCATGAATAAACTTGCCATCGCCTAGATAAATGCCTGCATGGGATGGACCTGGCTTATATGTCTCAAAGAACACTAGGTCTCCTACACGTGGTGAAGAAACAGGTTTTGTAGCATCCCAAATGGACGCGACTGTTCTCGGGATTGAAATTCCGACTTTGCTATATGCATAGTTTAAGTATCCTGAACAATCAAACCCTGCCGGCGTGCTCCCTGCCCAAACATACGGTACACCTATATACTTTTTGGATTCAGCAATTAAGGAGTTTACCTTAGAGGTAGAACCATATGTTGCCATAACAGGAGTACTTGCTGATGATACATTAGTAGCAACTGGTGTTGAAGCTGAACCTGATAGCTTTAATACCTGGCCTGGAAAAATAAGATGAGATTTCAGATTATTAATAGACATCAATTGTGATAGCGATAAATTATGGCGAGCAGCAATCGTTGACAAATTGTCACCGCTCCGGACTGTATATGTGCTGGATGAGCTAGCTGGTGCTGATGCAACTGTTGTTGCCGTTGTAGCGGCAGTTCCAGATACATTTAATTTTTGTCCAGGATAGATCACATCAGATTTAAGTCCGTTCAATGATTTAAGTCCGCTAATGGACATTCCATATGATTTTGATATTCCCCATAACGTATCGCCTGACTTCACAACATAAGTAGTACTAGATGTACTGGTACTGGCACTTGTATTTGCAGTTGTCGTGTGACTGTGAGGCGCGAGAACTGATAGTTTTTGATTTACATAGATGGTTGAGCTTGATAGATTATTCCACTTTTGAATGTCATTTATAGCAACATTATATATATTTGAAAGTTTCCATAAAGAATCTCCAGATTGTACTGTGTGTAATTTATCATGAGCACTTGCTGAACCATTGAATGAAGTAAATAAAATCCCGGCTGTTGCAGCCACCGTCAAAAGCTGTTTTTTCATGTTAGAGCAACTCCTTTGATTTCGATTACAAATTAATAGTAGAGTTTCCTAAACTAGTTTTGAATCTATAAATATTGGTTTGTGAGGAATTGTTTTCCTCTGGTAAAAATACCGTTTACATGCCATTTGCTCCCTAAAACCTATATTTCACAGGGATTACAGGCTCTTTTTCCCTTTTTAGAACACCTTTTGTTACATGACTGAAATATAAGCTTAATCTTGTTGTAATTTTAGCAAGCTATGCCAGTTTACCCAATCTTTTTTCTTGCCAAGGGAAAAAGGAACTATTTAATTGAACAAACAATGATTTTTCTTTATATGAGGCTGATATTATTTTTTAGTGAAACAAAAAAATCCCGCTGTAACAGCGGGATTTTTGTTTCTTGCTCGTTATTATAGGTTGCGCTTAATCAATTGATTAGCCAAGTGATCGACCTGTTGGCTATTTCCAGTTTCTTTGGCGGCTGATGCAATTTGATTAATCATTTGACTGCTTTCAGGGTTTGTTGAGGTTGTCGAATGAAATCCAGTGGATGGACTTTGCTTACCAGTATTCAATCCAGATGTGATTTCTTTTGCAAACTCTGTAAGTCCTGCAGCCATTGGCTTATTCATAGCTGTTCCGGTATTGGAATTTTGGAAAAGTTGCCTCATTCCATCTCCCATTCGATTTCGAAAAAGAAACGCTGCTGCAGCACTAGCTACAACTCCTACAATCGAATACGTCATGGAGCGATTCCTCTTACGTCTGTAACCGAACATTTTCATCATATTTTGAGGTATATTCGATCTCATCAGCGTTGAAATCCATGCAGATCTATTCATCCGGCAGCACCCCTTTTAAAATTAGAGAAGTTTTGAAAGTCCCCTCCATCAATTAGTATTTGATTTCTTCTAATCGATATTCCGGAAAAAGATAACATAAACAGCTGCTTACTCTTTCAAATAAGGCTTTACTTTTTGGATGGCTTCTTGCAACTTTCTTGCATTTTTATTATACATTTCCTTGGTATTCGAAGACTCAGTTGCGAGAGCGAACAATTCAAGATCTGCCTGGCATTTATTAAGCATAGCCAGCAATAGTTTTCTCGGTTGAGGTGCTGAAACCTGCAATTGGTCATCGTAAGTATCAATGAATAACTTCCCATATGAATCAACCTGGCCTAAAAAAACATTGTCAAGTGTTACTCCTAGATTAGCCAGCTCAATGTCCAGCCACCCTTTGCTTTTACCTGCCGATGCTAGTTGGTCATTCAATACATTTCCATCCATTATAACAGTATAACTTTCTTTTTCAGGGGCTACGGGCAAATTCAAGTCCTTTGCAGTTAGAGGAAGTACTTCTTTTTTTAGCAATACACTTAAATCACCTTTTGGTTCCAGTACAGCAAACTCAACATCTGCAGTCTTAAAAACATTTTTCTGTCTTAGTAAAGAATTCAATTCATCGATTGTATATTTTTCCTTCTTTAAATTCTCTTCCATCACTTTTCCATCTTTAATAATTACTGTTGCCTTTCCTTCAAAGAAATCTCTGAACTTCTTGCTTTTGATGCCAATGAGATCATGCAAATATGTAAAGGTACCAAAAATAACAATGGCCAATACTCCATGAAATAAATTTCCTTCCAGACCCATTATTACTTCACCAGCGATACTTCCTATCGTGATACCTGAAACGTATTCAAAAAATGATAGCTCTGCAAGTTGCTTCTTCCCGCCTATTTTCGTAATCGCAAACAATGTCACTACAAACAAGACAGACGAAACGATTATGTGCGTCCATTCATTCATTTTCTCACCTCTAGCTTTTATATTGCGGCTCTGCTAGTTCAAGCTGATTTTTTCTATTTTGCAGGTCTGTTTTTATTTCTCCGATGACCAGCATCGTTTCGTGAAAGATTTTGCTTGCTTCTGGATTACTGGTATTCAGTGCCATAGAAGATAACTGCGCTTCAATCCCTTTTATCGTTGAAAGGACCTGGTTAACATCTGATGCAATTGTCAATTTTTTTCACTCCTATAAAAGAATAGCGCAAGCGCCTTGGTCAGCCCCGACAAGCGTTGCCCGCCTTAAAGCGCCACGTCCTCCCAAAAGCTACCGCTTTCGGTCGTGCGATGAATCGCTTCGAAGCTTTCCTTACCCTGTGGCTGGCGGGTCTAGCACATCGTGTGCCTTGGAGGGCCGAACAGTGAAGTCGTTCTTTGACTTCATTGGGCGGACCGAAATCGAAATGTATAGCCGATTGCCCAGAAACGCAGAAACTGGAGACTCCGACAAAGAAGCGCTTTTTGCTTCTGCCGGCGGCGTTGAAGTTTCAGAGTTTCTAGGAGCCGCAACTAGTCAAGCGACTCGAGCTGCTCAAAGCTAACGCTTCTCGCAAGATACTCGGGGAAGTCTAATCAAGGATGAAAACTGGCTAGGCGCTGGAGCTGGACATTTCTTGAAATTAAAATTTATATTTCTTTATCTATTAAGAAAAGGGCGGGTTCCCCCTGCCCTCCCTGACTTTTTACTGTTTGTATTGTGGTTCTTCTTGTTCAATTTCCTGCAGACGCGGTTGAATGCTATCTATAACTGCTTGAGTTTGTTGAGCAGCTGTCTGATATAGTTGTTTAGCTTGCTGATTATCTGTTCCAAGTGCAAATGTCTCCAAACTTGCTTGAGCACTCTTTAGACCAGCGATTGTTTGTTTTACTTGCGCTCCTACAGTCATTATGGTCCCTTCTTTCTCAGAGTATTGGTACTGTTTTAGTATGGCAAGAGCTCAAAGAAATATGTCACCTTAAATAGCTCCAAATTGGAAAAAGCCATTAGCATGCTTTTCGGCAAACCAATGGCAGATTATTCGGTATCATCGTGTACCATAATTCTTGTGTTATATAAAACGTAGCCATTTCCCCATTTAGCACGAATTTCCATTGCATAATCCCCAGTAGCAACATTAGACTCCTCAAGGTTTAATGGGTACCCTTTAAGTCCTTTATATGCCAGCTTTCCTGTATCCATTTCCCATAAATAACATTTCACAGAATCAGGTGATTGTTCAAATAATAGCCTGATCTTGTCGTCAGTCTCAACAATAATTGGACGTGATTCTTTTACGAGGACAGCAGGGTCGGTATTAGTATCTGCCGATGCTGTCCTTCCCCATTTCCTCAACGAATAAGTTACAGGCTTAACCTCCACAGCATGTTTGGCTACAACCACTTCTAAATCCGGAGGGGTGGGTTTATACCGGCTATAAGTACTCCAACCTATTACACAGAATAAACTCAATAAAGATATGGTTCCCCACAGAACATACTTCTTCACCACCGATATCCCCCATTTCCAGAACACCAAATTGCTCCCATTAAATAGACGGAATGGTCAGTGAATAAGTTTCAAATATTTCAGTTAATTTTATTAGAGTTACGTTATACTCCTGCAATATATGTTATCTAAAGAAATACTGTTTTTCCTGCCAAAACCGTTTTCGATAAAATGTAACATTCATTACATGCGTATACAATCTCTTATTTTATAATAAGTAAATAAATGATAAAAAAGTTGGTGATGAAAATGCATGGATTTGGACATACTCAACCTGCGGGCGGACATCCTGTTGGTATTGATTTTAATGAAAATCCATATATCGTTATCTGGGAAGTTACGAGGGCTTGCCAGCTTAAATGCTTGCATTGCAGAGCAGATGCTCAGAATAAGCCTGACCCATTGGAATTGACACCTGAAGAAGGCAAAAATCTAATCGATCAGATCTACGACATGGGGAATCCTATGCTTGTTTTTACTGGTGGGGACTGTATGATGCGAGAAGATCTCTTTGGCCTTGCGGAATATGCAATTAATAAAGGGATGCGCGTATCAATGACCCCTAGCGCCACAGATAATGTGACGAAAGAAAAAATGCAAAGAGCTAAGGAAGTCGGACTTTCAAGATGGGCTTTCAGCCTTGATGGACCTACTCCTGAAATCCATGACCATTTTCGCGGAACTCCTGGATCGTTTGACCTTACAATTGAAAAAGTAAAATACCTGAACGATTTGAATATGCCTTTGCAACTTAATACGGTTATTTCCCGCTACAATTATGAATATCTTGAACAGATGGCCGAATTGATGAAAGAACTCAAGGTAGTGATGTGGTACATCTTCCTGCTTGTACCTACAGGTCGGGGACAGCTGGATGCTTGCCTTACTCCAGCAGAACACGAAAAGGTATTCAGATGGCTTTATGAGTTAAGCAAAACCGCTCCATACGATATTAAAACCACTGCAGCTCAACATTATAGACGTGTAGTTTTCCAGCAAAAAGCACGGGAGAACAGCGTCAATAAAAATGATGGGATTCGATATGAAGACACCTTAACTAAAGATATGGCCTCTATGATTGATGGCTTAAAGCGAGCACCTAAAGGAGTAAATGACGGGAACGGATTTTTGTTTATTTCCCATATTGGTGATGTCATGCCTTCAGGGCTGCTGCCTCTGGTTGGTGGTAATGTCCGCGAAAAGCCATTGGCTGAAATATATCGAAACTCTCCTATTTTTAAAGATTTGCGAAGTCCTGACAAATATAAGGGCAAGTGTGGTATATGTGAATTTCGCTTTGTCTGCGGTGGTTCCCGTTCTAGAACCTATGCAGTGACCGGCGACTACATGGAAAGCGAGCCATTTTGTGTTTACATTCCAGAAGCCATGAGGAAAAAAGGAACAACGGTTTAAAATTTCGGCTCCTGATTTTAAACCGTTCCGTTTTGAGGCGCATATGGCGAAAATAGCACAGTAAATGGCGTGGAAATTGTCCACGCCATTTTTCCTATTGTGCCAGCATTTATAGGCCATTTCATTACAAATTAACACCTGCAAAATGATAGTAAATTCCATTGACAATGTTTGTTGTACAAGGAATAATGCAGTCATTTACACTGTCAATTTTATGGCCAGTTCGGAAGTCAATTTAAGGGTTCCATTCTACGAACATTACATTCAAGTATAGCCAGTATAACGATGAACATGGAATTTTACTTTATTTTTTTCTTCAACGAACGGAGCAGTTAGCGGAAGATTGATTTTTTCTAAAACAAGGGAAGACTCAACTTTAATTGAGTAACAAACAATCCTAGAAATAAACGGAGAATATCCGGTTAAACAGTAGAGTATAGCTCGGTAAGCGGTAAATAAGCGGAGTTTTTCCGGTTAAGCAAGCACGATTGCCAATTTTTTATGTTTTTCAAGTAAATAGGCGGAAATCTTCCGTCTATTTAAGCTGTTTTCCGTGCCATTTTCTAAATAAGGGAAGTTTCTCCGCTTATTTATCAGCCCATGATGATCCCTTCACTAGGGTCCGTTCTTTTATGGTGTGGAATAAACGAATAAACGGGTGCTTTGTTGAATAAGAACCATTATATTTTGGATCCGAAAATACATTGAATTAGAAAAATGGCGTGTCAAAACTGATGTCAGTTTACACGCCATTTTTATTGTCATTTAAATGATATGCACCCTAAAACAGAATGGTTTATGCTGATTTGGGAGCTGTTTTTTATTTCTAAGAAACTTTTTTCACTAAGATTAGCGTCTAGATCCAATTCCTTGCCAGTTTTCATCCCTGAGAGTGCTTCCTCGAGTAGGTTACGATAAGCGTTAGCTTTGAGCAGCCCGAGGCGTTTGCGCTTTTTGTTCTTTTTGACACTTTCATGACAACGTAAAAACTGTGACATAAAGCACGGCAACCAGCGCCATTCAGGTTTTAAAATAAAACTAACGAAAGGATGGTGCAAAGATGACAATCAAGATTGATCAAAACGCATTCAAATGGTTTGAACAGGAATTTGACACACCTAAACCGTTTCACATCCGCCTTTACCCTCAATATGCCGGGTTTGGCGACAAGAACAAAGGCTATAGCCTGGCATTCTCCCTGGAAGCACCTGCCATTGCCGCTGAACAGCAAGAGATTGATGGAATAACCTTTTTTGTCGAAGCAAATTATACCTGGTTTTTTGACGAGACAGATGTAGAACTGAAGTTAAGCGACACTTCTGGTGAAATTTTCGCTAATTATATAGAGCACAATTGAACTATTGGAGTCCCTGGTATTATCCAGGGACTCTTTTTACATTTCCTTCGGTGCTTTAATGCCAAGCAATCTAAGTCCTTCTTCAAGAACTATACTAACAGAATGGACCAACTGGAGTCGGGCATTTTTTTCTGCATCATCTTCCAGAATCTTGACTTCACCGTAGTATTTATTAAAAGCCTGTGACAGGTTTAGGACATACTTAGCAATTTGGGATGGATCATTTTTCTCGATCGCTCTTTTGATTGTATCAGGAAATGCTTGGAGCTCAGTTAACACGGCCCATTCTCTATCAGCAGCCAAATTGACTTCCCCACTGCCTGCTTCAAATGCACCCTTTCTCAACAATGATTGTGCTCGCGCATTTGTATATTGAACATATGGTCCTGTCTCACCTTCGACTTTTAGCATATCTTCAAGGGAAAATTCAATATCATTCATGCGGAAATTTTTAAGGTCATGAAAAACAACGGCACCGGTACCGACCATTACGGCAATATCTGTCTTATTGGCCAAAGAAGGATTTTTATCTTCTATATTCTTTTCCGCCAACTTAATGGAATCCTGGAGAACATTTTCAAGCAAAACAACCTTGCCTTTTCTTGTGGACATTTTTTTGCCGTCCTTTAACATCATTCCAAATGGTACATGAATAATACCATCCGCCCATGGAAAATCCATTTTTGCAAGCACTGATTTTATCTGTTTAAAGTGAAGGCTTTGCTCGTTGCCAACAACATATAATGACTTCACAAAAGAATACTCTTCGAATCTGTACCTGGCGGCAGCTAAATCCCGAGTAGCATACAAAGTTGCGCCATCCGATTTTTTTATTAGACAAGGAGGGAGTTCATATTCATCCAAGTTGACTACTTGTGCCCCATCGGAATCTTCAAGCAGTCCCTTTTCACGCAGCATTTCCACGGTTGGTTCCATCTTATCGTTATAAAATGCTTCTCCTGCATACGAATCAAACTCCATTCCCATAAGGTCGTATATCTTTTTAAATTCCTTCAATGATTCATCCTTGAACCATTTCCAAAGCTCGAGCGCTTCAGTATTCCCATTTTCCAAGCGTCTGAACCAGTCTCTGCCCTCTTGTTCAAGCTGTGGCTGGCTTTCAGCGGCTTCATGAAATTTAATATACAGTGCAAGCAGCTCCTGGATCGGTTCAGCCTTCACTTTTTCCTCAGTGCCCCAGAGCTTATATGCCGTAATGAGTTTGCCAAACTGTGTTCCCCAGTCTCCTAGATGATTGATTTTCACTGTTCTGTATCCGCACTTTTCATAGATAAGCGAAAGCGAGTTCCCTATAACGGTTGAACGCAGATGACCCATCGAAAATGGTTTGGCGATATTGGGTGAGGAAAGGTCAATTGTTACAGCCTGACTTTCACCAAGGTCAAGGTCACCATAACGATTCTTCTTTTGCAGAATTTCGTTCAAAAGTTCTTTGACGACGTTTGCCTTATTTAAAAACGCATTTATATAACCTCCAGCTGCTTCAAATCGATTAAATGACCCATTGATCTGGTGTTGCAATCGTGAACTTAGATCTTTGGCAATTGCAGCTGGTGGCTTTCGCATCGTTTTCGCCAGTTGAAAACATGGAAAAGCCATGTCTCCCTGGTGCAAAAATTTCGGTTTCTCAATTAACCTCTCTATTTCGTTACAAGTAAGAAGCCCACCTATCTCTGCAGCAAGCAATTCTGAATACAGTTTTACATATTCCATTAGGATTCCCCCTTTATAAAATACAAAAAACTCCCGCCTCTATATAAGAGACGAGAGTTTATCCCGCGGTACCACTCAAATTGTTCCACACTAAGGAACCTGCTTTCATTGATAACGGGTAAATCCCGGCCGGCCATACTCCATTCAGGCAGGCATCTCAAAAGTGCGCTTCATTATTCTGATGCACCAGGCTTCCACCGTCCCTGGCTCGCTGAAGCAAACAAAGAATAATTACTCTCTTCATCATCGATTAGATATTTTTACCATTATAAACAACTGCTATGTCATTTTGCAATCATTATTTTAGTTATTATTTAGATAAAACTATTTAACTTTTAATCCTGTGTTGAATTCTTGGATGGACCTATTGAAATCATCAAACGTTTCAATATAGTTACCGCTCGTATAATCGCCTATCACTTTTCGCCAGAAGTTCCTTGCAGGTTCATTTTTCTCTACCTGGGTGATACTCCATTTGCCAGGGAATTGATCAAACAACTTAAATGCAGCAATTTTGCCGAATCCTCTCCGGTAAAATTTCCTCATGATAAAAAACTCAAGGATGACATTGGGGTCTCCGCTTTCAACCATTGCAAAACCTGCCAGCTCCCCATTGTAAATCATAAAATAAGCGTGCAAATCGGGTTCAGACCAATACCGCTTCAAATCAAACGGTACAAAACTTCCATTCTCTTCAAGTTTTATATCCTGAAAGACCGTAAATTCATAAATATAAAATTGAATTAAATTGTGGAGAATTGCTTCATCCTCTTGTTTCACTCTCACTAAATCAATCACAGAGATTCCCCTTTTTTCAAGATATATATAAGAATTCGGCCTGTTATCATAAAATCCTTTTTCACATAAAAAAGTCTTTTTACTCTTCTCTCTTAGGATATAAATATTGGTAGGTGATTTCTTTTCCCATTAATGAGATTTCAACTATTTCTGTACCATCGGTGGATTCGAATGTGTATGCTGAACCGCCATCCTTGATCTGCTTCCACATCTTCGTTGCTTTAATTTTACCTATATACTCTTTAAACTGTTGCGGCAACCCTTGCTCCCATACATATTTTTCTTTATCACCTATTAACTCTATCGGTCTTAACCCGACAGGATATGGGAGACTTCCATATCCATGGGTAACATATAGCTGCTCGTTATACCGATAGGGCTTAGGTTCGATGAAATCTAATGATGAAATGACCTGGAAGATTTCAGCGTATTCAAGCTTTGGATAATCGAAGCTGAAATGCATTGTTTTTTTTCCTGCTTCGACGAAGAAATGGTACCGGAGGCTAACATCCATCATTTTGACATGTTCGATATATAATGAGGTTGGATAAGGAAAGTTGACCATCTCTTTTGCCATATTCATAGCGCTCATATTGATGATTTTATTCTTCTCTCCATCAGTTACAAACTCAGCCATACCTACTTGTTCAGGGTTGCCTTTCTCAAAAAAGGCATAACCCTCCTCGTTCTTTTTGCTATATACGCTTTCTAAATCCCAATTGAGACTGAATTCATTAACTGCTTGCGATTGTCCTGACCCATTTGGAGATTGATAATGTTGTTGTAACTGGATGAGCAGACCTGCCGAGATGATTACAAATAGTGCTGTTAATACAACATTTTTCAACTCGAAGATTCGTTGTTTTGCATTTAATTCTGCTCGTGCACGAATCGATGACCTGATTTTACTCCTCATCCTGTCACTTTCTTCTTCTCCTGGGGTAACTGATCTTAGGACAGTCCAATTTCTTTCAGAAGGTTTTCTCAAAGTATTCGCTCCCTTCCAATACATCCATTTTTTTTAATGCAGCTAATCCCCTAGACAAAGTCTTTCTGATTTTTGATTCCGACCAACCCAGGATTTCAGAGATTTCCTTAGTGGAACACTCTTCAACCTTTTTCAAGGTAATCACAAGCCTGTAGTCCGGTTTAAGCTGCTGGATTGCTTCCAGTGTTCTCTCTATTGTTTCTCTGTGTTCAATATACTGTTCAATGTTAAAAGTTGACTGTATCTCTGGCTCATTAGCAAATAATGATAAAACCTTCTTTCTTTTTCTCCTGCGTATTTCATCTATGACGAGATGTTTTGCTATACTAAAAAGCCAGGTTTTAACCTTCGTTCTGCTTTCGAATTTCTCATAGGACGTAAAGGCGCGCACAAATGTATCATGAACCAAGTCTTCGCAGCATTGACGGTCTCCCATCATGTAAAAAATAAACCGGTAAATATCTTTATAATATATCTCATACCATTCCATTATCTGTTGTTCCTTATATTGATCGTTTATTTCCCCCACCTCATTTCCGCCATCTATACGATAAGTCGAAACAGAATGAAAAGTGTGACACATTTTGTTCCTTATTTATCCATTATAAAGCAAAAATGAGTCCTTACCTGTTAAGATAAGGACTCGCTTTACTAATATTCTTCGATCTCCCAGGTGTGTGTGAACTGAATACACCCCTTTAATGTTTGTGCAACGGGACATCCTTGCTCGAAAACTTTTAAAGCTCTTTCAGCAGCTTCGCTTTTCCCGGCCGGAACTTTCAGCTCATAATGGCAGCTGATTTTCGTGATTTTCAATACTCCTTCAGGTGCTTCAATTGTACCCTGAACCTTTGCCTTGACTTTATCGGGATAAGTAGGGATTTTACGCGCCTCCAGCGCGCCAGATAGGGTTCCTACCAGTCAGCCGCCTGCTGATGAAACAATATGATCAAGGGTTGACGGATATTCGACATCTGGATTAACACCATAGAACTGCTTCACTCCACCATGGACACCAAATAACAAAGGCTCACTAAAACCATCAATATAAGCCTCTCTTATTTTGTTGGGAGTATCTTTTTGAATCACTGTTATCTTTGTTAATGCGATTGGCTCAGACAAATTACCATCCCTCCTCGATTTTCTAACTCCAACATATAAGAAATCTTGCTGTTTTACAAACAATTGCCTATTGATTTTACAATTAGGCAGCCCAAATTCACTAATCTATGATACAAGCTGATGCTCGTCCAATATTTTTACATATGATGTTGTTGTAAGGTTCGGATCTTACCTATCTTCTTTTAGGAAGGGGGTGAAGAGATGTTAATCACTGCGATTGTCGTTCTTTTGCTGGCTCTTGCTTTAGTCGTTGCGATTTTGTTGAATCAGGATGCTTTAGCTGATGTCCTTTACACTTGCATCGGTGAAGTAATTGCTGTTGAAAACGGTGCTGCTTAATCTCTTTGAAAGATTTGTGACCTGATGTTCCTTACAGTCTCTCCGGCTATGCCGGTATACGCCGGGGAGATCTTACTAAAAGATAGAAAGGATGTATTAAATGAATGGAAACGAAATAAAGCCACATATTGACCGTTTGAAAAAAGACCCATCATTAAATGAAATACTTAATTTCACCCAGACATTCCTAAAGAAAATACCAGAAAACGAGAAAGCAGCCGATAAGATTGAAGCACCAAAGGAAAATCAATTGAGTGCAGAAAAAATTAACTCCCTGATGACTACTGCACAAAGCTTTATAAATCCAACTACTTTATCATTGCTTTCAAAGAATTTAAATCAGTCAGAAATTAAAGAAAAGGACTCTGACACTACTAGCTTAAAACATAAAGTCGAACAGCTTTCAGCTGAATGGAGCGAAGTAAAAGAGGAATTAAAGCAAACCAAGATTCAGTTAGCAGAAAAAATTCATCGTCTGGAAGAACTAGAGACTACTGTCCAATATCTTAAACGCCGGAGGAGGCGGTAAGAAGAAATAGAGTCCTTCATTTTCAATATGAAGAACTCTATTTTTTTCCTTCCGAGATTGAATAAGTTTCCTTAGGGGCTCTACTGTTCTGTAACCTTCTCATATGTCTCTTATCCATTAAAAAATATTATCGCCAAATAAATGGCTGTTCCCCACATAATCATCGCGGATAACTTATTTATGATACCGAGAAAACCATTTGATTTTCCTAACCTCCCCACTTGCCGGCCAACGAAGGCAAGTGCAAAAAACCAGATCCAAGATGTTACTATACAGGCCAGCGCAAATGTAATTTTCTCCGGGCCTGCATAGTTAAGAGAACTTGTACCTATCACTCCGATTGTATCCATGATCGCATGCGGATTTAGCAGAGAAACCGAGGCAGCGAAGGTTATTTGTTTTTTTGGGGAAAAAGCTTCCTGTTGAGCTGATACTTCAGAGGTAGTACTTTTCCAAGTTAGATAACCCATGTAAATTAAGAATAGTATTCCGGCTGATAACAGCAATGTTTTTAGCCAGGCAACCTGCAGGACGATGACCGATATCCCCAGAACAGCCAAAGTGATCAAGAGAGTGTCAATTATCGAGGCAGTCAGGATCACTGGTAATACCCTCCTATATTTTTTGTGAATCGATCCCTGATTGAAGACAAATACATTTTGGACCCCTAATGGCAGGATCAAACCAAATGCCAGGATGAATCCATGAATAACTGCAGCTAACATAAACTCTTTTCCCCTTTATCAAACCATCGTTTAATTTCGGTAATACGCTCAATTCAATTCTTAAGTATTGCTGGCATGTGATACGTTAAAACCATTTCAAATCCATACATAAATTTAAAGGAGAATCCTGGATTTTTAAAGAATTATATCTTATTAAGTTTTGGAGGTATTATGTTTGAACAATGACACATTATTAATCAATAAAAAGAGCTGGGACGTGGTCGCTCCTCGATTTTATGGAAGAACGGCACTGCCCGAGTATGGTCCCTTTGCTCCTGAGGAAACTGAGCTTAACCTGTTTGAGAACGTAAACGAAAAAAAAGTTCTCGATATCGGTTGTGGAAGCGGCCACTCTTTAAAGTATATGAACGACAATGGCGCTGCTGAACTGTGGGGGTTGGATCTTTCACATACACAAATTTCAGCGGCAAAGGAATTACTAAAAGATGCAAAGGTTCAATTATTCCAATCACCTATGGAACTGAATCCCGGAATACCCCATGCCTATTTTGATGTTGTCTACTCGATTTTCGCTCTTGGTTGGACGACGAACCTGGAACAGACGCTTAAGAATGTCCATCAATATTTGAAGCCAGACGGAACATTCATTTTCAGCTGGGAACATCCATTATTTAGCCGGATTCAAAATACAGAGGATGGCCTGTCATTTAATAAATCGTACCATGAAGAAGGACCCTATGAACATCAGGCATGGAAACACCCTGCGATCATGCAGCAGTATAAAGTAAGTACATTCATTAATTCACTGGTGGATACAGGTTTTAAAATTGTGAAGATGGTGGAAGAAGTGAGCATCACTGACGAATTGATAAACCGGGATCAAAACAGATGGTATAACCTTGCTAAGGTTGAGTCAATACCTACGACGCTTATTATCAAATGCGCCAAATTATAGCAGAACAAAAAAGGACTTAGGCATAAGTCCTTTTTCGCTTAGTCTTTAATCACCTTCTGCGCGATATACAAAACAGCTAAACTGACAATAAGTAAAAATGCCAGAGTAGATTATATTTTCTCAATCAATCATATGACTGGTAAACGTTAAAGTTGTAGCAATAAAAAGGCTCGAGAAAAGCACCTGAAGGAAACTTGATTTTTTATTCATTTTCAACACCTATGAGTTTAATAGACTAACATATTCCAATATAGCTAAATCCACCTGGTCGATGTGTATTGTCTCTCCAAGGTCCCAGAGTCTTATATCAGTCATTTCTTCATTTTGTTGAAAGGGACTTAGAGAATTAATTTTCGAATAGAATAAAGGATTGAACTTTTCGCCCCCGTTAAGGTGATTTTTCACCCTTGCAAGGCCAATAAATTTAAGATCATCGACTGATTGTCCAGTTTCTTCATGAAGTTCTCTTCGAGCGCAATCCATAGGAGTTTCACCTTTCTCCCTCTTTCCGGCCGGTATTTCCCATTGCTGCCTGAAGGTGTTGTATCCAATCAGATATCTCCCCTTCACTTTAATAATGGCATATGATCCTGCCAGTGGCTGAAATTGCCCCATATTCATCTCTTTTATTTCTAGAATTTCTATCAATTAAAACCCATTATTTTTTTCCGTGATCATTAAGCAACCGTCCTTTTTCGTCACGAACCCTAGCACCAAAATGGACATGCCAGTGCATATGTTTGTTACTTTGGTAGTTTCCGATGTTAGTCGAAATCGTGCAGGCTCCATAATCCTTTTCAAGCATAGAGGCAACCTGCTTCACAACTTGAAGCACATCACTCAAAATTTCAGTTTCCTCACTGGATACTGTTAAAAAGGATAATATATGTTTCTTTGGAATGACTATAATATGTACCTCGTAATATGGTCGAGTGTGATAAAACGCAAGAGTTTGCTCCGTTTCCAGCACCTTCTCTACCTGGGTTTTACCTGATAATACTTCATCACAATAGAAATCTTCCCATCTTTCTTCATTGACCATCTAAACACCTCTTATAATCGCTTTCATCACTAAAAGACTTCATTTGGGGCAAAAACGAACAAGTCTTTTTCACTATTCTATGGCGTTATTTAGAAGATAACATTTTATAAAATCCAGGTAACTTTTTTGCAAGTCTTCAGGCAATTGATCCAAGCTAAAGAACTGAAGATCGATTGATTCAAGTTCATCTATCTCTAGTTCCCCGGCATATTCATTTGTGGAATAGATTGTAGTCACTGAGTAGAGCTCGTCGCCATTCTCTACTTTTAAATAATATTCTGCACCTGAGATTACGCCCTCAAGCTTCAGTTCTCCAATGTCGAGACCCGTTTCTTCTTTTACTTCCCTTCTTGCAGTTTCTTCGAGGCTCTCTCCTAGTTCCATCAATCCTCCTGGAAGACCCCAGCCTCCGTCACTTCTATGCTGTAGAAGTAATTGACCTTTATTGTTAAAAACAAGCACAACAGCTCCTGGCAAAATAAGTGGCCTGTGGCCCACTAGTTTTCTTAACTCTCTGATATATCCCAACTCATTCACTCCATTGTTTCATTTTTGAATAATGCAGCTAATAGTGCAGATGTTCCAAATTGGGAAGATTCAGGTTCCATGTCCCTCATTTTCCGGATTTCAACTGTTTTTAAGTCGTGAAAAATCTCCTTAAGTTTTTCTTCCGTAAAACCTAAACCGCCTCTCATGCTTCTACTTCTATAGACCTCAAAATCGGTAATAGCGGCTCCGCCAAGCTCTCCTCCCAGAACAAAACAGGTTAGCGCGAAGAACCCACCAGGCTTTAAAGCTTTCTTTACCAGATCAATATAGCCCATTCTTCTATGCGGAGGGATATGATGAAAGCAGCCAGAATCATAGACAAGATCGTAGGCACTTTCTTCTATCCCCAAATCAAAAATATTGCTTTGAATAAAATTCACTTGTATACCATGTTCTGTTGCCCTTTCTTTCGCCCAAGCCAATCCTTCTTCTGATTGGTCGACTGCATCCACATGAAAGCCATTCCCGGCCATATAGATCGCGTTCCTTCCTGGTCCGCATCCTAATTCGAGCGCTTTTCCCGCCTTAATTCTCTTCTTTTCGATGTATTCCACTAAATTCTCATCGGGATGATTTTCAAAAAAAGGAACTTTTCTATCTCGGTCAGAGTAAAAATTATCCCAATTGAATTCACTTTCTTCTTTCAGAAGATGATCTAACATTTTTAATAAATCATCATAACTATGTATGGTTTCTTTCATAAATATCCTCCTAGAACTCTATTGTTTAGCCCCTCACCGGTGAAATTAGGTGAAGGTGACGCTTGTTGCTGTTTGGCTTGATCAATATCGGCCTCATCGATCCTGAGAAGTTCAATGTAACCTCTTCTTCGGTAAAAGCCTTTAACGCCTCAATTAAAAAGGTGCTGTTCAACGATAGTGACAATTCTTTTTCACCATGTAATTCAATGATTTGCTGTATTTCTTCAATATTGCCTAAATCCGGGGAATATGAGGTAATCTTAAGGGTGTTTCCATTTATTAATTCCAACTTAACGTTGTTGTTCCTTGATTCCCGGTTAAATAAACTTGCACGGTCGATTCCTTTTAAGAATTTGGAGGTTTGGACAGTAATCATGGTCTTTGGGTCTGCTGGAATGAGAGTGTTAAGATTAGGATAGTTTCCTTCAATTAACCTTGTGTACATTGCAAGATTAAGAGTTTTGAATACGAGATAATTCTCACATATATATACAGTAATTAAGCCCTTAGAATTGTGGAATAACCTCATGAATTCTTTAACTGATGTGAATGGAATTATATAGGAGCCCTCAATATCATTTTCAAGTTCGCTTTCTCTCATCGCTAATCTGTGGGAATTAGTTGCTGCACATATGATTTTGTTATCCTGTAACGTGACCAGCAATCCGGTCAGAACAGGGCGTGTATCAATTGACGAAGCAGCAAACGCCGTTTGGCTTACCATCTCATTTAAAAGATGGCCAGGTATTTGAACACTCTTACCAAGATCCAGGACTGGAGTGTTAGGATAGTCATCAACGTCAAAACTGCTTAACACTACAGAGATTTCCTCAGTCTTTATTGATAATTTATGTAGATCAATTAGCTCAACCGTCAGTTCTTCAGGTAGCTTTTTCACCAATTCAACTAAATATTTGGCCGGTACCACAACGCTTCCTGATTCATAAACACTTAACTTCCCATCAGCTTTGGGAGGGATTGTTTTTTCAACAAAATATAAATGGTTACTTACGATAAGTGTCAATCCTTCAGCGTGGGCTGTCATTTTCATTCCGTTCATGATTTGCGGTTCTGCTTTAGCAGAAATACTCCTGCTTAATTCAGTTAATGCTTCATAAAAACTGCCTCTATCAATTTTAAATTTCATGACCTTTGTCCCTTCATTTCACCTATATATTCAATTCGACAAAACTTTGGAAAATCCTTGTAAAAACAATAAAAAGCGACCTTCTTTTTAGAAGAATCGCTTTGTATAAATCCTTTACTTTTCCAAAATCACCTGGATCACATGACCAACTCCGGTATGCAATTGACCTTCTATCCTTTCCTTTTCTCCATAGAAGAAATGGATTGTTTTAAATCCTTTCAACCAGTGTAACAGGGCTGCCGGATCGTAAAGCATATCTGCTGTTTTGGGTCCGCCTGTTCCATATTGGACCTGGTCCTCGGAGTATACTTCAAGCATGACTATTCCACCTGGTTTTACAGCCGATACTAATTTATCAAACACAGTCTTTTGGTCCTTCTTAGCAAAGTGGCCGAAAACCATGATCGCTGCGTCGAATTCGGTATCTGGTACTGAATCGTGAATTAAATCCTTCTGTTCAGTTTTAATTTTCACTCCATTGCTTTCAGCCAGTGCTTCTGTTTTCTTCAATCCATTCAGCGCATAGTCGTAAGCTGTGACGTCAAGACCTTGTTTCGCAAGGTATACAGCATTCCTGCCTTCTCCTTCCGCGAAACAAACAACCTTCCTCCCCTTTTCCAGCCTGTGTGCCTGGTTCCTTATGAATAAGTTTGGTTCCTCACCATAAACATATTGTTCAGTCCCAAAACGTTCATTCCACGAATTGCCCATTCTATCACCTCTCCTTATTATACCCATTACCCTTTTTATAGTATGATTACTATGCATAAGGCTATTCTATTTTTAATGGGTATCAAAAAGATAGGGAGGTATATTAAATGAGAGAACTAACGACAATGGATGAAGTTAAAAGCTTGATCAGTGACAATGAATTAAGCTTTATTTATGTATTGACCGACAACTGAAGTGTCTGCCACGGTCTGCTTCCTCAGGTCGAGGAAGTGATGAAAGATTTCCCTAAAATCGAAACCGGGTTAGTAAATGCGGGAAAGGTCGAAGAAATAGCAGGATTCCTAATGGCATTCACTGTTCCCGTCCTTGTACTCTATGCAGATGGACGTGAGTATTTAAGGGAAGCCCGGATTGTCCAGGTTGAAAAGTTACGGGATGATATCACTAAAATATACGAAGGTTTTTTCGGGGAATGATCAGGAGCTTGGAATGACCAAGCTCTTTCTCATTCAGGTAAGTTAAGAAAATTTTCATATACTAATTTCCCGTCAGAGGAATATCCGGAAATCTTTTTTATATCGCCTTTGAAACCATCTGATAAATGGTACCAGATTTTCCTATTATCACTAGTTAATATCTCTGCATTATACTTGTCATGATTGACCTCTAAAATGACCTTCGCGATTTCCGCGTCATGTATTTCTCCGATGAATACTGTCTTGTATGTATTATTTCCTTTTGAGGAGTAGTCCCCCATCAACCATGTTGCAGTCCCAAAGGTTACAGACTCCGGTTTTCCGGATGCTGATTGTTCAAAACCAGACGCGCCTCTGTATTGCCATCCTTTATTTGTATTCACATACTGAATGATGCCATACCCATTTATTTTTAGGTAAATAGAAAATGCATCCTCACCCATTATTTTTTCAGTATAGATTATGTTGTCGGTATCGATTCCACTGTCCATCATTGCCTGTTCGATTGTCTGTTGGTCTTGTTTGATGTCATTTGGTTGATCGTTATTGCAACTAGCAATTAACAAGCTCGTTGTAACAATAATCGCTAAAGCCAATTTATTCAAAGAATCATCCTTTCACTTATACTGTAACATATTTATTTAAAATCAATCCTTCTAAATAATATTACCTTTTTGTGAACCAACGGAAGATTTCTGAAGGTTTATTCCTTCCATGAGTAATTCGTAATCCAATTCCCTATACCTTTATTTTACATACATAAGAGTGTATGAATGCTTCATGAAAATGCAAAGATTCAGTGACCCTAAAATTGCCGCTGCTGTATCAAAGGATGTTGCGGAAGGATTGGTAGCCGCCAGCACAATGATTGGCCAATCCAGCAGGGAAGATATTGCTGTAATGTATGGCCAGTTCCATATGGCTAAAGCTCAATTCGGAGCTAAGATGCTGAAATTGAATAAAACAAAGGGATGGTTAATTCCTCCTCCATTGCAAGTTAAATCTACAGAGAGTTAAATAATTTTATTATGTAAACCTTTAAATTAAAACAGCAGAACCTCGAGGGTCTGCTGTTTTGATTCAATCATTGAATTTGTATGAAGGGTACTCCGGTTAGGACAAAAACAAGGTACAAACATTTAATAAGCTACTCTAAAGGAATACCATTAAGACAATGTGCCAGAACAGAACCGTTTAACAGTCTATTTGATGGGTTTATTTCTTCCAAACCCTCTTGTTTTCAACTCTTCTTGTATAACCAAGAGCATCAAGACGCTCCAGGAAAGGAATCATGTATTTCCGCGATAACTCCACTGCTTCCTTGGCCTGAGGTACTTCAAACTCATCTCCAGTATGCTTTTTGAGCCTCTCAACCGCATCAGCAAAATGAGCGCCATACCAGGCATATTGATCATCAAGCAGGACGATTTTCCCCTGATCTTCGAGAAAGCGTTTTAACTCAAGTGCAATGGAGTCAGGGATACCCGCATTTTTTATATAATCATTCAGATAAGCAACCTTCATGCCATCTTCTTTAAGTTCGTTAAGCATATTCTCTGTACGCTTCACCCAGTTTTTCGGGACATGGGGAACAAAGCTTGAGAGGGAAATATACTGTTCTTTCCTGGAAAATAAGCCCTTGTTGATGCCGTTGTCAATAATGAATTCAAGCAGGGTTTTAGAGAATGTTTTTTGCAGTGATTGAAGCAGTTCAGCTTTGTTCATGCCAGTTCGCATAGGGTTTTCTTGATGGTAATCATCTAGACGGTCCTTGATATCTACTTCAATGACTTCGACTACTGATACAAGCGCGTATTCCTTATTCGAAATCCGGACGAATTGTTCATCATTCAAGTTGGTCAAAATCGATCCTTCATCAAGTGCAGTTCGTTTTATCAATTCTTCGACAGATAAACTTTTCGCTTCATATAAAGCGGCATTGATTCGTTCAATTGGTGTGCCTGCCTTCTTTTTCTCAAGCTCTTGGATTGTCTGCTGTCCAAATCGATATTTATTTCCACGAGGGTCTATTACCCAACCGCCGCCAATCGTTTCCTGCGGACTTGGCCGGCGAACGATGAAACGGTCTCCGCGCTTCGTGACGATTTTTTCATCAAGACGGAGCTGACAAAGTATCTCCCCGTTGTCCTCTTTTAGTTCATTCCTGTCAAAAAAGACAATCCGGCCCATTACTTCGGCAGTACCAATATGGCATTTGATTGGGGTCCTTTGTTTTACCAAATGCTCAAGGTCCTCAACAACCCTGATTGCAACATCGATAGTATTCGTTACGATAAAATGTTCAGAAGAGACAAGGACTTCACCCCGTTCAAGATCATCTTTTGAAACACCAGATAGATTGATGGCTGCCCTCTGCCCTGCGTAAGCCTTCTTTGCTGATTGATGATGTACCTGCAGCTGACGTGCTCTCACTTCAATACCGGACGGTAAAACTTTTAAAAGCTGACCCTCTTCAACTGTTCCTTCATAAACAGTACCCCTGACAACGGTACCTTGCCCTTTAACCGTAAATACCTGATCAATCGGCAGGCGGAAAGCCCCCTTAGCATCACGCATTTCTTGCTCTTTCAGCGTTTCAATGATCAAGTCTTTTAATTCATGGATGCCTTTTTTAGATAAACTATCGACCATCATAAAAGGGGCATTTTCAAAGACTGACCCTTCAAGCTCACTTAAAATATCGTCTTTCACAAGTTCTATGAATTCCTCTTCCACCCTGTCGGTCTTAGTGATCGCAATAATACCCGAACGGATGCCGAGGAACCCTAATATATCCAGATGTTCCCTTGTTTGTGGCATGACACCTTCATCCGCAGCAACCACCAGTACTACAAGGTCGATTCCTGCAACGCCGGCAATCATCTGGCGGATGAACCGCTCATGTCCAGGCACATCCACGACGGAAATTTGCAGCTCTTCATTCTCATATAATGGCGCAAAGCCAAGTTCAATTGAAATTTGCCGTTCTTTTTCTTCTTTCAGGCGATCAGTATCCACGTTCGTCAACGCCCTGGTCAGCGATGTTTTCCCGTGGTCAATATGACCTGCCATCCCAATGGTAAAATACCTCTTGCTCAAAGCTTACACCTTCTTTTGATATGTATAAAATAACTCTAACTTTAAAAGCTAAATAGTTCAAGCAACGAAAATTAGACAATTACATTTCTGCAAATCCTTTCTAAACGCTCGAGAATAATCATCCAGTGAAAAATTCACCTTCTGTCTATAGTTATTTCATAACTACATCTTAATAATTATCTGAAAAAAATCAGCCTGCAGACAAATAGAATGGTCTGCAGGCTGTTTAGTATGAGTATCAGTTGTACATAAAACGAAGCATGGCGGCAGCTGCCAGCCTGCTTGTTATATCACGGAAGTCTTTCGAAGGATCTATTTCTACGATATCCATCGCCTTAACTTTTTCATAGGAAGCGGCTGTTGCAAGACTAGCAAGTAATTCCCTGCTTGTAATGCCACCCGGTCCAATTGCCGGGCACCCAGGTGCGAAAGCCTGATCAACGACGTCCATATCAACAGATAGGTAAATTATATCTACTAATTCAGATAGTCTTTCTATTTCCTTTTTAATGATAGGAATAATCCCTGTAATCTCTATATCTTCCATTGTATAGACAGAAATCCCTTTTTCTTTTGTGTAATCGTGATATTCTTTCGCATTTGCATAATCACGAATCCCAATTTGGACAAGGTTTTCACCCTTTAAGTGACCACCATCAATAAGACTTCGGAATGGTGTGCCATTTGTGCGTCCGCCATCATCAAGATTCCTTACATCATGGTGTGCGTCCCATTGAATAACCCCTACTTCTCCGTAATACTCTTTGAAAGCGCGTATGGAAGGATAGCTGACACCATGGTCTCCGCCAAGCATGATATAACGTTGACAGGCGTTATTCTGAAGCATCTCCTTAACACTCACATAAAGTCTTTCAATGGATTCCTCCAAATCAGTTGGATGGGTATGCACGTCCCCAAAGTCAATGATGCTAATAGCCTTGTAGTCTTTCTCTTTTTCACCTGAAAAAGTGGAGAATGAACTCATGCTTGCCCTAATTGTTTTCGGTGCATCTGAAGCCTGTGATAAAGAAATGGATGTTTTAGAGAATGGAAGACCGATTAAGCCTATCTCACCTTTCTCCCCTTCAGAATAAGGTTTAAGACGCTCATTGACCTTTGTGACGAACCGGTCCTTGAAAACCGCAGGCTTACCTGGATGGAGATAACTGAATTTCACCATAAGGAGTCCTTTCCCAAAGTTTCTTACCAGAATGGTAAACACTTTGTGCGTGATTCACACCAAAGTGGTATGGGATATATTTATAGTTAGGCACGTCCCAGATGACAAAATCAGCTGATCGACCTTCTTCTAATGTCCCTGCCTCGGAGGATTTTCCGATCGCATGGGCAGCATTGACTGTGACTGCGTTCCAGATTTCTTCCGCAGACATCTTCAACTTTAAAGCTGCCAGTGACATAATCATCTGCAGATTCTCTGTAACACAGCTTCCAGGATTAAAATCTGTCGCCAAAGCGACTGCCGCCCCTTCATCAATCATTTTTCTTGCGCGGGCATAATGGTCCTTCCCCAGGTAAAATGTCGTTCCAGGAAGCAGAACAGCTACTGTATCCCCTTCGCTTAGCTGTCTAATTCCTTCATCAGAGGCGGCAACCAGATGGTCTGCACTTGCTGCCCTTAATGACACAGCAAGTTCTGTACCGCCAAGCGGATCAATTTCATCCGCATGGATCTTTAAGCCAAACCCTTTTTCCTTTGCCTGCTGTAAAAACTTCTTTGACTGTTCGATGGTAAAAACACCGGTCTCACAAAAAATATCCACGAAATCGGCAAGTTCGGCATCCTTTATATCATCAAACAGTCGGGCCATTTCTTCCAGGAACTCATCCTCTTTCCCTTTAAATCCGGGTGGAATAGCATGGGCGCCAAGGAAAGTCGAAACTACAGTGACAGGGTACTTTTCCTTTAATTTCAGGACCACCCTAAGCTGCTTGAGCTCTGTTTCAGCATCCAGTCCATATCCACTTTTAGCTTCCAGAGTCGTAACTCCATAAGAAATCATTCTCTCAAGATGGAAGGAAGCTTTTTCAAACAATTCCTCCTCTGTAGCTTTTTTAGTGGATTCTACCGTCGATAAAATCCCGCCTCCCTGAGCGAGGATCTCCAGGTATGGGACTCCAGCTTGCTTCAATGATAGCTCATGTTCACGAGATCCCCCAAAAACCAGATGAGTATGCGGATCAACAAGACTAGGGGAAACAACTTTTCCCTGGGCGTCAATTCTTTCTGAAGCCTTTAGTGATTCGGCTTCAAGACTTGAACCCAGCCAGGCAATTTTCCCATCCATAATTCCTATTGCTGCGTTTTCACTTATGTTCAGCTCTTTCATTTCCTGCCCCTTCAAAGGCTTATCAGAGCTTTTGGGTAAAATAAGCTGGCCGATATTGTAAACTAATAAATCGTATGTCAATCTTCTCCACCCTTTCTTTCTCGAATTTGGCTGTTGATTTCCGTTCAAGAAGCATCGCTTTCCGCAGGATTGATTAAGTTTCCTCGATCCTGCCCACGCACGAGCTTGCGAGGAGTCTTCGCGCCTTCCACTACAATCAACATTGCTAATATACATTAAGCTTCTTAAACGTTTATTAAAATTGCGACCGATTAGTCATTTAATAGCACCTGGCAATGTTTGATTTTAATCAGTCCAAACACCGTCTCTTTACAATTTAAGGGAGCATCGGGATGTCGACGCCTTTTTCTTTAGCTGTTTCAATTGCTTTATCATAGCCTGCGTCCGCGTGGCGGACTACTCCCATGCCTGGGTCGGTAGTCAGTACTCTTCTGAGTCTTTCTTCAGCAAGGTCTGTGCCGTCAGCAACTACGACCATTCCTGCGTGAAGGGAATATCCCATGCCAACTCCTCCGCCATGATGGACAGAGATCCAGGAGCCGCCGGCTGCGACATTGACTAGTGCATTGAGGATCGCCCAGTCGCCGACTGCGTCGCTGCCGTCCTTCATTGATTCCGTTTCCCGATTCGGAGAAGCAACCGATCCACTGTCTAAATGGTCTCGTCCTATTACAATCGGCGCTTTCAATTCACCCTTTCGAACGAGTTCATTGATCGCCAATCCCATTTTCACCCGCTCACCATAGCCCAGCCAGCATATCCGTGAAGGCAGACCCTGGAATTCAATTTTTTCCTGGGCCATGTCAATCCAGCGCTGAAGGGCTTTATTTTCCGGAAATAGCTCCTTGATCAGTTCATCTGTCCGGTGGATATCAGCAGGGTCCCCTGATAAAGCTGCCCAACGGAACGGCCCTTTTCCTTCACAAAACAGCGGCCTGATATACGCAGGAACAAAACCAGGGAAATCGAAAGCATGCTCCTCTCCATGATCCTTGGCAACCTGACGGATGTTATTGCCGTAATCAAATGTCACTGCGCCTCTCCTCTGGAATTCAAGCATGGATGCGACATGCTTAGCCATTGAAAAAGAAGATTGCTTTACATATTCTTCTGGGCTTTCCACACGAAGTTTTTCTGCTTCTTCCAAAGTCAGACCAACTGGAATATATCCATTCAACGGATCATGAGCAGATGTCTGGTCCGTAACAATATCAACTTTAAAATTCCTGGACAATAATTCAAGATGAACTTCCGCTGCATTTCCGATCAGACCTATTGATAGGGCTTCTCCTTTATGCTTGGCTTCCTTCGCCCACTCAATGGCTTCATCGACTGAATTTGTCATCCTGTCGCAATAACGAGTATCAATTCGCTTTTTGATCCGTTCTGGATCGACCTCAACGGCGATACACACCCCATCGTTCATCGTGACCGCGAGAGGCTGCGCTCCACCCATGCCTCCAAGTCCAGCTGTAAGCGTGATCGTATTTTTCAAGGTACCTCCAAAGTGCTGTCTCGCAACCTCGGCAAATGTTTCATATGTGCCTTGAAGGATTCCCTGAGAACCAATATAAATCCAGCTTCCTGCAGTCATTTGCCCGTACATCATCAAGCCTTTTTTATCAAGTTCATGAAAATGGTCCCAATTCGCCCATTTAGGAACCAAGACGGAATTGGATATTAAAACTCTTGGTGCGGCCTTATGCGTTTTGAAAACAGCCACAGGCTTACCAGATTGGACCAGCATCGTCTCATCATTTTCCAGCCTGCGAAGCGTTTCAACAATTGCGTCGAATGCCTCCCAATTTCGTGCCGCTTTGCCAATTCCTCCGTAAACAACCAATTCCTCCGGCTTTTCAGCTACTTCGGGATCAAGATTGTTATAAAGCATCCTTAATGCAGCTTCCTGCTCCCAGCCTTTACATTCCAGTTCAAGACCTTTCTTTGCTTTAATATTGCGTTTTGCTTCGATTGCCATTTATTCCACTCTCCTCAATTTTTTGATTTTAAACCAGGCTTTCCTGTCTTTTTATAGCTGTCCACTGCAGATTATTTTTTTTTAGCCATTCTGCAAGTCTTTCGATATCTTCAGAGAAAATCCTGTCCTCAGTAATGGAAGGAACTATTTTTCTTGCTTCCTCATAGAAGCTCCTTGTTTTCGGTGCCATTTTTTCTACACCACGATATTGGACTGCCTGCAGGGCACAAATACATTCAATCGCCAATACACGTCTGACGTTTTGGATAATACTGTGTGCATGACGAGCAGCGATGGTTCCCATGCTCACATGATCCTCCTGATTGGCAGAAGATGGAATCGAATCTACACTCGCAGGATGAGCGAGAGTCTTATTTTCAGAAACTAGTGATGCAGCACTGTATTGCATGATCATCGCACCAGACTGAAGTCCCGGTTGGGGACTCAAAAATGGCGGCAGGTCATTTAATTGCGGGTTTACCAGTCTTTCAATCCTTCTTTCAGAAATACTCGCAAATTCAGCAACAGCTATTTTCATAAAGTCCATTGCAATCGCAATCGGCTGGCCATGGAAGTTCCCACCAGAAATGACGGTTTCTCCTCCGTCAAAAATGAGAGGATTATCCGTTGCTGCATTCATTTCAATTTCAAGCTTTTCCTTTACGTAATCAAGAGCTTGCCATGAGGCACCATGTACCTGAGGAATACATCTTAATGAATAAGCGTCCTGGACCCTTTTTTCGCCCTGGCGAGTCGTCAGGTTACTGCCAGCCAGCAAATTTCTCATACGCTCCGCTACATCCATTTGCTGCTGATACCCGCGTGCTTCATGAATCGCTGGGTGGAATGCATCAATGACACCTTCCAAACCTTCCATTGTAAGGGCTGCAATCCATTCTGATTGATTTGCCAGATCATTTGCTTCAATCCAGTTGACAACTCCCATTGCCGTCATTGCCTGGGTTCCATTAATCAAGGCAAGGCCTTCTTTTGCCTGTAATACAATTGGCTCAAGACCTTCTTTGCTGTATGCCTCTTCTGTTGTACAAACCTTTCCCTCATAGAACACCTTGCCCTCACCTAACAATACTAGCGCCAGATGGGATAATGGCGCTAAATCACCTGAAGCACCAAGCGAGCCTTGCTGAGGGACAACCGGATGGATCTGCAGGTTAAGCAATTCCTTAAGCCTCTCCGCGATTATCGGCCTGATTCCGGAAAATCCTTTAATCAACGCATTGAGTCTTAGTAAGACCATGGCACGTGAAACCACCTCTGGAAATGGTTCTCCTACGCCGCATGCATGTGACCTGATCAGGTTTAGCTGTAATGCATTGACATCCTGTTCATTAATGATGACATCGCTGAATTTGCCGAATCCTGTATTGATTCCATAAATAGTACGCTTGTCTGCTACGATTTTCTCTACTGCTTCCCTGCTTTCAGCAACCCTCTTCATACTATCGGGACTGATAGAGACTGCCTCATCGAGATAGCAAATCTGTCTGATTTGCTCCAAAGTTAAAGTTTCACCTGTTAAAACAACCATTCTCGTGACCTCCTGATCGATGGATTAAATAAAAAGGAGACGACAATGGCATACTTAAACCATCATCGCCTCCTACTGACTAGTGGACTATAGGCAATGCAACTTTATATATGATTGATTCCTAAACCGACCGTTTCGTGTTCTGAACCTTTTACAGGAGCGCCAATCGTTCCATAAAAAGCGACGGCAATCCATTCTCCTTCACCTTCATCTGTAAAAGGTGTTCCACGGACAACGGCAAAGCGAAGGCCGACAGTGCGGCTCATCTCCCCAATGGACAAATGACCTCTTGTAACTCCCTCCATGCCTTCCATGATCGCATGGTATAGTGCGTGAGTTTCACGGTACAAATTGGGATGGATGAGACCATGGCGTTTGGCAGCGGTTTCCACTGCAGAAATAACTTTTTGCATGTTCATCGATCCTACCTTGCCAAGGCAATAGCTTACATCTTTTAGGGTATCCTGAAAAAAAGCCATTTCTTCTTCTGTAAAAGATGCAAGCAGGACCGCTGTTTTCCCAATCGCAATTTTGCTCATGACTGACCCCGTTTTCTGAATTTTAACTATTGACTAATAACTTATATTAATTTTATGTTTCTATGGTGTTAATGTCAACCCATATGGTAAATTTTAGTATTCTAATATAGTAGTATGTTATCTTGTTAAAGTATTAAAAAAAACGCCAAAAAGGCGCTTGGTTATTGCTTATTTTCAACTGACTCAGCCAGTCCGAATAGAAACCCGTAAATTAGAGTATAAGCTTCTCCAATGGATAAATCCTCCGTGTATTCAACAAGCCCATTCAATGCAAAATTCAGACTCCATACTCCTTCATTGGCGTCGAACATCAAATCATACCTAGAACCTTCACCATGGAGGTTCTCCTCTAAATATTTCTTGATGCCAGATTCATATTTCTTCTGAAGCTTAAGTCCCAGCATAACATCATATGTTTCGAACACATCATCTTTTTCAAGACTGACTGCATCAACATCGATCACGTCAAACCATTTGGATTCCAAATACATGAATTCATTTTTTTGCTTTTTAAAATAACCAATTGGCTGATTCAGAAACTCGGATGTTTCTTCACCAAGGAACTCTTCAGTTTCTTTGTTGCCTCTTTCAATATAAGCTTCCTCAAAACGAGCATCAGGCTCTAATTCTTTTGTTTGGACTCCATGAAGCAGTCCTTGACGTTCTGCATATTCCTTTTCTTCAGTATGTAATTCAACAATATCCTTTTGTGATGTTATATACTTCTCTAACTGTTTTTTCAACATATGTATGGCCTCCAAATTCTTTTTGCTGCTATTTATATTGAATGGTAATTTTGCAAATAGCAAATATTCTTTATCAGTTTTCCCAAAACTTAATAAGAATTTCGCCAGTATAGTCACCTCCCCATACAAACCACTGCTTTTCCCCATATCCTGTTAATACATCACCACTCTATAAGAAAGGAGAGGCGCGTTTTATGAATTATTATTACAAAGATGATCATCGACCTGACGATGATTACGCTCATGACAACGAAAAATCTAAGCACCGGGATAGGGATAAACACAAGGATTGGGATGACCACAAGGATTGGGATAAACGAAAGGTAAGAGATGAGCACAAGGAAAAGAAAAAGCATAAGGATTGGGATGATGACTTTCATGACTGTGGCTGTAATAAAGGGCACCATGATGAAAAACATTCCGACAAGTGTATATGCAAAAAAGTCAGGGACATAAATGAAGCACAGCACAAGGTAAATCAAAGAAAACACGGTTGTGATGTAAGCTGCGACCGGTCGATCAAAGAACTGCTTAATCAATGCAAGCAATCAAGCTTCGATACAATACCGTTCAAATTATTATGTGGGTGCAGCAAAGGTGACTGCGAGACATTCGTTGGTACAGGTGTAGTAAAAATCGATGGCTGCTTTTTTGATATCAAGTCTAGTTTTTTCCGGGTTGTTGACTTTGTGAAAGGATCTGACTGCTGCGCGATTCTTGAACTGCTCTGTCCGGAACGATGTGAAGGAAAGCATCACGGTATCGAAGGATTCACAAGGACTGGAGCTTGCTTTGAAGTTGATTTGAAGGATTTTGTCGGCATTACTTGCTTCCCTCCTGTAAAAGCGAAGAAGATGGATCCTAAGAAGATGTTATGCTCTCGACGCTAAAACAAGGATATAACAGTGGATTTTTGATTTAGATCTGCAACCCCACATCAAGTGGGGTTGCTTTATTTATCATTTAATCACATTTGTCCCGAATTCTCTTAACATTTTCACTGCTAATAAAAAAATATGTGATTGCCCTCTATCATTCGTCTATTCCTTTGCTGTAGTACTGGCATATATAAATAGTAAGTCAAAAGAAAGAAACGAAAACAATCTGTTTCTTACTGCTTTTGATTATAATAAAAAAGGAGTGAAAAAAATGAAGAGAAATACAGGTTGCAACTCGCACCATGGCTGCCCGCCAAAGCTTTCTTGTGATAAAGCAAAAACGATTCGGGTAGATTGCGATAGTGATTCCTTCTATCCATATGGCAACAAACTCAAATACCCAGTCGCAGACATCAATGTAGCTCTGGCCGAAGTAGAACTACAAGTTGAAGTTGAATCTGACATCGAGCTGCCAACTGCAGCACGTGAAATTAAGCATATGCGCAGGAACGTTTCCCTGACTCAATGCAAGGCGATCCGTTCTGCAATGGATTACAAAAAGGTAAAACTCTATATTTCTGGTGTTGTTCATAAAAATATCCAGTATGTAGAACAATGCAGTGGCGTGCTGAAGGACTACAGTGTAGATGTACCATTTACTTGCAGTGAAGCTGTCCATGTCTTCAACTATCCTGATTACGAACATTTAAGCCAGAAGAACACGGTCTATGAAAGAAGGTTCATTGATAAAAAAGGCCACGGAGCTGACGAGTGCACCTCTGGAGCCTTTACGTATGAATACTATAATGAGCCAATTGAATGCAAACTTCTTGCTTCTTTCGTCAACGACCTAGACCTTTACAAGGATTTTGACAACTGGGGCAGATTCAGCCGCATCACGGAAAAGATGGAGGTTGGTTTATTCTTCAAATTGCTTCAGAAGCAGCAGGTTGATTTAGACCATTCCCATGGATACAAAGATAAAGAAGAGTCTTCTTCATCTTCATCATCGTCATCATCCTCTTGGGAAGCAGACTATAAAATGGAGCACGAGCCAAAAAATATGAAGCACAGAATGGATGCCTTAATGAAACGCCATGAAGGCTAATACCAAAGCAAGGGTGTCTCACCTGAGGCACCCTGTTTTCCTTTATAGCGAAAGCAGCTTTTGTAAATCCAGGCATTGTGTTTGAAACAGCTCCATTTTCAGCCTTGCCGTACCCTGGATCATTACTCTGTCGTTTTGGATGAATTGTTCATTCCACACACAATGCAAACTCGATAGACTGAAATCCACTTTTTCTACTAAACTCTCACTATATTCACGGGTATATCCTTCTTCCCTACCAAGATTTGAAGTGAATAAATATTCCTTGCTGTCTTTGGCAGAAAGTTCGGGCTGATGAACCCATTTTACCGGGATGATTTTCTTCCATGGGATGTGTATCTTGAGTGAATGCATCGGCCCATTATCGTCAGTACTTACATAATCAATATTCAGTAGAAGCGTTCCTTTGGTGAATAAGTTGGCTGATGGCAGCAATACCTCAGCATCAATCGAATGAAGGGAGCACTCTACATTAGAAACTGTGGAAATTGGCCTTGAGAGACTGAATGTATCAAAGATGTCAATTTCGAGATCCACATCTGCCAGATGTAAAGGAAGCCTCACCTTCGCCTTTTCTGTCTTAGTTTTTTTCCCACTGTATGCGGCTGTAGCTAATTTCATAGGTTCCGAGGAAGATTCAGATGATTCATATTGATAATCCGCTGATTCATCATGGTTTTCATAATAATGAGGTTCATCACCTGACTCATCTATGGCTGATACCTCTTCATAAAGGAAACTGCTGGACTCCTCCATCATTATTTCACTAGAGGATTCCTCGTAGTCTTCCTGGACTTCCTCTTCTACATGATCCTCTATGCCACCAACGTCTTCTTTCAGTTCACTTGACTCTTCCTCAACCTCATCTATTGTAAATTGTCTTCTTGAAGCAGAAAGCTTTTCTTCGACACTATTAATAACAGGAGGAGCGAGGATCAATGGCTTGCCTGAACTCTTTCCTTTTGGCCGGAACCTGCTTTCATTTAAATTCCCGCCTAGCTCTTTATCGATTTCCTCAAAAACTTTTTCCATTTCCGGGGCACGTTCAGACACTCTGGGCTCTACAGAATTATTTCTCCAATTCCCCTGGAAAAGATTCATTTCATGAAACGTTCTATTTGTTTTTTCCATCTTGAATGGAAGGGTCTGCTTTTATTGCAACCTATCCCTACCCTCCTTTTTTTATAGGGGTAAAAACATAAAGGGGCATATACTATTGGTGCCTAGTATAATACCCCGCCTTTTATCTAATATTTATTCTGATTCGTCATAGCAATCTGGATCATTTGTTGCTGATGAAACGCGGATTTGTTGATTTTGAAGTACGCGGACAGTGAAATCAATGACCATTTTTTCTTCGATTGTCTGGAAATATCCTTCATCGATCGGTGAAGAAGTAGGAAGCGGCTGTCGGTCAATCGCTTCATCCCATTCAATGATTTGACTTGATACTAATTCACAGAAAGGGAGCTCGTTATAGTGCTGTGAGCTTTCCTGATGAAATTGGCTCAAGTCGCTTGTCAGCAATTCATCTTTTTCCGGAAATCCTGTTGACAAAGGTTTTGACACGAAAAAGTCGAATTCCTTACGGTTGTTTACTTGAGGCAATACAGGCTTTGAAAGGAAGTCCTTCACTTCTGTCACTACCTGGAAAGGAATATCTACTGTATAAGAGTGAAGATCGGAAGCTACAGATGATGATGATGAAGCTTCAATTTCCTGGCTCGGACTTGCATATTGAATATTCTTCCTTACAAACCCTTTGATGAACAATTTATTTGTCGGTAAAAGCAGTCTGCATTGAGTCAATTTTATTCTCTTTTTGATATCCTTAATTTCAAGTACTGGCTCTGGAAAGTTAATCAACGTATCCAGATTCACGTGCAGGGTCAGTTCCGCAAGAACGACAGGAACTTTGGTAACCAACTTTCCCAGGCTTACATGTGGATGGTGGTGCCGAGGTGAGCATTCAAAATGATCAGTTGAAGGCTTACACTCAAAGTCAGGCTTTTTATTTTTATCTAATTCAAACATACATGGCTCCTCCTTATAACTCCTTAGAGTGAAGATGCTTTATCCTATGCACTTTGATTTTCTGGGTCTAGGCATTTGCCCTTATACAATTACAAAATTCGGGGCAAGTACCCAATGACATCCCTTTATATCCCTGGGAATGTACATGTTAAATTACATTATAAAAAAATTTTTGAAGGTTTAAGTCTTCTTATATTACTTGCAAAAACATCATCAAATGAATATGTATAAGTACATAGAAAAAGACGATATCAGTTGATACCTGATATCGTCTTGGTCCTTTTTTCTTTCTGAAGATCACAGATTAGAATTAGTCTGCGATAATCCTTACTTGCTGGTTTTGAATTACTCTAACCCGGAATTCCAATAATGACTTTTCAACCATATTATAGAATACTCCTTCTTCGAATGGAGCATTATGATGCAGGGGATGACGGTCAATCGCTTCATCATATTGGACGATTCGGCTATCAATCAGCTCACAGTAAGGAAATTGATTATAAAATTGGTCGCTTACCTGGTGGAACTGGGATAGGTCGCTAGACAGGAGTCGGTCTTTTTCAGGAAAACCAGTGCCTAATTTCTGAGCTCTGAAGAAATCGAATTCAAAGCGCGAATTAAATTCCGGAAGGACTGGTGGCCTATCAAAATCTCCTGCTGCAATTGTAGTTACGCAATCGAATGGAACGTCAACGGTTAGTGAGCGCATATCAGATGCCACACAATCACCGCTTGTTTTTGGGCAAGGTGTTGCATATTGGATATTCTTGCGGATATATCCTTTAATGAAAAGTGGAATGTCAGTAATCAGATTTCCCATATCATCAAGCTCAGCCCCACCAAGCAGCAATGTGCACTGGACAATCTTAACCCTCTTTTTAATATCCTTAATTTCTAAAACTGGATCTGGGAAATGAATATTAGCATCAAGATTGCTTGTAACACGCACTTCAGTAAGAGTTACTGGCAAATTAACGAGTGCTGGTCCTGCAGCTATATTGCCTGATAACGCCTGAACGTTAGCACACTCAGCCTTAGAGGCAGACTTATTTATGCTAACACATTTGTGGTTACCATGTTTATCATTAGTCATTTTTTTTCCTCCTTTAAAATTTCTTGTACAATTTATCCTATTCATGCTAGTTTTTTTGGACTAGATGAATGAATCAGCACAAATGCGGATTTTTTCAGTTTTTCAAGATTTCCATTCTTTCAATTCTTCACTTCCATTAAAATTAGGTACTTGCACAATTGAACATGCCTTTTGCATAGGATTCAAAAGGAGGAGGATAAAATGAACAATTATAATTATTTTGCAGTCGACATAGGCAACAGCTGGTATAAAGTTCTAGCCTCTGATCATGGGGAGCTAAGGGACTATCAAATGCCAAACGCCATCGCATTGTATGATGATGAGTTTTACGAAAAGCCCTATGACGAGGAAGATATTGATCTTGAGGAGAATTTGATCGTAGAGATAAAAAGCCCGGCGATTACAAATAAAAGAGAAATTTTTTATGCTGGAAAAGCGGCTGCCAAGCAAAGAAATGTCAGCCTGACAGCAAGCAATAATCAAAAAGCTGATGAAGACCGCACATATATCCTTCTATTTGCCGCGGCTGCCTACCATGCTTCAATCATTAATCCAAATGACATCGAATTAAATTATTGTATTGACCAATTAGCTGTATCTCTTCCAACCACGCAATATAAGGAGAGGAAAGAAATACTCAAGCAGCGCTTGATTGGTAACCATACCATCACACTCCATAAAGTGCCAGGAATTCCGGAGCCGAAAGAACTGATTGTCAAGCTTGAAATCAAGGATGTGATTGTCGGCGCGGAAGGAGCCTGTGCCTATTTAGGATTAATTCGGGATGTTGATACACTGACAATTAAGGATGATAACCTGGTGAAGGATTCTAAGAAAGGTATCATCATTGGCGACCTAGGCGGTGATTCAGTAGATTTCGTTGGGATCAAGAACAGTAAGCCTGTAGCCTCAGTTGAAGGCGACCATTTTGGAATCAATTTGTTCTTGGATACGATCATTAAAAAAGTCAGTAAGAATGAATTATACACTTTCGACTCAAGGTCAGAGCTTGAAGAAAAACTTTTTGCTGGGCAATCAGAATGGTACGTCGAACCCTTTGCCGGTGTCAGAAAGGATATTAGCAAGTATGTGATCCCTCAATTGAGGATCATGGCTATAAAGTATCTTGAGCACTTTGACCGCGCAAGGAGCAGTTCCAGTGAAATCAAAGGAGCATCCCGTTATATCGCTGTTGGCGGTGCAGCAAAACTCGCCCAGACACAAATACAGGAAGCTGCCGTAAGATGGGCTGATAAGGGACGCCCAATTGAGCTGACTTTTCCAGAAAACCTGGAAAAATTGAACGTCTTCGGACTCATGATTTTGGCAAAAATGAACCAACTTAAGAAACAACATGAGAATACCGAGGAACTAATTTCCATTGAAGGATGATCGGTATGTCAAACACCTATACGGATTATGTAAATAAGATCGCGATAACTATCCCTGAACGATATATTGATGTTAAGACTGGTGAGTCGTACACGGTTTCACCAAAAATAGTGGACCAAATCGAATATCATGCCGATAACAGTTCACTGAGCCATCTTGTTCTGTCCGCTCTCCATCATTACCTAAATCCCAAGCCCGTATTGAATGGTGGCTCTGCTGAAATCCTTCAGCAGCTTGCTGACATTCGAGCGATGCTTGAAAATGGAACCTACTTCATCCAGCCACCTATAAAGGAAAGAACCATGAAAGAACAAACAGAGGCCGCAAAATTACTCAATATGAAGGAAGTTGAGGATATCCTTGAAGCGTTCGGGGGCTAGTACAAAAAGCGCAAGCGCCTCGTTTAGCCCTGACTAGCGCTGGAGGGCCTGACAGTGAAGTCGTTCTTTGACTTCATTGGCAGGACTGAAGCGACTCGAGGGGCTAGGCGCTGAAGCTGGATTAAGAAAACCTTATGTAAGTTCCACAATTAAATGATTTTATAATTCCTTATCTAACAAATAACTAAGGACGGTACTAATGTACACGTCCTTCACTTTTGTATTTTGGCCTTTTGAATCTATCTTCATAGTAAAATCAGTTTCTTTATTTAAGTACGTTTGAAATAATCGAGAGTAGTTTTGGGTAGTGGCGGATGAAGAATTCATGATCTGAGGTTACGGCTTTATTATAGAAATCCATCATTTGAAAGGCCGCTTGTTTTTTGTAGAGAGCTGGAATGTGGAAAAAATCTATGATTGGGGAATAGGTGCCATCTCCTGCAGGAAGAAGATATCCTATAAGCAAATCGCTTTCCTCTGGCTGATGATACATTTCATTATATACTCCGACTAACCCAGCTTCATGCGAATTACATCATTAACAACTAGCACTCTTTCTCCTAAGATTTCCTCAGTGTAATAAACCCCTGGCATTGCACTTTTCCATTCACTGATGAGAGTGTGCACTTTGGGTTTCATTCTGCTTTTATAACGGGGAGACTCCAGATATAACTCAAAAATAGTCTTATTTTCATGGCCCAGTCTGAAGCGGTGGGAAAACACAGCCCATGAAATAAAGTGAGGTACCAGTGAAGTGGCAATCTCTTCAGAAACCTGTTCTGTTCCTATAAAATCATCAACTAATCCAAGTAAATATGCACCATAGTAATCACTGCTGAAATTGAATATTTCTCCAATCTCTTCAAAAGCCAAATCTTTTATTTTCTCTTGAATTGAGATTACCTTATGTTCAACAGTCATATTTTTCTCCTTTCAATTATAATGAATCACCTCCTTATCATATCAAGAATATAAATACACCCGCAGGTAATGTTTGTCTGAATTTTTACATTTTTAACCCATCTTTAAAACATGCTCATCTTATACTTTGCAGACATGCTTTCCAGCAGCTTGATCCCACCAATGCTGTTCCCTTTCTCATCAAGGGCTGGCCCTAAAATTCCAATTCCAAATCTGTTTGGGACTGACCCCATAATTCCGCCTGATACACCACTTTTAGCAGGAATTCCTACCCTGACAGCAAATTCTCCCGAAGCATTGTACATACCACAGGTAACCATGAACGTTTTACATAAGCGAGCCACATGGGCAGGTATCATTCGTCTGTTAGTAACAGGCTCCAAACCATCCATTGCGAACACACAGCCAATTCGGGCGAGATCCAGGCAATCCATTTCAATCGCGCATTGCTTCGTATACACCTTCAACAATTCTTCAACATCCTCATCAATAACCCCGTGCTGCTTCAAAAAATAGCATAATGCCCTGTTAAGATCTGAAGTTTCATATTCAGACTCAGCAACTTCATCTGAATAACCAATGGAAGAATTACCTGCCAGTTCCTGGATGAACGAGAGAATTCGTTCAAATCGTTCATCCGCATCCTTCCCCTTGATCATATGAGTAACTGCAAGTGCGCCTGCATTAATCATTGGATTCAACGGTTTCGAAGGACTGAATTCCAGCTTGACAATTGAATTGAATGGATCACCAGTTGGCTCATAACCCACTTTGTCAAAAACGGCTTCTTCTCCGTAATCTATTAGGGCAAGTGCAAGTGTCAATACTTTTGAAACACTTTGCAAAGTTAGCTTCTGATGGATGTCTCCGGCTGAAACACAAGTTCCGTCATCATGAAAAATAGCGACGGACAACTCCTCAGGATTCGCTTTCGCCAAAGCTGGAATGTAGTCTGCAACCTTCCCGCCGCCAGTGTATTTTTTTGCATCTTGTACAAGTTCATTTAATTCATCAGTAGTTCTGCAAGGCATATTTAACTCCTCCGAATCATTAATTCTTAACATTTACCTACTCACATACCTCTTAGCCATCTTTTCCATAGAAAAAGGGCAATGGTATGAACATTGCCTAACTTTACGAATAGAGCCTTAGGTTAAAAGCGTCCCGATTTCAATATAGAATATATTATCCATAAAAACATTCCGAATGCAATGATGAACCCTATTTCAATTGCCGGTACGCTTGTCAGTATAGTATTATTGCCAAATGTTGCTCCCACAATCAGACCGAGAACAACAATACTGAAGGCAAGCAGTGTCAAACTGAAGGAAACCTGGTTGCTGATCCGGTCGAATTTATGAAGGATCCGATTGATTTCCGATAAGCTAATTTCAAATTTCAAATCCCCTTTGGAAGCCTGATTCAAAACATTCTCAACCTGATTAGGTATATTGGTAAATGTATCAGATAAGTCCTCGGCTTTATTCCAAAGCCTTTTGCCCATTTTAATCGGATCATACCTCTCCCTCATAATCTGTTCACCATAAGGCTTGGCCAACTCAATCATATCCAGGCCAGGGTCAATTTCAGAGATGATGCCTTCAATCGTGATCAACGCTTTCCCCATCATCGTCATTTCCTTCGGCAGGATGATCCGATGTTCCTGTGCCGCAGCAAACAACTCCTTGACCGTCAAGCCTAAACTTAGACCTTCTTTTGACGACCTTTCAACCGTTTTCCTGATTCCATCTACTCGGTCATAAAAATGCTGTTCATCAATATCAGAAGGAACATAGGCCATCCTGAAAATAGACCTGACAATCTGATGGGTGTCTTCCTGCATGATTCCCATCATCATTGATGCAGAATCATATCTCAAGCTTGCTGACAGACGACCCACTTGCCCAAAGTCTATGAAAATCAGCTGTTGAGTTTCTGTATTATAAAGGATATTGCCAGGATGCGGGTCACCGTGAAAAAAACCTTCTTTTAAAATTTGGGTTATGAATGCACTTACCAATAAATCCGCTATCCTCCGTTTTTCCTCATTTTCAATAACAATAGTATTCAGTTCGTTGAGCTTGATACCTTCGACCTTTTCCATGGTGAGAATCTGTGGAGTTGAGTATTCAGGAAAGATAATTGGCACTTTTATAGATTCGCAATCTTCAAACTGCATTTGGACCATATCCGTATTCCGGGCTTCCTCTGTGTAATCAAGCTCCCTGCGGATTGATTCAGACAGCTCTTCAACCATATCAGTGATATTGTAATATTGAGCCCAATCATATCGCTGCTCAATCAATCTCGCAATATCCCTTAAAATTTCAAGGTCTGTATGGACAGTATGCTTAATGCCAGGGCGCTGGACCTTCACCATGACAGACTCCCCAGTTGACAGTACCGCTTCATGAACCTGTCCAATCGACGCTGCTGCTACATAATCCTCATTAAAATAGGTGAAGACTTCCTCGACAGGCCTGCCAAACTCGTGGTGAAGCTTTTCTTTTATTCCATCAACAGGCACTGGGGGAACCTGGTCCTGAAGGAGTTCCAGTTCTTTAACTATCTCTTCAGGAAGCATATCACTTCTGATGCTGAGGAGCTGGCCAAGCTTTATAAAAGCGGGACCCAATTCCTCCAGCATGCACCTTATACGGTAGCCAGCTTCCTTTGTATTCCCGTTTTTCACGTCTGCAGCGATCCGGTCCTTCATAGACAGGACATGGAACAGCCCGACCTCTTCCAACACATAGCCAAAACCATACTTAACAAAGGCTGATGCGATCTCTCTGTATCTATTTAAACGTCTCATTCGGTCCGTCAACATTCCATCACCCGCTGCTAATCAATGTCTTTTGAAAATCCAGGAGGAACATTCTCCATTCCATTTTCAACCTGATCAATATCCTTATTCAATCCGCTGTTTCGCAGTTGTGCAATTTCTTTTTGCAATATCACGAGCCGTGCCTTGACAGTGTCTAATTCTTCCCTTGTTACAAATCCAAGATCTGATAGCTGTTTCCTCGCCATCTCTCTGAATTCTCCATTCCATTCCTCACTCTTCGATTCACCTTTTTTAAAAAAGTCGTCGAAGATGGTGTCTGCTTCAGCCTGGGTCATATTCCCTTTCTCAACCAGGTTCATAATGGTTTCATCTACTTTCTCCTTACCGGCAACCGCTGCTCCCAGTCCGAGCATAAAACCGCTCTTCAGAAAATTATTCATCTATGATCCTCCTCTTATATAAATCAATTTACTTATCAATACCCCAAAATAGCTGGCAATTACCCTATAAAGTAAAAAAAGCACCTGTTCTTATTTCTGAACAAGCACTTTTGCCAAACTGGATTCCCTGGTATTCAGGTAACCTTTAGAAGTTCAAATACATTAATTTTGTACTACTAATCCTGCTGTGGTTCAATCATTCAGTTCAAATCACAGTTTGATCACGTCCACTTTGTCCAAATAAGACCAATTTTGCGGAGCCTTGAAGCTAAGCTGCCAATAGGTTGCGCCATTAAGCTGATATAGATCGATTAATCTGTACTTTTCAATGTAGCTTCGAATATCTTCAAACCAGACGATATGCTCTTCGGTGCCTTTCCAATACCTAAACCACGGTGACCTGGCTGCAGTATCAAACTGGATGACCGCACCAGTAGAAATAGCAAGGTTTTGTGCGTCCAGCACGGAGAGTGCTCGATATTGATTAGTCGAGACGACTTTATCATGTCCGTAAAGCGGAAGACCGATTTGCAATTTCTCACGGGGAATCAATGTTAGCGAATACCTGACAACGAGTGCGATCCACCATAAAGGAGAAACAGGATCAGGTGGACCTCCAGGGTAACCGTAATCAATTGTCATGACGGCCACAATGTCAGCAATCTCCCCTATCGTTTTATAATCATACGCTCCGATTATTGGATTTGTCGGAATATCTTCTGTCTTTGCATGGACATTTACATGTAAAATCAGATTTCCCATCGCTGCCTTCAGTTCACGGAGGAAAGTATTGAAATCTTCCCTCTGCGGCGGCGGGATGAATTCCAGGTCGACACTTATGCCGCCATAGCCTCTTTGATTTGCTAAATCCACAAGACTGGCAACAAGGTTCTTTCGATAAGTCGAAGAAGCCAGTACATTGCCTGCAAGTTCTTTGCTGAATCCAGATGCCGTGGTGTTTTGAATTAATAATAAGGGGATGACATTCAATTCTTTGCTTTTACGAACAATAGGGGCATCATTACCCACCACATAGGCATATCCTTCTGCTGTAAAGGTAAAGGCCGCAACAGCAATGAATGTAAGATTAGGGGCCATTCTTTCGAAATCAGTTAGAAAGGTTTGAGAGGCGCCAGGTACGATGAATCCAAGTGTAGAAAACCGTGGCTTAACTGGTGAAGGAATATTAATGTTCTGGCCAATATACAATCTGTTGGGATCCAGTCCCGGATTTGCACTGACAATGTTGCTGACACTCGTCCTGAATTGTAAAGCAAGCCTCCATAATGTATCGCCAGCCTTGATTTGATAATAGCGAGTAATTGGCTGTTGATCTGGAACATAGAGTGCCAGCCCAGGAATGATTAAGCTAGCGGAAGGAAGTCCATTGACATCGACAATACTTTGGATCGATACACCATATGTTCTGGCGATTGCCCAAAGGTTCTCTCCTGGCCTAACTACGTGGACAGCCATCTGATCACACCTTTTTATTTTTTCCTTCTATAATCATATGGCGATTGAGCTGTTATATACTTCTGTCGTAAGAAAAGCGCAAGCGCCTTGTTCAGCCCCGACAAGCGCTGGAGGGCCGATCAGTGAAGTCGTTCTTTGACTTCATTGGGCGGACCGAAGCGACTCGAGGGGCTAGGCGCTGGAGCTGGACACTAATAGAAGTGTAATACTTTCATATAAAATTAAAAGAAGCGGGGTTTCCTAATGAAAGCCCCGCTTACAGCTGATTACCTCCAGCGATCTCTGTTATCCACCCTTTTTCTGTTTCTAGCTGAATAGCAGGAATCACAAATCTGGTATGGGGAATCAACATGGATCCCTTTTCCGCAATGCCTGCACTTCTTTTTATAATTTTTCACTTCTGACTTTAAAAATTCATGAACATCGTCGCTTAAGCCTGTACGAACTCTTTCCCAGTAAACAGCCTCAGTTTTTCTTCCTAGCTTATATAAAAACAGCAAATGCAGACCGATTGCTTTATAAGAAAGCTCCAGTTCCTCCAAGGAGGCAGTTTTGACCGGAGGCTCGGGAAGTTCTGCATCTTCGACAATTGCTCTGATCGTTTGAAGCCATTGTTCAATAAGGGCAGGTTCTTTTGATGAAAAAGGCAGGTGAAGAAATCCATATAGCTCCATCATTGGCAGTCTCGCTTCAATTTCAGTATCCCTGATGTACTCATAAAGCTCTCTTTCCTCTGAAAGCGAAGCTTTGTTCGTCCCTTTAGGGCTCTCGAACTTATCCCATAATTCAAAGAAAACAGCAAGTGAGCGGTGGTATTTTTGGAACCTTTCAAAAATACCAGATGTTGGAGCAATGGAAAACGTCTCTACAGGCCTGTCTTCTTTCTCAAGAAGCTTTGTCATCAAGTTGATGTCTGAGGTGAACGCTACACGGCCGACGTTGTAAATTCCTTTTCTGCCGGCACGCCCCGCTATTTGCTTTATCTCCTGGGAAGTAAGCCTTCTTCTCCTCGTACCATCGAATTTTTCATTTTCCAAAAAGACGATTCTCCTGATTGGCAAATTCAGACCCATGCCAATAGCATCGGTCGCTACTACCACACTTGTTTCTCCTTTGATGAATCGGTCGATTTGCTTTTTCCTAGTTTCGGGCGGCATGCTTCCATAAATCATGCTCACCAGGCGTCCGTTGTTCTGTAGTTTCGATGCATTTTCAAGCACTTGTTTTCGTGAGAAGCAAACAAGTGCATCGCCTTTCTTGGTATCCTTCAGGCTGAACTCTTTATTCTCTACCTGGAGAGGTATATCACGAGTGTATTCATAAATTTCCGCCACCCCACCATCCAGCAGGCCCATCATCATTTCCTTGATATTCATGCTCCCGATAATATGGACTTCCTCTGCGTTTGCTTTTGTGATGGCTTTAAACCAGGAAAACCCTCTGTCCTTATCAGCGATCATCTGTGATTCATCAATGACGACAACTTCATAAAAGTCCTTTTCATGGAACATTTCAACTGTGCAGGATATATGGTTTGCTCCTTCCACAGGCTTTTCTTCCTCGCCTGTTTTGAGAGAACAAGGAACTCCCTCAGCGTTGAGCTTTTCATAAACCTCAAGTGCCAGGAGACGAAGAGGAGCCAAATACAAGCCCGTTCTTGCATCCTTCATTCTTTCCAGAGCATGGTAGGTCTTTCCTGTATTTGTTTCGCCTATGTGCAGAATATATCTAACATTTCTTCTTAGTGATGGATTGTATTCCCTGCCGAAAATGTCCTCAAGCATGCGAGCTTCTTCTTCCCTTTTCCGTTCAAGTTCAGCCAGCTCCTCTGCCTTTCTCCGTTCTCTCTCTGCAAGGTCGCTCTCATAGATTGCACGATGCGCCCGTTCTTCAAACTCCATGTCAGCTAGAGCCAATAGGTCTGTTACATACTCTTCCTGAAGCTTGAAAAGAAAACCATCTAAATAGACATCAGTTAAGTCATTAATGATTCTTTTTGTCTCGGCGACTGAAAGCTTGTCCTCGAAAACTTCCTCATATTCGCTGAGGATTTGCTGGTCAAGCTGTTTCATTACCTCCTCAGCAGCTATCCGAGTAAAATACTTTAAAACACTGTTCTCAAAATGATACTGGTAGGTCTCATACTCAAAATAAAACCGTCCCCAGCTAGCTGTTTGATGGACCTGCCCCGTCAATTCATCAAAAAAGTCAGCCATCGTCCTGTAATCATCTGGGTTGAAAGAGCCAATAACGGTCAACCTTTCTTCCAGCATGTATGTGTCAATATCCTCGTACTTCTGATTGTCATTTAAAATCTTCTTTATTTCCTTTGCCATCTCATGCCGAATTTTTAGATATGCCGACTCCTGGAAGTCACTAAAAACCTTTTGGGCAACCTGGTAAATCTTTTCCTTTATTCCTGCCTTTTTCTCAAGGAGCCGGTCTTCCTGAGCTTTTTTAAGGAACCTCTTTCTAGCACGGTTATAATGTTCATCCCAGTTGTGTTTATCGATTGCAGACTTGACCCACTCTCTTGTATTGAATGGTTGATAGTCTCTCATTTCATTCCTGAAAAGCTTATTGATTAACTTTCGGTCGACACCTTCTACAACATATCCCCGCTCACTCAAAAAAGCCTTTTTCTCACGCTTTGAAAAATCATTTGTAGACTTTGTCAGCCACACATTCAGCCAGATCTGGCTAATGTAAGTGCTTCTTTTATCGAGATACTCCTGAAATTCCGGAAGAGTTTCCAGTTCACCAAGAAAATTCTCGATATCATCCATTATCTTAGTTTTTGTGTTCTCCACTGCCTGCTGATGGATCAATTCAATTTGTTTCATATCTGAACCCCTTAAAATCTGTAAAATATATGCTAAAAGAAAAGCGCCAAAAATGAATATCGGCTGAAAGCTGCAAAAGTTACAAAAAGAACCTAAATAAAAGGCCGCACAATGAGATGTGCGCGCCCTTCCATTTAGGATTCTTCTTACAATCAGTGGAACGGCTTGACTAAGCGTTCTTCACCTTTAACTTTTTCATGACTTCGGTCAAGACCTTTTTGTCGTCCTTTGTTACACTTTTAGGTTTAATCGGTGATGCTGGTTTAATTTTATCGATGTTATCAACACTTATAATCTCCAAGTAAAACGGAGTAGTTTCCCGATTACCCTTCAGATATCCCTTTAGAATTTTCATTTTTTCAGAGGTACCTGTAAAAGCACCTTGATAATCCCATTCTATTTCGTTTTTATATCTCGAATCCATTTTTTCTTTTAAAGCAAACGCTTCTGATAAGGCATCCTCCGGCGTCATAAAATAGGATTGTGTTCTCCTTAACCCCTTTTTTTTGCTGCCATCGCCCGCTTTTGCCTGATAAAGTTTTACTAACATTTCCCTCATCCTCTCTGGTTTGGTCTCACGCCTTCTCATGGTAAGTGGAAACACCAGAAGACCCGAGGAATTTCGTATATAGATAGTATACCCTTTTTTCCATCAGTTACCTATTAATAAGGAAATAAATGATACTTAAAAACAAAGGAGCGTGCTTCATTACACGCTCCAGTTAAAAGTTATTTAGCAATTACAGCTTCTTTTTCATTGTTTCTCTCGTGACGGATTGTTGCCTGAGCAGCAGCCAGTCTCGCAAGTGGAACACGGTATGGTGAGCAGCTTACATAATCAAGCCCTGCATTGTAACAGAATTCAATCGAGCTCTTTTCGCCGCCGTGCTCTCCGCAAATTCCGGTCTTTAGGCCAGGCTTAGTCTTGCGGCCAAGTTCCACACCAGTCTCAACCAACTTGCCTACTCCCTCACGATCAAGTACTGCAAACGGATTTTCAGGAAGGACCTTTTGTTCAATATATGCCTGAAGGAACTTTCCTTCAGCATCGTCGCGGCTGTATCCGAAAGTAGTCTGTGTCAGGTCATTCGTACCAAATGAGAAGAAGTCTGCTTCCTCGGCAATTTGGTCTGCAGTCAAAGCAGCACGTGGTATCTCAATCATTGTACCCACTGTATATTCAAAATGCTTGCCCGTTTCTTCTTTAATACTTTGCGCAGCCGCGTTTACCAGTTCACGCATTTCCTTTAACTCATTGACATGACCGACTAGAGGAATCATGATTTCAGGCTGTGCATCGATACCCTTATCAGCCAAGTTCGCTACAGCATAGAAAATTGCTCTTGCCTGCATTTCATAAATTTCCGGATGAATCATGCCAAGTCGGCAGCCACGGTGGCCAAGCATCGGATTAAATTCGTCCAATTGGCGTACTTTCTTAAGTAACGCTTCCTTTTCCTTAAGCTCTTTCGATTCTGGGTCCTGGATTTGCAATTTGGTGATCTCGACAATAAGTTCTTCTTTATCAGGCAAGAACTCATGTAAAGGCGGATCCAGTAAACGAATTGTTACAGGGAGCCCCTGCATCACTTCAAGGATTCCTTCGAAGTCTTCTCGCTGCATCGGCAATAGTTCATCCAATGCCGCGTTCCGTTCCTCAAACGTTTCAGCCAGGATCATTTTCTGGACAATCGGCACCCTTGCTGCGTCCATGAACATATGTTCAGTACGGCATAGACCAATACCGCCTGCACCGAATTCCAGGGCCTTGGCAGAATCCTCAGGATTATCTGCGTTTGCGCGGACTCCAATTTTACGCTCTTCATCTGCCCATGCAAGCAATAGCTGGAACTCCTTAGAAAGCTCAGGTTCGATCATTGGGATTTCACCAAGCATAATCTCACCGGTTCCACCATCAATTGTAATAATATCACTATGTTTTACTACCACTTCGCCAACACGGAACTGCTTTTCATGAAGATCAATTTTCATTGCTTCACAGCCACATATACATGCTTTCCCCATACCGCGCGCTACTACAGCTGCGTGGCTTGTCATACCACCTCGACTCGTAACGACAGCCTGTGCCGCAATGATTCCATGGATATCATCTGGAGTTGTTTCCGGTCGGACAAGAATGACCTTTTGGCCATCATTTGCAAGCAGTTCTGCCTCATCTGCATCAAATACTACCTTCCCGGTAGCGGCTCCCGGAGAAGCAGGCAGCCCCTTTGCCAGCTGATTGCGCTCGAAATTTTCATCAATGCGGCGATGCAGAAGCTGATCCAGTTGTTCTGGGTCCACTCGAAGCAAGGCAGCCTTTTTATCGATAATTCCTTCCTTGACTAATTCCGTAGCAATGCGGATTGCTGCTTGAGCAGTACACTTCCCAGTACGAGTCTGAAGGATGAACAACTCTCCGCGTTCTACTGTGAATTCAATATCCTGCATATCCTCGTAATGCTGTTCAAGACGATTGCAAGTATCTACGAATTGCTGGTAAACGGCAGGCATTTCATCTTTTAGGGTTTGGATTGGCTGAGGTGTCCTGATGCCAGCAACGACATCTTCCCCTTGTGCATTGATCAAGTACTCACCATAAAGGATACTCTCCCCAGTGGATGGGTCACGAGTAAATGCAACACCAGTTCCGGAATCATCACCCATGTTTCCGAATACCATGCTCTGGATATTGACAGCAGTTCCCAGGTGTGAAGGAATTTTATTCAAGCGGCGGTAAACAATCGCACGCTGGTTATTCCAGGAATCAAATACAGCGTTGATGGAAAGGAATAACTGTTCCTTTGGATCCTGCGGGAAAGGCTTTCTAGTATGTTTGGTCACGATATTCTTATAGCCCTGGATGACTTCCTTCCAATCCTCGGCATTCATTTCCGGATCAGATGCATAACCTTTTGCTTCTCTCGTTTCTTCTAGCAGGCGTTCAAAGAAGAACACATCAACGTCAAGGACGACATCACTGAACATTTGGATGAAGCGGCGGTATGAATCATAGGCAAACCTTGGGTTGTTTGTAAGCTTTGCCATTCCCTCAACTGTTTCATCATTCATGCCGAGGTTCAAGATCGTGTCCATCATTCCAGGCATGGAGAATACTGCACCCGACCGCACTGATACAAGCAATGGGTTCTCAGGGTTTCCTAGCTTCTTTCCAGTTTTCTCTTCAAGCTCACCTAGTGCCTCGAGTACCTGCGCCTGCACTTCTGCCGGAATCGTTTTGCCAGCGTCATAATATGCATTACATGCTTCCGTAGAAATCGTGAATCCGAAAGGTACAGGGAGGCCGATACGTGTCATTTCCGCGAGGTTCGCTCCTTTACCTCCCAGAATTTCTTTCATTCCACTATTTCCTTCATTAAAAAGATAAACAAATTTAGACATCAGCCAAAACTCCTCTCACTTTTTAAAATATCGAGTATCAATCCTGCCGTTTCTTCAATCGCCTTATTGGAAACATTGATAACAGGGCAGCCAACACGTTTCATGATCTTCTCTGCATAATCAAGCTCTTCCAGGATTCGTTCATAGCTTGCATAATTTGCCCTGGCACCAAGCCCTAGTGCTTTTAATCTTTCAGTCCTGATTTCGTTAAGCTTATCTGGCGAGATGATCAATCCGACACATTTACTCCTCGGTATCTGGAACAATTCATCTGGCGGTTTTACCTCAGGAACAATTGGTACATTTGCTACTTTGTAACGCTTGTGTGCAAGGTACATCGATAATGGTGTTTTTGAAGTCCGTGAAACGCCTACCAGTACGATATCCGCTCTTAAAATGCCACGTGGGTCTCTGCCATCGTCATATTTGACGGCAAATTCAATTGCTTCAATCTTACGAAAGTACTCATCATCTAGCTTTCGCATCATTCCCGGTCGATGGTTCGGCTCCTTATTGAACTTCTTTTCAAAGGCATTCATCAGAGGATTCAGCAAATCAACCGCATAAATCCCTTCCTCATGAGCCCTTTTGTCAAGATAAGCCTTGAGTGCTGGGACGACGATGGTATAGGCGATTATTGAATGCCCTTGCTTCGCAACCAAGATAACATCTTCAATGTCTTCTTCGTCCTCAACATATGAATTTCTTTTGATATCAACCTGGCCCCCGTTAAACTGGGTTGCCACAGCCTTAACTACAAATTCCGCCGTTTCCCCGACTGAATCGGATACCACGTACACAACTTCCTTCATATCCAAAATGCGCTCACTTCCTAGACAGATTTTTGCTCTGCGATTTCTAGATAAACCTTCGTAATGGTTGTTTTGGTTATTCGTCCGATAACTTCATATGATTCGGGTTTATGCTTGAGTTCCCGGACGACAGGGAGAGAATCTATTCTATTTGTTACAAGCTTTTTGGCAGCCTGGACCAATGTTTCTTCAGGGTTCACCGTAATAATGTTTGGCATCCTCGTCATGATGACGCTTACAGGAAGATCCTCCAGATTCTTATTTCCGATAGCAGCTCTTAACAGGTCTTTCCTTGAAATGACCCCAGCCAGGCAACTTTCAGAATCAACAGCATACAGCGTCCCTACGTCTTCCAGGAACATCTGGACAATCGCATCATAAACAGAAGATGATTTTTGAACGACAATCGGATGGCCCTTATAGTCATTGACTTTAAGATTAAGAAATTCCGTCGGTTCAAACAATCTCTCCCTATCCTTATTGAAAAAATAGCCGACTCTGGGCCTGGCCTCGAGGCTGCCCGCCATCGTCAGGATCGCTAAGTCCGGACGGAGAGTTGCCCGTGTCAGCTTCAGCTTTTCGGCAATCTGTTCACCAGTTATCGGGCCATCCTCCTTGACAATTTGAACGATTTCTTCCTGCCGTTTTGTTAGTTTAATAGAACTCACCACCAACTTACCCCCAATAATTAATATGTAACATTATCAAGGATTTTTTTAATGTGTTATCCTTATTAATTTATAGTATATAACATTTAGTTAAAAATCAAAAGAAAAGGTTTTGATAATTCTTTGAATATATTAAAACGGCTGAGTTTTATGGTGTTGAACAGACTATTTTTTTATGAAATATGTCATACTGTTCCTCATATTTAAAGGTTGTTTGTATTAACAGACCATTTTTTTGGATTGCTATTAGGGATAGTGGCGAAAGATTTGTTCGCTCCTAGTGATACTTCTGACAGCTTTGAACCAAATCAGCGAATAGCTGTCCGAACCCTGGGCTACTTCGGACAGCTTTGAACCAAATCAGCGAAAAGCTGTCCGAACTTGGGGTTACTTCGGACAGCTTTGAATCAAATCAGCGAATAGCTGTCCGAACCCGGGGCTACTTCTGACAGCTTTGAAGCAAATCGGCGAATAGCTGTCCGAACCCGGGGCTACTTCTGACAGCTTTGAAGCAAATCGGCGAATAGCTGTCCGAACCCGGGGCTACTTCGGACAGCTTTGAATCAAACCAGCGAATAGCTGTCCGAACCCGGGGCTACTTCGGACAGCTTTGAACCAAATCGGCGAATAGCTGTCCGAACCCGGGGCTACTTCGGACAGCTTTGAACCAAATCGGCGAATAGCTGTCCGAACCCGGGGCTACTTCGGACAGCTTTGAATCAAACCAGCGAATAGCTGTCCGAACCCGGGGCTACTTCGGACAGCTTTGAACCAAATCGGCGAATAGCTGTCCGAACCCGGGGCTACTTCGGACAGCTTTGAACCAAACCAGCGAAAAGCTGTCCGAACCCGGGGCTACTTCTGACAGCTTTGAACCAAACCAGCGAATAGCTGTCCGAACCCGGGGCTACTTCGGACAGCTTTAGAGCAAATCGGCGAATAGCTGTCCGAACCCGGGGCTACTTCTGACAGCTTTGAAGCAAATCGGCGAATAGCTGTCCGAACCCGGGGCTACTTCGGACAGCTTTGAACCAAATCAGCGAAAAGCTGTCCGAACTTGGGGTTACTTCTAACAGCTTTGAATCAAATCAGCGAATAGCTGTCCGAACCCGGGGCTACTTCGGACAGCTTTGAACCAAATCAGCGAAAAGCTGTCCGAACTTGGGGTTACTTCTAACAGCTTTGAATCAAATCAGCGAATAGCTGTTCCAAACACTGAAAAGTGGACATAAAAAAATCCCCTGAGCACTGTTCAGGGGATCCATTCACTTCTATAGACTTAGTTCAAGCGTGACGGGGCAGTGATCACTACCCATCACAAAGCATTCTGCTCCTGCTTCTTTGATTGCAGGTGCCAATTTTTCTGAAACAATGAAATAATCGATACGCCATCCAATGTTCTTTTCTCTTACTTTATTCATGTAAGACCACCAGGTGTACACATCCTTAACCTCAGGATGCAGGTGACGGAACGAATCAACGAAGCCACTGTCGAGAAGTTCTGTCATCTTCCCTCGTTCCTCATCCGTAAATCCAGAATTTCCACGGTTTGGTTTTGGGTTTTTCAAATCGATCTCATTGTGGGCGACATTCAAATCGCCGCAAAGGATTACAGGCTTAGTCTTGTCTAATTCAAACAAGTACTCTCTGAGCTTGTCTTCCCAGGATAGGCGGTATCCGAGGCGCGCCAGATCACGCTGAGAGTTTGGGGTGTAAACATTGACCAGATAAAACTCTTCATACTCTACAGTGATTGCCCTGCCCTCATGATCATGTTCAGTTGATCCAATCCCGTACTTAACAGATAGAGGCTCTTTTTTCGAAAAAACAGCAGTTCCGGAATAGCCTTTCTTTTCTGCGTAATTCCAGAACTGATGGTACCCTTCCAGCTCAAGGGTGATCTGTCCTTCCTGCAGTTTCGTTTCCTGTATACAAAAAAGGTCTGCGTCCGCTTCTTTAAAGAAATCTAAAAATCCTTTACGAGCACAAGCCCTTATGCCATTCACATTCCATGATACTAATTTCATAATTCCTTATTCTCCTTGATGTTTTTTCATACTTAGTTAAAAACTCATATTCTTCTATTCTAGCAGTCTTCAATCAGCGATTCTAATATGGCGATTCCCTTTTGAATTTCCTCAACCGGAGCATTCGCGAACGAAAGCCTGTAATGCTGCATTTTTTTGGTTGAATATATCCGACCTGGATTGATCAACACACCATTCGCAAGAGCTTTCCTGTACAAATCAGGCAACGAGATATCCGGATTCATTTTTACCCAAATGAAAAATCCGCCAGCAGGCCTGTCCCATTCAGCAAAAGTGCTCAAGTGTTTTTCCAGTGCTTCCAATGCGGCATTTCTTCGTACCATAAGCTGTTTTCTTACCTTCGATAAATGCTTCTCATACAATCCGCTGGATAACCATTCTGCGGCGACACGTTGCGATAAAGAGCTTGAACCGTAGTCGGTCTGCATTTTCAGGTCAGCCAGCCTTTCAATGACCGCTTCCGGACCGGCAATCCACCCGATTCTCAATCCAGGATTCAGGCTCTTCGACAGGCTGCCAAGATATAAAACATTTCCGTGCCTGTCATGTGATTTAATGGGAGGCGGCGGAGGAGAGTCCAGCCATAGATCGCCGTACACATCGTCCTCGATGATCGGAAGCTGTACACTCTCTGCCAGTTTAAGCAGTTGCTGCCTTCGTTTACCTCCCATAAGAGTACCTGTAGGATTATGGAAATTTGGATGGCAGTATAACACCGAGTTCTTACTGTGATGCGATGCCTCTATCATCTCAGGGATGATGCCTTCCTTGTCCATCGGGATTCCATGGAGTTTCATGCCTGCAGACTGGAAGGTGGATAAAGAATATAAATAAGATGGACTCTCGAGAAAAACAGTTGACTCACTTTTTAATAACCCAATCGAAATGAGGTGCAAAGCCTGTAAAGCACCCGAAACGACTAAAATAGAAGAAGCATGGACCATGATTCCTTTTTGATTAAGGTATTTAGCAATCGCTTCCCGCAATAGTGGATTTCCTTTTGGATCTTCATAGCCAAACGGCTCCAGTTCCTGTCCAACCTTAGTTAAAACATTTCTCATTTCTTCCAGTGGGAATAAATCCTTTGATAGTTCTCCTTTACTCAGCTGAATCAAATTTTCATCAGCCTCTGCCAGATTTATAGCTTGTACTGTCGACAGGCTTGCCTGATGGGTGCCCAGTCCCACTTGTTCATTCCAATTTACCGGTGGTGCAGACCGCATGAGTGTCCAGGTATTGTTCACGACTATCGTTCCCATTCCTAGCTTTCCCTCTACCAGCCCATCTGCAGCTAATTCATCCAGCGCTGTTACGATTGTGCTTCTGTTCACACCGAATTGCTTTGCAAGATCACGTTGACTAGGGAGCCTGCTGCCAACTGGCCAAATCCCGTTTGTGATCTGCTCTTTTATATAATCGATTATCACTTTGTATTTTGGTGCTTTCATATTCCTGCTCCATTCAAAATTGGTTGGTTTTAATAAACCCTTATTGGTTGGATACATTTTACCAAGACCTAGTTATATTTGAAAGGTAAAACTGACTACAGGGGTAAATTGGATGGTATTTAACAGAGGTGTTTTAAATGAAAATTAGAATGGGAACAGCACACTTGCTTGTTATTTTATTATGGGGATCGGCTTTCGCTGGGATCAGGCATGGTCTCGAAGGATATTCACCAGAGCATTTGTCTTTCTTGAGGCTCTTAATCGGATCATTGGCTCTTGTTTGCTACGCAGCAGTAATAAAAATGAAACTTCCGGAGATGAAAGATTGGCCTGTGATATTTTTATTCGGATTCCTGGGTTTTGCAGTCTATCAAACTGCGCTTAGTTTTGGTGAACTAACTGTCAGCGCAGGTGCTGCCAGCCTGCTTGTTTCAACATCACCAGTTTTTATCGGATTATTAGGGAAGATGTTCTTCCAGGAGCGCACCGGGAAATGGTACTGGTCTGGCGCCTCCATCAGTATAATAGGGATTTTCTTCATTTCTTTTGGTGCTGGTGGGAGTTTTGAGCTTGGTATTGGGGTACTTCTTATACTAATTGCTTCATTATCTGAATCACTTTACTTTGTCTTTCAAAAGAATTATTTAGATAAATATGGGGCTCTTCCGTTCACGGCCTATACGATTTGGGCAGCCACCCTTTTCATGGCTTTCTATTCTCCTGGCATTGTATCTCAGATTACTGAAGCTCCATTAGGAGCAACGATTAGTGCGATTTACCTTGGTCTTTTTCCGACAGTGGTTGCTTACTTTGCTATAGCATATATTACAGCTCAATCCGGAGCCTCTGAAGCAACAAGTTCCTTATACCTTACTCCTGCTGCTTCTTTCCTTATCGCCTGGATATGGCTGGGAGAAGCACCGGCGATCCTGACAATAGCAGGTGGTGTGATTACCCTTATTGGAGTCTCCCTTACCTACTTCAAAGGGAAGAATGAAATGGCAGGATCCTCTTTAAATATCAAAGGATAGCTGCTCCGTTTCCCCTTCCTCTTTTTTTCGGCCGGGCTTTCCTTCGTTCCTTATAGCCTGGTATTGAAGCCTGGCATTTTTATACGCCTTATTCACATCGACCATAGGTGCTTCATAGCCAAGCTGATAAAAAGCAGGATAAAGCCATGGTTCGTGAATGTATTCGTCCGGAAGCTTGCTTAACTCAGGGATATATCGGCGAATGAAGGTGCCATCTGGATCAAGCTGCCTGCCTACCTTAACAGGGTCAATGATTTTCATCCTCCCTATCATACCCGCTTGTTGCTGAATATAGAAATCATGCACAGCTGGTTCGTAGTCTAAATACAACTCTGCCAGGGCAGCGGATGGCTTCTTCTCATCCAACAATAAAGTATTAGCAATAAAAGAGGTAACCATGGCACGCAACGAAAAGTTCATCCATCCCGTTTTTTCCAGACTCCTCATTGCTGCATCAATAATTGGGATTCCCGTCCTTCCCTGAAGCCAGCGCTGGAACCAATCTTCATTCCAGTCCGTTTTGATTCCCCTTACACCTGCCATTTGTTGATGTTGCATTTTCATACAGCAAATTTTGACCCTGGCAGTAAGCTTTGATAAAAACTCTGCAAGCTGTATTTTATCTTCCTCCAGCTCACATGCTTGCAATTTTTCGTCAGCTTTCTGATAAATGTACCGGACTGATATGTTCCCCCATGTTATATAAGCAGAAAGCCTTGAGGATGAAAGCGAGGATGGCAGCGGCTTTTGCTGGTTTTCGATGTAGTTTGCGAATCTGCCTTCGAGGAAAGAATCCAGCGTTTCAATTGCCTTCATTTCTCCCCCTTGCTGCCCAAAGCGGATTTTAGATCCCTTGACTCTGAAATTATTAAGCTTTTTAAAATCAGCGAACAGAAAATCCGGTGTTTTTGACGGTACATCAATCCTGTTTGGCACTTCAGCTATCGGTTCTTTTAAATAAGAGTTCAAACGATTATTTAAAAGCTTTACTGAGATATTTTCAAGGTCCGGACCAAAAGAAAAAAGAAGCTGCTGATTTTGCTGCGCCCACTCCTTAATTTTTTCCATTAACCTGCTATCATTGTGCGCAAATAAATTTATAGAATCATAAGTGTCCAGCAATTTGTCCAAAACTGTCTCAATCTTACCTATTGCTAGAAAGAGTTCCCCCCCCTTTTCCTCAATACCCTTTGACAACTCCTCCAGACTTTCAACAACAAATTGAAAATGGCGGGCTGAAAGCGGCGTTCCCTTCCATTGTGAAGGCTCAACTACATACACCGGCAATACCTCTCCCGCCCTGGCTGCTTCAGTCAAAGGCTGATGATCGGAAATACGCAAATCATTATTGAATAAGACGATGTTCATTCGAATCACTCCGCTATTTACTCTTTTTCACTCTCGAAGCTGGAAAAATAAAAAGGACGCATCAAGTAATCAGGTTTTCTAATGGCGGCAATTGTGAATTAGACACTACTAATTTAATATTTCCCTTAGAAGAATTCCGAACATGATACCTATGAACATCGACGTCAAGGTGCCAAGGAGAAAGTATTCCGCCCAGTCACGATCGTCCATTTGTTTAAATCGGGCGATGGATTTCGATGTAACAATAAAGGCAATTGCCGGATACGAACTGTAGTATGTAAGTAAAATAACTAGAAGTCGCTCGATATAGCCAATCAGCTTCCCGCGTGACATATCGTGTTTGTTGAAGATCATGTAGCTGTATTGCTCGGACAGTCCTCTATCTCCATTGCTGGTTTGTTGATATGCCGGCTCCTTCAGCTCATTTTTAAAAGTATATTTCCCTTCGAAGGTCAACAGCTGCCCAGGCAGAGAGCCAAGAAGGATGCGTACTATATGTCCGCTGACCGTTGTCCCCAATATTAAAATAATTACAATGACGAGGACCGTACTAGAAGCGTCCAATTGCCGCCCTTCCTCGAACAGAAGCTGTATAAATCTATTAATATTAGAGACTAGCGATTTTTGATAAAATAACTGCAACGCTATCAATAGCATGAAAAGATGCAGCAGCTGATCTAATACAAAAAACCATAGTTTATTTAAATTTTCGCGTGCAGTAAATTGATCCACAATTTTAATCTTCACCAAGTCAATGATTAGGTGCGTACTTGTTATGAAAAGAACTGGCCAGACGACAGTCGTTACCGGATCTTCCCCTTGATAAAATAAGAGCCAGCCTGCCGTGAGCAGGGCTATGTTTACCAGGAAATGATGAAGTATATGCTTTTTTAGATTTTTCAGCTTATCCTGCACCATGTGATCAGTCTGAAGATAAAAATCGGCTAGTAGATGCGCAATAATTAAACTCAATAAAAGCATGCCTGCTCCTCTCACCAGAATCTAGAAGCTGAAAATATCCTGCACCTGGCTTTTTATATTTGTTTTAATTCTTTCTTCAAGAGTCTTCGTGTGGTTATTACCCATTTCCGGGAACTCCTTTGCCTGAAGGGCATCCAAAACACTGACGATTTCTCGGAAACTACGAAGGATCTGCTCACAATGGCCCTTCTTAAAATGGCTGTAAACCGTAGGAGCCGAGCGATTGATAAGCTCGGCTACAGCATTTTGCTTGCCGTAAATAAGATAAAGTGAGCACACTAGCCGTTGAACATCCGTTTGCTCTATTCTCAATACATGCTGCAACATGAGCATGCTATTTATTAATGTCTGCAAACTGAGCTCAACATCCTTACTTTGAAAATGGAAGGATTCCCTGTCCTTCTGTTTTTTAAGATGGTCGTTCGCGTTCCTAGCCTGCTTCACTAAAGGATGAATCCACTTTTCAATATCAATGTCCTCTACTTTCTTATCCAGGCTGCCATAGGTAAGCCCAAAATAAGGCGGGTTTTTTTCATATTTCCAAAGCGAGCTTACATAAAAAGCTGTGATAAAAGCGGATGAATATCCCTCGGACAAAAGTATAAGTTCATCCCCGGAACGGTGTTTAACCTGAACTGAACCGTTCTTTCCATACCAATCTCCAATATATCTCTCAAGCTGTGCCAAATAACTGCTCAGCTCCTCACCATAATCTGCAGAAGAAGACTTCGTTATATCCATAATGAATACAGAAACTGGCACCATTGCCATTCACCCTAACATTTATAATTTGATCTTATAAGCTAATTTTATATAAATTAGATAGTATAGTCAAATTTGTTTAATATTAGACTTCACAAATAAATTATTTTTATACAGGTTCCCTCTTCTATATTTTAACAAGAGCATACGTTCGATTCAATGGGTAAAAAAGTACAAAAAAAAGAGCCCTCAGGCTCTTTTTTAAGTAAATCTTATTCTTCGGTAACAACGACCTTTTCCATAACGTCTCCGTTGCTCATTGCTTTAGCCGCTTCCAAATTAGAAGTAACTTTTCCGAATACAGTGTGCACGCCATTAAGGTGTGGCTGTGATTCATGTACGATGAAGAACTGGCTTCCACCTGTGTCTTTTCCAGCATGTGCCATTGATAGTGAACCCGGTACGTGCTTATGTGGATTTCCTTCAGTTTCACACTTGATTGTGTAGCCGGGCCCACCAGTACCTGTTCCGGTAGGGCAGCCTCCCTGGCTTACAAACCCAGGAATTACACGGTGGAAATTCAAACCGTTATAGAAGCCTTCGTTTGCAAGCTTTTCAAAGTTCGCTACTGTTCCAGGAGCTTCATTTGGGTAAAGTTCAAATTCAATTTTCTCACCATTTTGCATTTGTATGTATCCTTTTTTAGCCATGAAAATCATCTCCTTATGGTAAAATCATTGTTATCATACCACTATTCCAAATAAAAATAAAAGTATCCACCTTCAAATTGTATTTTTCCAACATAGTTGTGTTAAAATATAACTGCCTCTGCCGGACATTCGCTTGTTGCGGGACACTTAACCACTGTACGGACGGCAGGGGCCCTGCTCTGGCAGGATGAAAATACTTTCGATCAAACCTTGCCCTGGGGTAAGGTTTTTATTTTGATTACTAATCTAAAGGTATTAATTTTTAATTAAGTTATAGTCAGTCCGGGTAATTAACATATAATAAATCATTTTCAAAGACATAATTTTTCAGCATATTTTCTATGTTTCTTTTAAAATATCATCGTTTACTCTAAATTTTTTCAAATCAATCCAAGGAGAATTTATGCTAAATCTAATAGATTTCAAACACAAGAAATGGATTTCAGCAATATCTTATGCATTATTCATCATTTACATCATCATTGCCGTAGTTTTATTGTTCCTTAGCCCATATAGGCAGGCTGCATATGAAATCAATTCTGCAGGCACCAATCCATATAACATCATCCCGTTTAAAACAATCACAGACTACATTAAGGCTTCTTCGCATATCAATCAAAGTATCTGGATGTCTAACTTATTTGGCAATGTTCTTGCCTTTTTCCCTCTAGGAATCTTCCTTCCCTGGTTGTTTAAAAGGTTCATGGGGTTTTGGCGAACGATCAGTTCTGTCATTCTGGCGACTACCTCGGTGGAGACCCTCCAGTTTGCAACCAGGGTTGGCAGTTTTGACATCGATGATATTATTCTAAACACAATAGGAGGTGCAATTGGCTACCTGCTAATCAAAATTTTTTATCTCCTTAGATTGAAGGGAAAAACAAATGAACATTAGAATGTTAAAAGACGGCGAACAGCCGCCCTGGAATCTGCTTCTGCTGGCTGATCCTTCTAAAGATTTGGTTTCAAAATATTTAGATAAGAGTTTTTGCTATGTCGTTGAGTCGGAAAACGAAGGTACGATCGGAGTAATCGTCCTTATGCCGATTAGTAATCATATTATCGAAATTATGAACCTGGCAGTCGATGAATTTTACCAATGCAAGGGTGTAGGCACCATCCTGCTTAAGCATGGAATTCAAACTGCAGCCGAAAAAGGTTATAATAGGGTTGAAATCGGTACAGGTAATTCGAGTATTAACCAACTGGCTCTATATCAGAAAGTTGGCTTCAGAATCATTGGAATAGATCATGATTTCTTTATAAGGAATTATGAAGAACCCATTTATGAAAATGGCATCCAGTGCAGGGATATGATTCGATTATCGATGCCTTCGTCATTGTAAAAAAGGACCTCACCTCAGGTCCTTTCTTACTTGGATATTATACGTTCTTTCAATAATGGGAGTTCTTTATATATCCCCACTACTTCATCCATCTTCATCCTCACGAGCCCGCTTGAGGATGGAGCAACGAAATCAACGGTACCATCCACGATAGGTTCATCCTGTTTTCCCCATGGAATATTTTTTTTGCCGCTGTATTGCTGGTAAACGCCTTTACCAACGAAACAAACGATTTTAGGACTGAATTTCTCGATTTTTTTTCTTAACTGAAGTTTCCCCTGCTGGTATTCTTCTTTAGTAATCTCATCCGCTGCTTTAGTCGGACGCGCAACTATGTTCGTCATCCCGTAGCCTAAATCCAGCAGCTGATAATCCTCTGAAGAATCATACTTTCTTGGCGTGATGCCTGCTTCAAAAAGAATCTTCCAAAATCTATTGTTTGGATTGGCGTAATGATGACCTGTTTCGGAAGAACGGATGCTCGGATTGAAGCCAACAAAAATGACGTCAAGATTTTCCCGTAAATGATCAGAAATCGGCTTCATATTCTCTACTCCTCTCCAATGTTGCCTATCTCTATCTCCACTCACCAAAATCGGTGTGGCAGCTCATTATTCTTGCTTATATTCTTGAAAATTCTTAGATGGAACAAAAACTCATCATAATACATCGTTTCGGCACTTTCAAATGAATAGGCGTCCGAAAAGTGATCCAATAGTTCGGTATCAATATTATCTTCAAGGCCGCTCAGCCACATTTTATAGCCGTGCTGTTCATAAACATCTGATAAACCTGCCCATTCGAACATTTCTTGCAATTCCTTTTCACCCATTCTATCACTCCTTCAGCTCTCACCTCCATTTTTCCATACTTTTACACACCTTATACAAATCCTCATCTCTGCACCATGGTTTTACACACTATAAAAAGCGGCAAGCATCATTCCCCACTTCTTCAGAGGAAAGAATATACATTGAATTTCCACTATGAGATTTCTCTTTAGAAAAACCAAAGCTTTCTAAACCATCGTACTCACCATTCACAATGATTGCTGAAGCGAAAAGCAATGCCTGCAAATGGAATATTGATACATCAATAATTTCTGTCAGTGAATCGACGGACGATATGTCTGTCAGTACAGCTACCCTCCCTCGAATTCCCAGGTTTTCATAAGCATATTCGATACTATCTGCCATTGTGCCGGAAATGGCTGCAGCAGTACTGATGATGTCATTCCAATTTTCATCAAAAACAAAAGCATGCCAAGGAGATTGGTTTGAGGCCATTAGAAACTCAATTTTAAGAAATTGCTGGTCATTATCAAATTGATATACAGATTTCAGTGCATCCATAGCTTCCCTCCATTAGTAATGTAGGAATAGTTTCCCACAGCAAGCAAAAGTTAATGAATTTGTTTTGCATGATTTAAAATCGTTAGTAAATACTTACAACGAAGTAACCGAAGCATGAATTTTGTTGATAAGGGAAAAAGGTAATAAACAAATATAAACCAGGTGTAAGGAGGACAAAAAAATGGAGCAAAAGCAAAATAATCCTAAAAATACAAATGAAGAAAATGAACAGCAGCACAGCATGGTGTGCAACGATCAATTATTTTTTCAGGAATTAAGGATAGCAGCTGAAGAGGCAGAACGCGACTATATCGATACAGATCGAAGTAAGGCATAATAAAAGAGAAAGGCAATCCTGCCTTTCTCCCCATTACTTTATTAACTATTGATATTCTACATTGCTTTACAACATTACGATTAGCGCATTAACTGATGAAACGGTCTCTTTCGGCCGCATCTTCCTCGCGCTCTGCTTCTCGTTCTTCATACCAAAATTTAATATGGGTAAGGATCGAGAAAACAAGAAAAAAGTTCATCGCCCAGACGCTTACAAACGGAGCCATTCCTCCAAACTCAATTGTCTCATACTGTTTTAATACCATCACAATATATGACTCAATGAACACAAGGACAAAGCCGGCTACACCTGCAATTGCCATACGCATCATATCAATAACCACCTTATCGTATTATCAGATTATTTAAATAATACGACTAATTATTGATTATCGCAACAATTTTGTCACTAATTTGCCACATTTTTGAATTGACAATTTGGCATAGTACTTTTTATCTATTGCTTTTTTGGTAAATTTTGTTGTTTTCTCAACTAATTATAACAATTACTGTACAGAAGTCTCCTCGAAAAAACCATTATAATGTGGGACCTGGAATATTTCCGAAAAGCTATAATTTGCGCCTAATATCTTTATCTATTCAACTTCTTTTGCTTTTGCATGATCTCATATGATTTTTCAATAATATCTGTTAATACATCACCTTTGTATACTCTGCCGACTTTCGTATTTTCCTGATAGTATTCTACAATTTCATCAAGCTTGTCAGATGTATCCTTCATGACTCTAACATTCAATTGAATTCTCTGGGCTTCATTCATGGAACCGAGCTCCCTCCAAATCCTTTAACTCTATATTTAAACATTAATCTATCAACTTGCTAGCAGTTTGATATTATGTAGATATATGTCGCTAATTGTACTGCAACGTCCTCTATTTTAACATATTCCAGCATCTTGCAACACCATGTTGTATGAATACTCGGTTTCCCCTTAAGTCTTACAGGGTAATTTATATCCAGATATGTTTTTTTGTTTGCACAATGGATACGAGACTCATTAACACTGATACCCTATAAATTTTTAAAGTCCACAAAATACATGGAGAATTTCTATGAATCTTACAAGATGGTCCTATACAAAAAGATATAATATCAAAGCGGAGTTTGATGTTTTTCCAAACTCAGTCGTCATATTCCGCCAAATCAAAGATTACTACTTCGTATATACTGTTAATTGGTCATTAAGTGACCCGGTTGTCACGAAAACTGCGCTTGGGGAAATGGAGTGGCTGCTGAACAAGGAGCTCGGTACTTTGGAAAACTACAGCCTCAGAAAAATTTACCAGAATCATTCCGATTGATTTACATTTTTAGATTTAGCAGTTTACAATTCAGACAATTTACATTAAGATGATTTTGGAAACAACAACTGCATAGGTTTTTGCACTAGGGGAGCTTTTGGCTGAGAAGAACTTTGTTCTGACCCTTATTACCCGATCTGGATAATACCAGCGTGGGGAAGTGCAGTCGAAGCTCTTCGTTATATCTTTTTTTAAATCTGACGATAGAATTCAACTGCATCCACCCAGCTGGATGCAGTTTTTTTGTTTTCCAATCAATGAGCAAAAGGAGATGTAATGTAATGAAAGAGATTCTTTGCGGTACAAGCGAGATTACAGGGGCGAGATTTTCAATTTACCCAATGTCAGACAGGTTTGTGGACATTATCCTTTCTTCACTGAAAGAGGTAGACACAACCAAGGTATGGATGATGACGGATGATGTCAGCACTTGTGTGCGCGGTCGTTCTGAACATGTTTTTGACGTATTGAAAGCGATTTTACTTAATGCTTCAATCGGTGGAGACCATGTGGTCCTGAATGCTACGTTTTCAAATGGATGTCCTGGTGATAGTGCCGGTGATGCTTTCATGGCGGAAGATTCATATTTAATGAATAACGAACTTTCCCAAAAAATCAGCCAGAAGGTTGCAGCCCAGTTCGCTCTCTATCCCTTAGGTATTCCTGGATATATGGATGTTATTATGGATCAAGTAAAAACTGTTGACCAGCAAGGCGTTTTTAGTGGAGGCGTTCATTATGCCTCAAGAATGGATGGTGACGCCAATAAAGTATTTGCCGCAATGGAAAGTGCGTTTGAAGGTGCCCGGAACAGTGATTCTTCACATATTGTCATGACAGTGACCATGTCAGCCAATAGCCCTTCTCGTAAGGAGGACCAATAATGTTGGCAAACTGGAAGCTTCGTGAGGTTGTTGTCTTATCCGTCCTGGCAGTCGTTTTCGGAGTAATCTACCTCCTGTTCTTACAGCTCGGCAATGTGCTTGTAGGGATGTTCGGCCTAATCGGCTATGATTTGATCTTCGGCATCTGGTTCATCGTTTCAATCATAGCTGCATACATCATCAGAAAGCCTGGAGCAGCGGTGTTATCAGAAACGATTGCAGCAACAATAGAGGTCATGCTTGGCAACGCTATTGGTCCGCGGCTGATTCTGGCTGGCATTATTCAGGGACTAGGTGCAGAAGCTGCATTTGCGGCAACCAAATGGAAAAACTATTCAACATGGGTTCTGGTAGCCGCAGGAATGGGGTCTTCAATCACCAGCTTCGTTTGGGGCTACTTTTTAGGCGGCTTTACCGCTCTATCACCTGGTTATGTGGCAGCAATGTTTTTCGTCAGGCTTGCAAGCGGAGCTATCTTAGCCGGCCTACTAGGAAAATACATAAGTGACAGCCTTGCTAAAACTGGAGCGTTGAATAGCTTCCCGCTAGGAAAGGAAGCCAGAAAGGCAAAGCAGAATCATGATATCTCAGCCTAGTCTTCCATTACTCGAAGTGTCAAACTTAACGTTCCAGTTTGATTCTGACCAGGATCATGTTTTAAAAGACATCACTTTTAACATTAATGAAAATGAGAACATTCTTGTTTTGGGTCCAAGTGGTTCAGGTAAAAGTACACTCGCATACTGTATGAATAATCTATATCCGTCTTCTGTTGATGGAATTATGAGTGGCAGTATTAAATTTAATGGACGGGCTTTACCCACCTTCGAGCCCGGAAAGATAAATCAGAAAATCGGATTGGTCATGCAGGATCCTGATTCACAGTTCTGCATGCTGACTGTCGAGGAAGAAATTGCTTTTGTATTAGAAAATATAAAGTTTCCTAGTTTAGAAATGAAAGAAAGAATTGATTATGCCCTTGATTTAGTTGACATGAAGCATTTGAAGCACAGCCTGATCCACTCTCTCTCCGGCGGGCAAAAGCAAAAGCTTGCGATTGCCAGTGCACTGGCAATGGAGCCTGAGTTATTGATCCTTGATGAGCCAACTGCCAATCTAGACCCCGCCTCTGGGTTTGAATTAGTCCAGACTTTAAAAAGATTAAAGAAAAAACACTCATTCAGCATCCTCATAATTGAACATAACGTGGATTACTGGCTTGAAATAGTGGAACGCTGCATGATATTAAATACTGAGGGTGAACTATTTTTTAATGGTTCTCCTAGTGTTTGCTTTAATCAATTTGCAAAGGAACTGAAAAGTGAAGGAATTTGGCTTCCACACTCTATTGATGCGGGATTAAAGCTGCGGGAGGCTGGATTGCTAAGGTCCTCCTACCTGCCAATGACAATCGATGAAATTATTAAAAATAGTGAAGATATAGAAAGTGTAATTGAGTTTTTGTCAACTGATGTCCACAAGCAAAAACTGAACCCTTCTCCTTCCATTTACGAAGTGAATGATGTCAGTTACGCGAGAGACCATCATTTTATAATCCAGGATATTTCTTTATCGATTAATGCGGGTGAATTTATTGCAATAGCCGGTTCAAACGGATCCGGAAAGACAACTTTTTCAAAATGTTTGGCTGGGTTGATTTCATCAAGAGGTGAAATAAAGTTTTATGGTCACTCTTTAGTAGATTGGCATGAAGAACAAAAGTGGAGCAGGCTTGGATACGTATTCCAGAATCCTGAGCATCAATTCATTACCGATTCTGTAATCGATGAAATTAATTACAGCCTTAAAGCGAAGGAAGAAACTCAAAGATATGAAAATAAAGATATTTTGAGAACCCTTGGTTTAGCTAACCAGGTTTACAGTCATCCCTTCTCATTGAGTCAGGGCCAAAAAAGAAGACTGAGTGTAGCCGTCATGCTGGTGAATGGACAGGAGGTTCTGATTATGGACGAACCGACATTTGGCCAGGATGCGAACACCTCAAAGGAAATCATTGATTTTGCTGTAAAGGCTGTACCAGAGACAGGAAGCATAATAATGATTACTCATGATATGAATTTAATTGATCGTTACGCAGATAAAGTATTAGTGATGGAAAAAGGAGAAATGATATTTTACGATTCTCCAAGCAAGCTATGGAATCACACACAAATATTGGCGAGAGCTAAATTAAGACTACCGTTCCTCAAGGAATTGGAAATGCATCTGGAGGGGAAATATGCTGTTAAATGAGATGAACCCAAGCATAAAAGCCTTGAGCATTCTTGTCTGCATCCTGATTCTATCGATATTTTTCGATCCGGTCACACCTTTGCTGAGTCTCGTTATGACAATAGCGATAACATTTGTATTTGGCAAGATCAACTTTAAGAAGTGGATCCTTCTATTCTCTCCTTTTCTTTTTATGGCAATAGTCTATGTCTGGTCATCACTATTGTTTCCGAGAGTAGATCCGGGAGACAGTGTCATCTGGGAATGGAAGTTCATCACCATCACTGCAGAAGGATTCCAAAGAAGCCTATCGCTTGGATTAAGAGTACTGAGTTTCGCTTCTCTTTCACTCTTATTTGCCCTTACGACAAACCCGATTAATTTTTTACTTAGCTTGATGCAGCAATGCAGGCTTTCTCCGAAAATTGCTTATTCTATCATGGCAGGTTATCAATTTCTCCCCTTGATAAAAGATGAATTCGAAATTATCAGAAGTGCCCATCGAATAAGAGGTGCGGGAAGAACATTAACTCTCCGGGATAAAATAAAGGAAATAAAGAGGTATGCAATTCCCCTGCTGGCGACCGGGATCAGAAAAGCAGAAAGAACAGCTGTTGCAATGGAGTCAAAAGGATTCACAGGAGATAGGAACAGAGAATTTTATAAAATCATCACCGTATCAAAAAAGGATTGGCTGCTGTTATGTTTACTGGTCAGCGTAGTTCTCATTAGTGCTTTTACCTCACACAAGCTTGGATATCTGGCATTGTATAATGGGGAATTATAATATAACCCAGCACCTCTCAAATGATAAACCGTTCCGTTTTGAGGTGCATATGGCGAAAATGGCACAGTAAATGGCGTGGGAATTGTCCACGCCATTTTTCCTATTGTACCAGCATTTATAAGCCATTTCATTACAAATTAACACCTGCAAAATGATAGTAAATGCCATTGACACTGTTTGTTGTACAAGGAATAATGACGGTCATTTACACTGTCAATTTTATGGCCAGTTCGGAAGTCAATTTAAGGGTTGCATTCTACGAACATTACATTCATGTATAGCCATTATAACGATGAACATGGAATTTCACTTTATTTTTTTCTTCAACGAACGGAGCAGTTAGCGGAAGATTGATTTTTTTTAAAACAAGGCAAGACTTAACCTTAATTGAGTAACAAACAATCCTAGAAATAAGCGGAGAATATCCGGTTAAACTGTAGAGTATAGCTCGGTAAGGGGTAAATAAGCGGAGGTTTTCCGGTTAAGCAAGTGCGAATGCCAATTTTTTATGTTTTTCAAGTAAATAGGCGGAAATCTTCCGTCTATTTAAGCTGTTTTCCATGCCATTTTCTAAATAAGGGAAGTTTCTCCGCTTATTTATCAGCCCATGATGATCCCTTTACCAGGGACCGTTCTTTTATAGTGTGGAATTAACGGGTGCTTTGTTGAATAAGAACCATTATATTTTGGATCCGAAAATACATTAAATTAGAAAAATGGCGTGTCAAAACTGATGTCAGTTTACACGCCATTTTTATTGTTATTTAAATAATATGCACCCTAAAACAGAATGGTTTACTCAAATGAAGGTGCTGGGTTTTTGTTGGTATTTATTTTTTAATTGTAAGCATTGCTTCCCAATCGATTGTACCGTTTTTGACTTGCTCGCGTTTTTCCTTATTCATGATGTCTGCGGGCCTTCCGCCTTTCGGCCAGTCGCCCTCATGCCCTTGGAATTCAGGCCGGTCATGTGAAAGAATATATGCTGCCAAATCGATGGCTTGCTGATCGGATAAAGTTCCACCCTGCCCTTTAGGCATGTTCTTCTGAACGTATCCCGCCATTTTCGTCAATCTTGACATACCAGCACCGTCATTGAAAGAATTTTCTCCCCAAACAGCTGGGCCTGTATTTGTTCCAGTTCCAGATCCATCGGCAGCATGGCAGCTAGCACAAGATTGCGCGTAAAGCTTTTCACCATCTTCAACGCTAGGAACAGGGTATTGCTTTGGCTCTTTTGGCGCTCTCCAAGCAAGGTCCGCTCCAGCCGGTACACCTTCTGACATGTATTGCAAATAAGCGATCATCGCACGCATTTCTTTACTGTCAGTCGGGAACATTTTCCCATTCATGCTTCGGATCATACATCCATTGATACGATCTTCCAGAGTGTACACCTCACCTTCTCGCGGCCTGTATTCTGGATAGACCGCAGACAGCCCAACCATTGGTGCTTCTTCTTTCACCGTGCCTCCATTTGCGTGGCAGCTTGCACATGAAAGATTATTGCCAACGTACTCATCAGCTACTGTATTTGTTTCCATTACTAGCTCATGGCCATATTTTATACTTTCTCCAAGAGGACCATCAGGTACGTCCTCCATGCTTGGCGGGTTGAACTCAATTTCTTTGCTAGCACTCTCAGTTTGCGGCTGAGGCGCAGTTGCTGTTTCAGCAGGCCCCAAATCCTGGCTTATTTTCCAGCCAACGAATAAGGATCCGAAGATTAAAAATCCAATAATAATTGCAAGACTATTTTTCATAATGTTTTCCTCCTTATGTAGATTTTGCTGATTTGCAATCACTTTTCCTATACCCATTCTAGTATAGATAACACTAGTATTTTTACATAAAATATGTAGAAATAGTGAAAACTACAAAAATAGGAAAAAGGAGCTGGATTGCTCCAGCTCCTACTTTTCTTTTCCTAAATAATAGAGGAACCACACGGCATGGTTCTGCTCATCATAAGCCGCCCGCCTGAAAATCTTTTTTATGACCGGGTCTGTGGCTTCATCCGCTATTTCATGATAAAAATCAGTTGTTTTTTGTTCATCCTTGAAAGATGCTCGAAGTCCTTCAAGATACGTTTCACCGCATTCTTCAACCATCTGCGGGCGTGGCTGCTTTCCTGTCAGAGTTGTAAAAATTTGTGAAAACTGCTGAAGATGCTTTTTTTCATCATTCAGTATCTCATTGATTTGGTCCCTTTGTTCAGCATTCGGCGCCATACCTGCAAGCTTTGTATAGCATTGTGTCGCACTGTATTCGCCATTTATGGCTTTAGTTAGGTCCTTAATAAGCTTTTGGTTTTGTCTATAGTGGTCATAATATGGATACATGTCAAACCTCCCCAAACTATTTTGTAATAGTCTATGGAGAGAAGAAAAGGGTGTGCTTGCTTACACTTATTCTGGATTAAGCCCCTCGTATTCAACAAAAATACCCTTAAAATATTTCTTTTCTTTTACCATTATGATTCCCGATTCTTTCATATAGAGACCTGTATTACGATTTAAATGGCAGCCATCACACAGCCGTTTCCAGGCTGGAGTTAGGACATCCTGCAGTGCCGCAAGCGATTTCGATTCTGTTCTGACATGCTCAAAGAGGACAATCTTCCCTCCTTGTTTACATACTCTTCTCATTTCCTGAAAAACTTTATGAGGATCACTAACGGAACAAAGAACAAGCGTGGCGACAACAGTATCAAACTCACCATCATTGAATGGAAGTGTCTCTGCTATCCCCTGATGGAACTCGACAGGCAGTTCGAATTCTTTCGCCCTGCGTTTTGCCTGATCAAGCATATAGGGGTTTGGCTCCAGTGAAACAACCCTTTCCACCTTTTCCTTTGAATAATAGGGAAAATTCGCTCCAGTACCTGCGCCAATTTCAAGAACCTTCCCTTCTAGTCCAGAAACTATTTTTTTCCTGACTCTAGCTATCCATTTCTTCTCAAGAGGACCCATGAGTTTATCATAAAAAAAAGCAAACATTTTTCCCAAAATCAGTGCTCCTAACTAATACTGTTTTCATCATTATAATAAAAAAGGTCCTGGAAAAGCTATCGCTTTAGCCAGGACCCTTTTTGGTGGCTCAAAAGATTACTTGCTACCCATACTTATTGATTTTGCAAATTCAATATTAAGTAGCTTAAGGCTTTAATACTACCTTGATACAATCATCTTTCCGGTCATTGAACATCTCATACCCTTTTGCCGCGTCTTCAAGCGGCATTTTATGTGTGATGATGTCAGTTGGGTCAAATTCACCGTTTGTGACCATTTCGAATAGTTTTGGCATGTAGTGAATAACAGGAGCCTGTCCCATTTTCATTGTGATATTACGTTCGAAGAATCGGCCAAGCGGGAACATATTGTACCTTAATCCATATACCCCGGTAATTTGTACGGTTCCGAATTTACGTACAGCTGTATGGGCAATTTCCAGCGCGGAAAGGGTTCCTCCCTGCAGCTTCAGTTTTTGTTCCACTTTTTCCACGACTGACTTCTTTCCATCCATTCCTACACAATCAATTACTACGTCCGCTCCACCGTTAGTCAAGTCCTGCAGGAATTTCCCTGGATCATCTTCCTGTGTAAAATCAAAGATCTCTACTTTGTTGGTTTTTTTGGCATGCATCAGCCTGTAGTCGAGGTGATCGACTGCGATGACTCGTTTTGCCCCTTTCATCCAGGCAAATTTTTGCGTCATCAATCCAATTGGCCCACTGCCAAGAACAATTACTGTATCTCCTTTTTTTACGCCGGCGTGTTCTACGCTCCACCATGCAGTTGGTATGACGTCCGATAGGAATAATAACGACTCATCCTCTAGCTCACATGACTCAGGCACGACAAAGGACGTAAAATCAGCGTAAGGCACTTTTAAATATTCTGCCTGTCCTCCGGGGTGATTACCATATTGTTCGGTGTACCCAAAATACCCTCCTGTATCCTTGTATTCATTAGTGTTATCACATTGACTTTCCATTTGGTTCTGGCAGTAAAAACACTCACCACATGAAACGTTGAAAGGAATGACAACACGATCTCCTTTTTTCAAATTCTTCACTCCTGGGCCCACTTCTTCTACAATACCCATTGGCTCATGCCCGATTATGTAGCCTGGACGAAGAGGCATATTGCCTTGATAAAGATGGAGGTCAGATCCGCAAATTGCTGTAGAGGTAATTTTAATGATCATATCTTGTTCATGTTCTATTTTGGGTGCTTCTACATTTTTCACTTGTACGTCTTTAGAACCTTGATAAGTAACTGCTTTCATAATTCGACACCCCATTCCAGTAAAGTCCATTTTATGTTTCCCTCCAAGTTATCAGAGAAAACACGTATGGAAGCTTTTCCAATAATTATCCCTGTACATAAACTACCCTTCAATAAAGCAACTTATAAAATGGAGGTGTTGAAAATGGAAAATAAACAGCCCGGAAATAAAAACCTGCCTGATTTCAAAGAAATGACAGACCGAGTTATGGCAGAACCCGCAAATGGACCGCAACTGGTCATAAAGACAAATCTGGATCCAAGTGATGCAACAGAGAATAATCCTTATTTTAAAAACGATCAAATCACCGATTCTGAACAATTCAAAGAATACTTCAAGGAGTAAACCATGGAAAAAACACAGGCTTATTTACGCGAAATCATTTCCAATTACACAGAGACATATCCACTTAGCAAGAGGATTTATCAACGCTTAGAACAAGGCGATTACCCTTCTGAAGGTGACTTTGTCAGGGACCTTACGGCTGAAGAAATAGAATTTTTGAATAAAATCCTCCCTGAAGCGATTGAGTATGCTAAAAATGAACTGGATGAAAAACGTGCACAGCAATTAAATGAAGTATATGAATTACTTTATTGATTATCGGAAGCGATTTTCCCTTCCATTCTCTTTTGGGTAAACTTTATAAAATAAACAAAAAACAGCAGAAAAATCTGCTGTTTTTATATATGATTGTTTTCGCATTGATTGTTCTGAAGACATAAAACTCGTCAAAATTCAGTAGCCAATTTTTACTTTTGGTTGAGTAAGCTACAAAGTTTACGAAAAAAGCCTTAACTATTTACTGAAGCAGCATGCTCTTCGACTGGTTCCTCACCCGTTTTTTCTCTATGGTAAATCGCATTGATTTCTCCTCCAAGAACAAGGGCAAGTCCGGTCAGGAACAGCCAGAGCATCAATACGATAACACCACCGATGCTGCCATATGTGGCTGAATAATTTCCAAAGTTACTGACGTAAAAAGAAAATCCAAGGGAAATCAGCTGCCAGACAACAGTTGCAAAAATCGCTCCTGGTATTACATGCTTAAATGGATAATGTTTATTTGGAGCTACTCGATATAAACCTGCCAATACCGCTGCCATAACGACAATCGCAACTACCCATCTTACAATGTTGAACACAATATCAAATGGTTCTGGAATTTGGATGATTGATTGCACTGTATCCAATATGACTCTTCCGAATACAGGCAATAGGAGCGCAACTACAAATGCCAAAATCAGTCCAAATGTCAGCATTATTGATACGAGTCTTGCCTTAATGAATGATCTCGTTTCCTTTACATCAAATGCAATATTCATTGCTTTTATAAAA